>NZ_JBVHDS010000023.1:61791-90472 GCF_055563255.1 Streptomyces sp. NPDC002958 | reverse complement strand
GTTTTGTGGCGTGTCCGTGGGGTGGTGGGCGTATGTATCGCACGGGTGATGTGGTGCGGTGGAGTGCTGGGGGTGTGTTGGAGTTCGTGGGTCGTAGTGATGCGCAGGTGAAGGTGCGGGGGTTCCGTATCGAGTTGGGTGAGGTGGAGTCGGGGTTGGTGGGGGTCGAGGGTGTGGGGCGTGCGGTGGCGGTGGTCGATGAGGGTGTGTTGGTGGGGTATGTGGTGCCTGAGCCGGGTGTGGTGGTGGATGGTGCCGGGGTGCGTGAGGGTGTGCGGTTGCGGTTGCCGGAGTACATGGTGCCGACGGTGGTGGTGGTTCTTGATGCGGTTCCGTTGACGCCGAATGGGAAGGTGGACCGGCGGGCGCTGCCGTCTCCTGCTGTGGCGCTGGCTGGTGTGGGGGTGGGGTCGCGGGTGGCGAGGTCGCCGCGTGAGGAGATTGTGTGTGGTTTGTTCGGTGAGGTGTTGGGGCGGTCGTCGGTCGGGATCGATGAGGGGTTCTTCGATCTGGGTGGGCATTCGTTGCTGGCGACGCGGTTGGTGTCGAGGCTTCGTTCGGTGCTGGGTGTTGAGGTGTCGATCCGGCAGTTGTTCGAGAACCCGACCGTTGCCGGCCTGAGCCGTGTGCTGGACGGGGCGGCTGTGGGTCGTCCGGCGTTGCGGGCGGCGGCGCGTCCGGTGCGGGTGCCGTTGTCGTTCGGTCAGCAGCGGTTGTGGTTTCTGCACCGTCTGGACGGGCCGTCGGCCACGTACAATATTCCGCTCGCGTTGCGGTTGAGCGGGGATCTGGATGGTGAGGCGCTGCGGGCGGCGCTGGATGATGTGGTGGGTCGGCACGAGAGTCTGCGGACGGTGTTCGCCGAGGATGGTGAGGGCGTCCATCAGGTGGTGCTGGATACCGGAGTGGCGGTGCCGTGGCTTGTCGAGACCGTCACGCAGGACGATCTGCCGGGCCGGCTGGCCGCGGCTGCCCGGCACGCGTTCGACCTGACCAGTGACATACCCGTCCGGGCCGCACTCTTCGAAACCGCCCCCACCCAGCACATCGTTCAGTTCTCGTTCCACCACATCGCCGTCGACGCATGGTCGGTGAGGCCCTTCATCCAAGACCTGGCCGCTGCCTATCAGGCGCGTGTGGTGGGTGATGTCCCGCAGTGGTCCGAGCTGCCGGTGCAGTACGCCGACTACGCGCTCTGGCAGCGGGAGCTCCTCGGTTCCGAGGACGATCCGGCCAGCCTGATCTCCCGGCAGATCGACTACTGGCAGACGCAGCTCGCCGAACTCCCGGCCGAGATCGTTCTCCCGGCCGACCGCCCCCGGCCGGCTGTCCCGTCCCACCACGGTGACCGGGTCGAGTTCACGGTTCCGGCGGCCGTCCACCAGTCGGTGGCGGCACTGGCCAGGGACTCGCAGGCCACGGTGTTCATGGTGCTCCAGTCCGCCCTTGCTCTGCTTCTGTCACGCTCCGGAGCCGGTGAGGACATCCCGATCGGCACCCCGATCGCCGGACGCGGCGACGACGCCGTCGACGACCTCGTCGGCCTCTTCATCAACACCCTCGTCCTGCGCACCGACCTGTCCGGCAACCCCACCTTCCGCGAACTCCTCGCCCGGACCAGGGAAACCGACCTCGGCGCCTACGCCCACCAGGACCTCCCCTTCGAACGCCTCGTCGACCTCATCAACCCCGAACGCTCCCTCTCCCGCCACCCCCTCTTCCAGGTCATGCTCACCCTCAACAACACGGCCGGCCCGGGCGATACCGGATCGCACACGGCCGGGGGCGACCTGGCCATCGGAGCGCAGGAGACCGGGACCGCCACCGCCAAGTTCGACCTGCTGCTGTCGGTCGCCGAACTGCGCACCGCGCAGGGCGGATTGGACGGACTGACCGGAGCCCTGGAGTACGACGCCGCCCGGTTCGACGAGGCGACCGTACGACGACTGGGGCAGCGCCTGGTCCGCGTACTCGAGCAGGTCACCCAGGATCCGCAGCTCAAAGCCGGCGCGGTCGGCCTCACGCTCCCCGACGAGCAGGCCACGATCGACGACTGGGGCAGCACCCCACGCCACGCGTCGGCCGCGGGTTTGCCCGAGCTCTTCGCCGAACAGGCACTGAGGCGCGGCGACTTCCCCGCTGTCGTACACGGGCACAGGACGCTCGGCTACACGGAACTCGACGACAGATCGAACCGGCTGGCGAGGATCCTGCTGGAGCACGGTGCACGCCCGGACACGGTCGTCGCCCTCGCGCTGCCCCGAGGCGTGGACTTCGTCGTCAGTCTTCTGGCCACCCTCAAGGCGGGGGCCGCCTACCTGCCCGTCGACCCTCAACTTCCCGACAAGCGGATCCAGTTCGTGCTGCGTGACATCCGGCCCACGGTCGTGCTGACCACCGAGGATCTCACCGACAGGTTCTCCGGAACCGTCCTGGTGCCCGACGAGGCGGCGCTCGCGGCCAAGTCCGCGGCGCCCGTCACCGACGACGACCGGGGAGGGCCGCTGCTGCCGGATCACCCGGTCTACGTGCTGCACACCTCGGGTTCGACGGGCGAGCCGAAGGCGGTCGAGATGACCACGGGCGCCATCCGGAACCTTCTGGACTGGCACCATCGGGCGATCCCCGCGGAGGCCACCGTCACCGCCCAGTTCACCGCGACCGGCTTCGACGTGTCCGCCCAGGAGATCCTCTCCAGCCTGCTGTCCGGCAAGACCCTGGCGATCTGCCCGGAGGACGTACGCCGTGACCCGGCCCGCCTGGTCACCTGGCTCCGCGACGCGGGCGTGGGAGAGCTGTACGCGCCGACACTCGTCCTGGACGCGGTCTGCTCCGCCGCTCTGGAAGCCGGCGAGGAGTTGCCCGCCCTGCGGCACGTCGCCCAGGCCGGTGAGGCGCTGGTGACCCGTGGAGCGGTACAACGCTTCTTCTCCCGCGCCGTACGGCGCCCGGCCCTGCACAACCACTACGGGCCCACCGAGACCCATGTGGTGTCGGCGCTGTCCCTCCCCGCCGACCCCGCCCAGTGGACGGACACGCCTCCCATCGGTGCACCGCTGCCCAACGTCCACGCCCATGTGCTCGACAAGTGGCTGCAACCCGTGCCCCCCGGCACGCCCGGGGAGCTGTACATCTCCGGTGCCGCCCTGGCACGCGGTTACCGGGGCCGCCCCGGCATGACCGCAGAACGGTTCGTGGCCTGCCCCTTCGAAGGAGCGGGCGAGCGGATGTACCGTACGGGCGACCTCGTACGCCGCACGCCCGACGGGCAACTGCACCACCTGGGCAGGCTCGACGATCAGGTCAAGGTCCGCGGATTCCGCATCGAGCCGGGCGAAATCGCGGCGGCCCTGCGCACCGACCCTGCCGTGTCCGCGGCGGCCGTTCTCGTACGCGACGGCTCCTCCCTCGTCGCGTTCGTCACGCCCGCGAAGCACCACACCCCCCTGGCGGCCGAACTGCGCACCCGCCTGCTGCGGACCATGCCTGAGTACATGGTCCCGGCGGAGTACGTCGTCGTGAACGAGCTCCCCCTGACCGGCAACGGAAAGCTCGACCGGCGTGCGCTGCTGGCCATCGAAGTCGCCAAGCCGGTTTCCCGTGCTGCGGCCACCGAGGCGGAGAAGCGGATCTGCGCCGTCTTCGCCGAGGTGCTGGGCGTCGAGGAGGTCGGGCCCGACGACGACTTCTTCCGTCTGGGCGGCCACTCGTTCCTCGCCACCAAGGCCGTGGCGCTCCTCCGCGAACAACTGGGGGCCGAGCTCGGCGTGCGCAACCTGTTCGAGGCCCCGACCCCGGCCGGGCTCGCCCTGGAGACGGAACGCAACGGAGCCCGGGACTCCTTCGCCCCGATGCTGCCACTGCGCACGGGCGGCGAGGGCCAGCCGCTGTTCTGCGTGCACCCCGGTGGCGGGATGTCCTGGTGCTATTCCGGTCTGCTCACCCACCTGGACCCGGGCATGCCCGTCTACGGTCTGCAGGCCAGGGCGCTCAGCGAACCCGGGGCGATGCCCGCCACTGTCGAGGAGATGGCCGCGGACTACCTCCGCCGGATCACGGACATCCAGCCCGAGGGCCCCTACCGGCTGCTCGGCTGGTCCTTCGGCGGTGTCCTGTGCCATGCGCTCGCCGTGGAACTGCAGGCCCGTGGTCAGGAAGTGGAACTCCTCGCCCTGGTGGATGCCTATCCGCACCTCAACGGCGAGGCATCCGAGGAAGGAGCGCTGGAGCAGGCCCTGCGGGAACTGGAGGACAGACTCCTCGTCGACAACTTCACAGCCTCCCGATTCTCCTTCGACGCAGCGGAACTGACCGCCGACCGGGACGCGTTGATCGCGCGCTACCTGCTCTTCCTGAAGGAGAACCAGCATCCGCTCGCCGCGGTGGGCGAGCGCACCCTCCTGGCCATGAAGGACGTATGGATCAACAACAGCCGGCTTCTGACGGCACACCGACCGGGCCGCTTCCGAGGCGATTTGCTGCTGTTCACCGCCACCGAGGTACCGGACCGGGTACGCGGCCGGGCCGGCGCGCAATCATGGACACCCCATGTGAGCGGTTCCATCGAGGAACACCCCGTCCACGCCGAACACGAGCAGCTGCTCACCGTGCCCGCCCACATCGCAACCATCGGGGGAGTGCTGGCGGAGCGGCTGAAAGACGTCCCGCACCCCTCCTGAGCGGCCCGCGGCCGTCAGGAGTCTCCAAGCCCGCGGCCGTCGAAAGCCTCCCCCCGCAAACCGTCAGGAGTCTCCCGGCCCGTCGGGCAGTACGTCCTTGGTGACCAGGCGGTCACCGGAGTAGCAGAGCCGGTACATGTCCACCTGGTCCAGGAGGTTGCCGTTCGACCGGTAGAAAACGCAGGTGGTACCCCGGGGCGAGGGCGTCGACTGAGCGGCGTCGGACGGGTAGGGGTAGCTCTGCATGGGGAGAAGATGGGCGAACTCGGCGCGTTCCTGGCCGATATGGAGACCCGAGTAGTCCGTCGGGTGCAGCACACACGTCGCCAGCTGGTAGGCGAGGTACGCGGCGGCCGGCAGGACGGTGAGGACGACCGCGCCGGGCACGGCGAACGCCGCCGCGAGGTGCAGCCGGGCCTTGCGCCGCGCATCGCCCATGCGGCGCGTCGACTCGGCCTGCCCGGGAGGCGGTGTTCGCCGGGCGGGCTCCGGCGGGGACGCACTCACCCTGTCGGGCATCACGGCCGTCACCTTGAACCCGTCCTCGAACGGTCCGGCCTCCAGTACGCCGCCGAGCGCGGTCACCCGCTCCCGCAGCCCGGCCAGACCGCGGTTTCCGGACACCACGCCCGGCAACGGGCCGCCGGGCGCGGCCGAGTTGATCACGACGACCTCGGTGCGCCCGCCCTCGTGGGCGATCCGTACACGTACCCTGCTGCCGGGGGCGTGCTTGGTGGCGTTGGTCAGCGATTCCTGCACCACCCGGTACACCGCGTGTCCGACCAGCGGGGAGAGGGCGGGGCTCCCACCGACGCGGACCAGGTCCACCGCGATGCCGGACGCGCTCGCCCGGCTGAGGAGATCCTCCACGGATTCGACCGCCGGCTCGTTGGACCCTGCCTCGGTGCCGTCGCGCAGCACCGTCACGGTCTCACGCAGATGGTCGACGGCCTCGGACACGGCCTTGCGCAGCTCGGCCACATCGTCACGGTCCTGCTCGCTCAGGGTGGGCGACAGCTCCAGCGCACCCGCCCGCAAAGCGATGAGGCTCAGTACATGACCGAGGGAGTCGTGCATATCGGCCGCGATCCGTGTCCGCTCGCGCAGCCTGGCCTGCTCCGCGACGAACCGCTGCTGCTCCTCCAGGCTCTGCGCCAGTCGCCACCCGCCGCGCACCAGTGCCAGACGGGCCCGCTGATAGCGGCCGACGAGCCATGGCACCAACAGTGCAAGAGGCAGCACGGTGACCGCGTAGAACCACCACACCGCACCCACACCGAGCACCGCGCACAGAGCGAGATCGGTGGTGAGGCACGCGGCGAGCACCAGGAGCGGTGCGAACCCCGCCCGAGCGCGGACACCCATCAGATAGGTCATCACGGCCAGCGCCAAAGCATAGGCATTGGCCGGGTTCGACTCGTTCGCGAGCCCCACCGCACACAGCCCGTTGACGGCGAACACCGCGGCCTTCGGCCACCGGCGGCTCCCCGGAACGGCCACCGCGAGCACGAGCACGGGCAGCAGCAGGTCCAGCACCACGGAAGGCTCCTGTGCACTCCGGAACCCCAGTAATCCCGCCCCGCAGAGCGCCAGCCACAGGGCGGCATCGCGCAGTGCTGCCCCGAACGCCGATATGGGCCTCGACGCCTTCATCCGCGTGTCTTCTTCGTCGATCTCGTTCCGCCGTATCACCCGGCTGACACTATCGAATCTCCGCACCCGGCCCGCATGCCGTCACACTGCCAAAAGCCGCCAGTGACCAGGCACTTTGCGAGAGGAATACAGCTCGTTGACACCGCTATCGGTCGGTTGGCACCGTTGATCGACGACAGCGTTGCCCGCCGCATCGCCGACAGGGGATCCGTGCGCGCGGATCACTGCGAACGTTCCGGTTCACGCGACGGGGGATCAGAGTTGGTACTTTCCGGGAGCCCTCTCGAGGACGAGTCCGCCATACGGCCGGCACCGCGGTACACCGGGCTGCCCCATCGGGGGATGACCGGCGTCAGCACGGCGTTCGGCACCTTCGGTGAGCTGCTGCAGGGCGTCCTGCCGGGCCCCGAGGGCGACTTCCTGGTGACGCTGCCGATTGCGCGCTGGACCGTGGCGACCTTCCGTGCCGGCCAGGAGCCGACAACGGTGCGGGTGGTGCCGGAACACAAGCGCAAGGCGGCCCGGCTGCTGTCGATGATCCTGGAGGACATGCCCGCGCCCATGGGCGGTGTCCTCACTCTGGACAGTGCGCTGCCGGAGGGCAAGGGCCTCGCCAGTTCCTCCGCGGACCTGGTGGCCACCGCACGGGCGGCGGGCAACGCGCTCGGCATTCCCATGCCCGCCCGCCGCATCGAGTCGTACCTCAGCCGGATCGAACCGACCGACGGGGTCCTCTACGACGGCATCGTCGCCTACCACCACCGCCAGGTACGGCTGCGCCGGATGCTCGGTTCGCTGAGCCCGATGACCGTCGTCGGTATCGACGAGGGCGGGATCGTCGACACGGTCGAGTTCAACCGGATTCCCAAGCCGTTCTCCACGGCGGAACACCGCGAGTACGAACGCCTTCTCGCCCGCCTGACAGCAGCCGTGCGAGGCGGTGACCTCCGGGAGGTGGGAGCCGTCGCCACCCGCAGTGCGCTGATGAATCAGGCCCTGCGTCCCAAGCGGACGCTGGAACGGTTGATCGCGTTCTGCGAGGATATCGGTGGCCTCGGCGTCGTTGCCGCACACAGCGGAACGTCGCTCGGCATCCTGATCGACAACGCCGATCCGGACCTGTCACGCAAGCTCATACGGGCCGTCCGGGTATGTTCCGCCCTGGCAGGAAACGTGACCGCCTACCGGACGCTCAGCTTCGGACAGGGCCGATGAACGGGCTGTTCCGCGGCAGGGGACGGACAGCAAGTGGTGGGTGCCGCGGCAGGGGACGGACAGCGGGTGGTGGGTCCCGCAGCAGGGGACGGACGGTGGGCCATGAGTCCCCCCGCCCGGCCCGTCGTGAGCTATCCCCGCAGCCTCGGCACCGGATCCCCCAGCGCAACGACGATCTCGCGCTCACCGCTGTACGGCTCACGGCTGTGCGAGGTGCCGATGTTGTCCACCAGCAGCAGGTCGCCGTCGCACAGGGGGACCTGTATCGCGTGCTTGTCGTACGTTGCGTTGATGGCTTCGACGGTGGCGGTGTCCAGCGGCGTGCCGTCGCCCCGAAGCGTGGTGAACGGCAGGCCCTCGGCGCCGAACTCGCCGACCATGAACTCCCGGACCGCCGGGTCCATCGTCCACTCGTTGAGGAAAGCGATCTGGTTGAACCAGCACCGCCGTCCGGTCAACGGGTGCTCGATGACGGCAGGCAGCGTCTGGCGGGTCTGCAGACCGCCGCTCTCGGACCGGTGGAATTCGATGCCGTGGGTCCGGCAGTACTGGTCCACCGCGTCCGGGTCGGACACACCGAAGGCGTCCGCCGACGAAAGGCCGACCAACTGGTCGTAGTTGCGCACGAGTTGCCAGCCATCCCGTTCGAAGGGCTCCACAACCTCGACCGGCAGGGAGTCGAGGACCTTCCCGGCATCGGCCACCGACACGGTTCCGCCGGAGCTGCCCGCCGTCAGACACGAGAAGATCATCCACTGCGGATACCGCGGGGCGCTGGTCAGCTCGTGATGCATGCACATGGGCTGGTCCGGCGGCCATTCCGAGGAGGAGTACACCCCGCCGGCCAGCGGTCTGCGGGGCGCGAAACCCTCCACCTCGACCATCAGTTCCGAGGTGAGCGCACGGCTCGCCGCGGCGGCGTCCAAATGGCTGCGGATGTGCAGTCCCCGTACGAGTACCGCGCCCCGCTCCAGGGCGGCAGACCGGAGCGCGTCGGCGTTCTCGGCGAGCCAGTCCGGACCGGCGTCGGCCGCCGCCTCGACGATGAGAACGTCATCCTCCGCGCAGCCCGCCAGTTCCCGCGAGAACCGGTTGATACCGCCAGACATCATGCGTTCGTCCTTTCGGATTTCTCTCTGAGGATTCGAATGCCGACATCACATAACACCGTCCACGGAAAATGGAAGCCTTTCACCCAGGCGCGATTGTCGCTGTACGCAGACCGGCTCGGGAGTAAGGCCGCCCGCCCGCCATCCGGTGATATCGCCGCCGGGAAAATGGGAAATTCCCCGCCTGCCCGTCCCATTTGTGTGTCGTCCGAGGAGTGCTCATGCCCGTAATCGTCCGCGACGGATTCAGGTTGAACTACCAGGATGTCGGAAGCGGCGTTCCCGTGGTTCTCATCATGGGCACCGGCGGCACCGGAAGGGCGTGGCACCTGTATCAGGTACCCGCGCTCACGGCAGCGGGACACCGGGTCATCACCCTCGACAACCGGGGAGTTCTCCCGGACGACAACAGCCCGGCGGATTTCACCGTCGACGACATGGCGGCGGACGTGGCCGCACTCATCGAGCATCTCGGCATCGGGCCCTGTGCGGTCGTCGGTACTTCTCTGGGGGCACGTATCGCCGCGGAACTGGGGCTCGCCCGTCCCGAACTGGTGAGCAGGCTCGTCCTCATGGCGGCGCGCGGCCGCAGCGACGTGATGAGCACGGCGCTGAGCCTCGCCGAACGCGAACTGGACGACCTCGGTATCGAGCTGCCCCCGCGCTATCGCGCGGTGATGCAGGTACTCCAGCAACTGTCGCGGCACAGCCTCACGGACGACGTGCGTACCAAGGACTGGCTCGAACTGTTCGAGCTCACTCCGTCGGCCGGGGCGACGGCGCGCGCCCAGCGCGGGCTGTATCCGATGCCGGACCGGCTCGCCGCCTACCGTGCGATTCGGGTGCCCAGCCACGTCATCGCCTTCTCCGACGACGTCCTGGCCCCGCCGCTCATGGGCAGGGAAATCGCCACCGCCATACCGGACTCGACGTTTCAGGTCATCAACGGCTGCGGACACATCGGCTACCTGGAGGATCCGGAGACCGTGAACCGCGCGCTGCTCGACGCCCTGCGCCCGGCGCGGCTGTCCGGACGTACGTCCCTCCGCGAGCCCGAGGTGCACAGCTCGGTATGACGAAGCTGCCGGCAGCGGCCGGAGACATAACGCCTCCGGCCGTTGCCGGACGCCGCCCTAACCGCCGATCACGTCCCCTCGCCGCAGTTCGGAACCGGTTGGCACATCGGCGGGGTCGGAGCCGAGGCCGGCCACCTTGTTCGCCCCGTCCACGAATACGACCCTCGGTTCCAGCTTGGCCGCGTCCTCCTCCGTGACCATCGCGTAGGCGATGATGATGACCAGGTCACCGGGGCTGATCAGTCTGGCCGCGGCGCCATTGATTCCGATGATTCCCGAATGACGGGGACCTTCGATGACATAGGTCGAAAGACGTGCGCCATTGTCTATGTCGACAATGTCCACCCGTTCTCCGGGGAGCAGGTCTGCCGATTCCATCAAGTCGGCACTGATGGTGAGCGATCCGACATAGTGCAGATCGGCCTGAGTCACCGTAGCCCGATGAATCTTGGACTTCATCATGGTTCGATACATGATTCCCACTTCTTGGTCAGTCTGTGCGTCGGGTCCGTACGTCAATCCGTGCGTCGGTCCGTGCGTCGGTCCGTGCGTCGCTCCGTGCGTGACGATGGTTTCAATATCGCATGCAGGATAGAAGCAACTACCGGGAAAGGTGGGCCATTTCATATCCGGGGCCGCCCGCCCGATCGTAAGCCAGGTCCACCCGAATCCGCCGTTCCCGGCCCTTTCTTGCTTTCCGGCCCATCGGCCGGAAAAACCTGGCGAAAGCAGGGTGAAGCCGCTGAGAAGGAAGCCTGTCCGCTGCGTCACGGCTCCGTAATGTGCCCGAAGGCGGCCACCGACGCCGACATGGCGCGCGCCCGCCCGCTTCCGGGAAACCGATGAACACCGAGCCGTAGGCGCAGAATTCCGCCTCGATTCGCCAGGTATTCACCCGGCGCGCCAATACTCCCACCGGCAACGAAAGGAAAACATCATGCCCGACACCGGCGCCTTCGTTCAGCCCGGCACCTCCGCCGCCACCGGCCTCGCCGCCCGCTCCCGCGCCGCGGTCCCACGCCGACTGCTGATGTGCTCACCCAGCCACTTCGACGTCACCTACTCCATCAACCCTTGGATGGAGCCGCAGAAGCCGGTCGACGGGCGTCTCGCCCTCGCGCAGTGGGAGCGGTTGCGCAGCCTGTACCGGGATCTCGGCCACACCGTGGAGGTCGTCGAGCCCGTCGGCGGACTGCCCGACATGGTCTTCGCGGCCAACGGAGCCACCGTTGTGGACGGCCGGGTGCTCGGGGCCCGCTTCCGGCACGAGGAGCGGACGGCCGAGGGGCCGCTGTACCTGACCTGGCTGCGCGCGAACGGCTTCACCGAGACGTACTGGCCCGAGTACATCAACGAGGGCGAGGGCGACTACCTTCTCGTCGGCCGCCGCCTCCTGGCCGGCACGGGCTTCCGAACAGATCCCCGCTCGCACGCCGAAGCACAGGAGTTCTTCGGCATACCGGTCACCGGACTGACGCTGGTCGATCCGCGCTTCTACCACCTGGACACCGCGCTCGCCGTGCTCGGCGACGACGAAGTCATGTACTACCCCGAGGCGTTCTCGCCGGGCAGCCGGGCCGTGCTGCGGGAGATGTTCCCCGACGCGCTCCTCGCGACGGCGCCGGACGCGGACGTCTTCGGGCTCAACGCCTTCAGTGACGGCCGGCACGTGCTGTTGCCGGAGTCCGCCACGGGCCTGATGGCGGGCCTGCGGGAGCGCGGCTTCGAACCGATCGGTGTCGATCTGGCCGAACTCCTCAAAGCCGGCGGCAGCGTCAAGTGCTGCACGCTCGAACTGCGGGAGGGGTGACGCAAGAGGCCCCGCGGCCCTGACGAAAGTCAGGGTCGGGGCTTCCCTTTGACCACTGCTTCAACCCGGGGGCCGGTCCTACGGTCTTCAGCGAGGAATCAACACCCTTGCCGAGCAAGCGAATCGGACTCTCGAGCAGACCGGCGCAATCCGCCCACCGAACGGAGAACGGCACCCCATGCTTTCGACAACCACGGCAGCGGCCACCGGCAACTACGTCACCTCCATCGCCGACACGAAGAAGCAGATACGGGCCGCCCAACGGCTGCGCTACCAGGTCTTCGGCGAGGAAATGGGCGCCGGCCTCGACACGCCGATGCACGGCCACGACATCGACGAGTACGACGAGCTGGCCGATCACCTGATAGTCACCGACACCACGACGGACGAAGTCGTCGGCACCTACCGGCTCCTGCCGCCCGGACGCACCGAACGATCCTACTCGGACGGCGAGTTCGATTTGCGGGAGCTTTCCTTACTGCGCCCCTCGCTGGTCGAGGTCGGCCGCTCCTGCGTCCACCCCGACCACCGGAGCGGGGCCGTCATCAACCTGATGTGGGCGGGCATGGCACGCTACGTGCTGCTCTCCGGCCACCGCTATCTGGCCGGCTGCGCCTCCGTTCCGCTGGGTGACGGCGGACAGGCCGCTTCCCACGCCTGGCTGCTCGGCACCACCAAGCACGCCGCTCCCGCCGAGTACCGGGTCCATCCGCGCCGGCCATGGACGCCGCAGGTCCTGAGCGACGGCAAGCCGAGCTACGCCCTCCTGCCGCCGCTGCTCCGCGGCTATCTCCGCCTCGGAGCGTGGATGTGCGGAGCCCCCGCCCACGACCCAAAGTTCGACGTCGCCGACTTCTTCGTCCTGCTGGACATGGACCGGCTGAACGACCGCTACCGCCGCTACTTCCTCAGGGAGACCCGGTGAACCCCTGGGTGGTGGATGCGGTCTGCACACCGGCCTGCGTGAAGAACGCGGCGCCCGGGGTGCCGACGCCCGAGACGGTCCGTCGTTACGCATCCGTCGCCCGCACACTCGTCCGCGGCGTGGTGATGGGCGAGCGGCTGGCCGACCCCCGGACCCTGCGGGCCGAGGCGCGGGCCGTCCTCACCGCTCTCGGGATACGGCTGGATCCGGCGGAGCACCGTGAGCCGCTGGTCGTACCCGGGCCGACCGGGACCCTGATCGTGGCCAACCACATGTCCTGGCTCGACGTGATCGTCCTGCTCGCGATCGAGCCGGTGACACTGCTCGCCAAGCGCGAGGTCGGCACCTGGCCCGTCATAGGAACGCTGGCCCGGCGCATCGGTACGCGCTTCATCGACCGCGAGGGCCTGCGCGAACTGCCGGACACCGTCGCCGAACTGGCGCGGGAGCTGCGGTCGGGGCAGTCCGTGATGGTGTTCCCGCAGGCGACCACCTGGTGTTCCGTCGCCGGTGGCACGTTCCGGCGCGCCACGTTCCAGGCGGCCGTCGACGCGGGTGCGCCGGTCCGGCCGGTGACGATCGACTACGTCCAGCACGGTGTGCCCAGTACGGTCGCGGCCTTCCTCGGCGACGAGGGGTTCGCCACGTCCCTGCGCCGGGTCGTCGGTGCCCGGGGGCTGTCCGCTCGGGTCGCCACGCACCGTCCGCTGTCCGGCGGCGATCGGCGCTCGCTGGCTGCCGAGGCCCAGCGGGCCGTGTCGGGCTCGAAGGTGCCCGCCCATGTTTGACTCGTTCGCCCGGTTGGCCGAGGTGCTGCAGGCCAGGCTGGACTCGCCCTGGCTGTGGCTGATCGTCTTCCTGGTGGCGGGCCTCGACGCCCTGCTGCCGTTCATGCCGAGCGAGACCACCGTCGTCACGGTGGCGGTGCTGTTCGGCCCAGACGTACCGCAGCTGGCCGTCCTCGCCGTGGTCGCGGCGGCCGGTGCACTGGGGGGCGACTGCCTCGGTCACGGGATCGGGCGCCGGTACGGACCACGTGCCGTGGACCGGCTGATGCGGGGAGAGAAGGGCCGGCAGCGGTACGAGTGGGGCCGGGCGATGCTGCACAGGCATGCGTCGACCCTGGTGATCGCCGCACGCTTCCTGCCCGGCGGGCGCGTCGCCTCCAGCATGTCCACCGGGAGCCTGCGATTCCCGTTCCGTCGTTTCCTCCTGCTGGACGCCTTCGGTGCGAGTCTGTGGGCGGTCAGCAGCACGGTCATCGGATACATCGGCGGAGCGAGCTTTGGCCACGACCCCGTCAAAGGGTTGCTGCTGGCCTTCGCGCTGGCCCTGGTCGTCGTCGGAATCGTCGAGCTGGGGCGTCGGCTGCGCGCCCGGCGCTCACCCACCGCCCGCCCCTGCGCACCCGACGCCACCGGTCCGGCCGACCTGCACCTGTAGGCCACGAATCCGGCCTGAGTGCGTGAGCACACGGAGCGCCCAGCACGCCGATGTGGGGCCCGGCGTGCTGGGCGCGGAGTCGGGCGGCCTCGGACGTGTTTCATCCCGCCGTCCCATGGCGGACAGCTTCTCGTCCGGGCCGCAATCTTCCCGGCGCGGGGTGGTCAACGGGACTTTCGTGTCTCCTTGGCCCGGGCCCGCCGCTGCTGTCCATTGCGCTGGGCCTCTCGGACAACCTTCAGATAGAAGGTCACATAGCTGGGCTCGGTGTGCGTGGCCAGTTCCCGCGCCACGGGGTGGCGTTCCGGGAGCCGATTGATGGGTACGACCATCGCCGCGTGATGCTCGACGTGGAAGTTGTTTCCGTTGGTGAACCACGTACTGAACCAACTTCCGCTGATCGTACGGGTATTGCGCAGAACGTCGGTGCTGCTGGTGTCGCACAGCACGTGCTCCGGCAGTTCCAGGAGGAAGTGGATCGGTATCGAGAGCAGGAGCGGTACAGCCCAGAGCATCAGTACGACATGGCCGAAGCCGGCAACGGACAGGGCCACCGCCGCCGCGATCGACAGTGCGAACAGTCGGTACTCCGCGATGACTTGGCGCTTGGGCCGGTCCCCGATCTGTCCGAGCGTGTAGTTCCAGGTACCGCGGCAGCTCTTGAAGACGTCCGCTCCCACCTGGATCAAGCGCTCGGGGCTGAACGTGCTGCGCAGGAGTGCGGCCCAGGTCAGCGGTTGGCGCGTGTCGAAACCGAAAAACTCAGAATCATCGGGTGTGCCCAGGAACTTGTGGTGCTGGAGGTGTTGCACCCGGTAGTGGCTGTAGGAGGTGAGCAGCGGAAGTCCGAGCACGATGCCGACCGGCCGGTGCAGTGCGCTGCGCCGGAACGAGGAGTGATGCAGGCATTGGTGCTGCAGTTCCACCATGTGCGTGTAGATCGCAGCGAGCAGGAGCACACCGGCCGATGCACCGAGCCAACCGCCGGTCAGCGCGAGGTAGCCACCGAGGACGCTGATGGCCAGCGCCACAGCCAGCTTCAGCAGGAATACCATCTCGTCGGCCCGTAAGACTCTGGTTCGCTCGAACAGCACCTTGGCTTCGGTATTGCTGGTGTTCATGGTCTCCCTCGTTGGAAACTTCATCCGGCAGGTCGACGCCTCCCCCTCCGCCATAGAGCGGATTCGGCATGCCGGGATGCCCCCAGCGCAGCTGAGTGGCCGGCCACGGGGCCGGGCGGTGGTTCCGGCAGGTGATGGTGAGGTCACTTCAGATCGTTGATCCGAGGTCTGCCTGAACCGGCGAAGTGGCTGCGCACTCTCGCAGGAAGGAGTGTTGGGGTGGAGAAATACGCTTGTGCTTGATCCTGTGACGCGTCGGGCGGTGGTCGTGGCGTCGCTGCCGACACCGATTGCGGCTGATGCCCGACAGAAGCACGGGAACTCCGGTCGTGCCGGCCGAAGGCCGGTGGCCCGGCCCTCGGCCGGCCCGGAGGTCTACCGCCAGGCCACCGTGCTCGCGGCCCGGTCGGCTCGGTACACCTCGCTTCCCGCGATGGAGTTGAGGATGCGGGCGCTGCGCCAGGACGCCAGGCTGAGCAGGCTGTCGTTGATGCCGTGGGTCCGCTCCGCGAAGCTCTGGACGTAGATGCGCAGGTCTTCAGGCCCGTCGAATTCAAGAGAGTAGTCCGGCCGTACCCGGAACTCTCCGTCACCGAGGGACAGCCGGTCATGCAGCGGCTTGAGGTATTCCGGAAGCTGGCTGCGGTACCCGGTGCAGAAGATCACCAGGTCGACGGGGAGCCGCTCGACGACATCGTGATTGACATCGTGCAGGTCGGCCACCAGATGAGAACCGTCCTGCTCCAGGCCGGCGGCCCGTCGGCACGGAAGGAGCCTGTGCTGCAGCCCCGACTGCATGACGGTGTCGAGGTGGTAGAGGCGCTGGTAGATGGAGTTCAGCAGGGAGTCGGTGATCCCGTCGCCGCCGGCGTTCTTCTGCTCCAGCGAGATCTCCGCGCGGCGCCGGTCCGGCAGGCCGTTGAAGTACTCGACGAAGGCCGGGGTGAACCACTCGTTGGTGAAGGGGGAGTCGTCCAGGGGCTGGAAGCCGATCCTGCTGGAGGTCCAGGTGAGCGAGGACGGTAGCGCGCGCTCGTCGGACAGCAGGTGGTTGACGATCTCGGCGCCGCTCTGTCCCGCCCCGACGACGAGGACGCGACGCCCCTTCCAGTCGGGGCGTACCGTGGTCATCTCGCTGCTGTGCAGGACCTTGTCGCCCGAGAGGGCCTTGGCGAACACGGGCATGTGGGGTTCGGATCCGGAACCGAGCACGAGGGTGCGGGTGGTGCGTGCCGCGCCCCCTCCCGTGGTGACGCGGAACCCCTCGTCGGACAGGGCGACGGACTCCACCGGTGTGCCGAACCGGAGAGAGGGGATCTGCTTCGCGACCCACTGGTAGTACTGCTCGAACTCGCGACGGGAGCAACTGATTCCGTTGGCTTCCAGAAACCTGAAGGCCCTTCCTTCCCGCACCAGGAAGTTCAGGAAGGAGAATTTGCTCGTCGGGTCGACGAGTGAGACGAGGTCCTTGAAGTAGGTGACGGTCAGCTGGGAGTCGGGAAGCATGAGGCCCGGGTGCCACCGGAACTCCGTTTTGGCTTCCAGGAACTCGGAGCTCATCCCGGCAAGAGGATCGGCCAGCGCCGCAAGGCTCAGGTTCGCCGGTCCCACGCCGATACCGATGAAGTCAGGGTTGGTCATTGCTCATCTCTCGTTCAAGGATGGGCGGCACGGCCGCCGCATTTTCGGAGCCCGTCTTCAGGACGGCATGAATTTCCCGCACGTCGGTCCCTCCTGCGCCCGGCAGGCACAGTGCCTCGCAGAACACCGGAACCGGCGCGGGGTCCCGGCTCGCGTCACCGCCGGTATTCGTCCTCGATCCGGGCGATGCGACGCAGGAGCGCCTCGCTGTCGGGGGCCTTGACCACGTAGGAGTCGAGGAAGTCCGTGGAGTGCCGGACGCCACCGTGGCCGTTTCCCGCGCCCCGGTGTCCGATGTGCTCCACGATCCCGAGGTCCGGGAAGCGCTCGGCGTCGATTCCCTGGTTCTCACTGCCCCCGGGATAGAAGGCGATGAAGCCGCACGTCCCGTTGTCCTGCGGCCGCGGGGAGCCTCCCAGTGAGATGTCGAGTCCGGCATCGAGGCGTATATGGGTCTCGACGATGTTGAATCCGTACTGCCACTGGATCACCGGGGGAATGATGCCGCCCGGTGGCCGCCCGGCGACCTCGCAGAAGACGAGCTCGTCGGCGGGGGTGTGGAACACCTCCAGGTGCGTGGTGCCGTCCTTCAGGCCCAGCGCCTTGAGCACGTCCGCGTTGAGTTCGGTGATGCGCCGGTGCAGCTCGCCCTCATGGACGAGGACGGTGCCGAAGATTGCTCCCGGCGAATAGCCGGCCGGGTCGGCGAGGTACTTTCCGACGCTGCTGAACCTGATCCGTCCGTCCTGAACGACGCAGTCGCAGTGGTAGATCTGGCCCTTGACGAACTCCTCGATCTCGTAGTGCGATCCGGAGAGGTCGAGTCCGGGCAGGAGACGTTGCGCCTCCTCCAGCGTGTCGACCATGAAAAGGTCCTTGGCGGCCAGTCCCAGACGGCTTTTGATGACTTTCCGTCCGGTGCTCCAGTCGACGTTCGCGAGGTCGTCCGCGCTGTCGAGCGCGGAGAATCCCGGAACGGCCGCCGCACCGGCCGCGCGCACCGCCTCCTTCATCCGCACCTTGTCCCGGAAGCGCGCCGCGGTCTTGTGGTCCATGCCGGGCAGGGAGAACTTGGAGCGCAGCTCGGCCGCCAGCAACACGGCCCGTTCGTGCACGGCGATGATCCGGTCGATGCGGTGGTTGCGCAGCGTCCACTCGCAGATCGCGCGCCAGCGGTCCTCCTCCTCGGCGTCGCACAGGGAGACGTGGTCGAAGGGATGGTCCGCGAATCCGGATACTCCGCCGTGGAACTGATTGCGGGTCACGAGATGGATGTCGATCTCGGAGGCCGGAAGGATGTATGTGCCGCCCCGGTTGAAGTGCGAGTACGGATGCTTGTTGATGAACAGTGCGGTCGTCTTCATCAGGTGCTCGTCTCCAGGGTCCGGGCGGGCTGCGTGCAGTCGGCCTCACGCAGACCCAGGGGCCAGCCGAGGGCCCAGCGCGTCAGGTCGATTCCCGTCAGACCGCTCAGGAGCCCGGCGTTGTCGGCGCCGCCCAGGTCGTGGCGGGAGGCGATGATGTGTACCTTGCCGTCATGTACCCGGACACGGGTGCGGGCCGGGCCGTTGTCGAGCCCGGCGGTGTCGAGGAAGGCCGTCAGCGCTGTCTCGGCGGCGCCGCGCTCGTCGGGGGTCAGGCAGTGGGCGGGTGCGATGTGCCGAGGCAGTGCCGGAGTGGAGCTTTCGGAGCCCTCCGCCATGACGGCCAGCAATCGGTGGGCGCCATTCGTGGAGAAGGTGTACGCGTTCAGCTCGCGTCCGTCGGGGCCCGGTCGGCCGGATGTCTCACCGGTCAGCCGGCCGATCACCTCGGGTGCGGTGCCGACGGTCTTGAGCAGGGAGTTCGCGAGGGCGGCCGGCATCAGACCCGCCGCGCTGAGGGAGACCACCGCCGTGGGAGCCAGCGGACGGAGCACCTCCTCGACGAAACCGCCGAACGCGGCACCTGTGAAGTCCACGGAGTAGTAGCCCGAGTAGTCGTCGACCAGGTCCTGCACGGGCGCGCCGGGCCGTTGCACGAACACCGTGTGGCACCCGATGGCATGTGCGGTCCGCGCGGTGTGCACATCCGCGTCGATGACGACCAGGCGCAGGCCGGAACGGTCCGCGAGGTCCGCCCGCTGCGTGGTCCGGTGGGGTTCTACCATTGTCCGTCCCCGTTTCCGTCGTCCGGCCCATGGCCGCAGTGCGAAAGCTCTTGCTTGATGGAGGACTGCTCCCACTCCTCCCTGTTGCGCACATACAGGGGGTTCGCCGCGACGATGGAGGTGGTGGACGCCCTTGCGTTCGCCAGCCGCCAGCGAACCGTTCCGTCGAGCGGTGCGACGAGCCGGGTGATGAATGCCTGGCAGGCCGCGTGGAGTTCGCCGAACCAGCGCCCTTCGAGCGCCTCACGGACCCAGATGTGCTCCACACGCAGCTTCTCGCGGAGCGCCTCGGCGTCGAGGACCGCCGTCTCCAGGTGGCGCCGCGAGGCCAGCAGCAGCCACGCTGCGGGCATCTCGCGGACTTCGAGGACCCTCACCCCGCCCGGCAGGTCCTCCAGGCCGGTGTAACGGCCCAGGCCATGGGCCCCGACCGTCCAGTTCAGCTGCTCGATGATGTCGATGAGGGGCAGCTCGCGCCCGTTCACGGCGACCGGCACTCCCGAACGGAAGCTGAGCTCGACGTCTTCCGTCTCCGGGACCTCCCGGTGGGCGCTCCAGCGGTAGTAGGACTCCGGGACGGCGTGGTTCTCGGGGTCGTCCAGGATGCCGGACTCGAATTCCCTGCACCACACGTTGGAGTCGCCGCTGGCCGACCGTTCGGCCATCTGGTCCAGGCCGATGGCCTGAAGCTCCTTGATCTTCTCCTCGCGTCCCACCGGATCGAGGTCGTAGGGGCTACCGAACTCACCCTGGAATCCGAGGAGTTCAAAGGCTCCGTTCAGTCGGCGCAGCGTGTTCTGCGAGCGGTTGGCGGTGTGCAGGATGACGGAGGCGTCCAGCTCGCGCGCTGCTTCCACCGCCTTGCGGGCGATCAGCGGACGGCTCAGTGTCGAGCTGACGGGGTGCGTGTCCAGATAGACGGCGTGCGCCGCGATCGCGGGCCGGACGAACTCCTCCACGAACTCTGCCCGCGCGTCCTCCACATGGAGCCGGACGCCGAGCTTGTCCGCGATCTGCTGGATCTGGGAGGTCTGCTCGTCGCCGCCCAGGCCGACGCTCACGGCGTGCACCTCGGTGGCTCCGGCCTCGACCAGCCTGTGCAGGAGGTAGGTGCTGTCCAGTCCGCCGCTGAACAGAGTCACGACGGGTCGTCGCACATCGATGGTGTGGTGAGTGATGTCGCGAAAGGAGCGGATGCCCCTTCGGCTTTTCTTCACACTGCACGTCCTTATGGTTCAGCTGGTCTTGGGGAGCTTTGGCGGCTGCCGACGGTCGCGCGTTGGACTGGGTGGATCGTCAGGACCGGGCGGGTTCCACGGCGGGACCGTCCGCACAGTCCCGCAGGAACGAGAGCTTCGAGTACAGGGTGCGTTCGCTGGTGATCCCGTGCTTCGACAGGTGTTCCTCCACCAGGGCGGTCAGCCTGTTCATCTCGGCGTCGATCGATGTGGCGTCCATGCCGGCGTGCCATCGGGTCTCCAGGTACTCCATCTCGACCTGCCGCAGCTTGCGCTCCGCAGGACCGCCGACGGTGACCTCGTCCGTCTCGATGCCGAAGCAGTGTCCCGTCGTGAGGGACTGGACGTTGACGTCGTACCGGGTGCGCGTAAAACTGGGCAGACGCCGGAACTTCAGGTCCGGATACTCCCGCGCCAGGTACTCATCGAAATTCGCGCCGGGAACCTCCACCCCCTTGCGGAAGGATTCCTCGCGTCGCAGCGCGTCTGCCGCGAATTTCTTCTGCTTGAGCTGGTACCTTCCGTCCGGATTTTCCTGGAAGGCGATGTGGCCGACCTCACCGGCCGGCGCGAGCACCTCGAAGTTGTGCTGTACGAAGTGCCATCGGGTGAGCTCGTATCCCGGATCGGTGATGAATCCGGGGAACTCACCGCTCTCGACGGCCTTCCACACATCCTTGGTGAGGGCCCAGATGGATACATCATCGAGCAGGGCGACCTTCTGCTCGATTTCGACGCCTTTTTCATAGGTCGTGTAGGCGGTGTTCTCAATGCGGACGTGGTCCCGCAGGGAGGTGGAGAGGCCGAGGGCCTGTTCCGTCAGCTCGGCGATGCCGGCCGCTGCGGAATGGGTGAATTGAGCCACGCGGACGAAGAGGGTTCCGATGGTGCGGACCCGGGCGCACACGAGTACTTCCGTAAACGGCTGTTCCCGCACCACGTGAGTGCGCAGCAGCATCAGTGGTCCGAGCACGGAAAGGTTTTCGTCGGAAAGGTCCGGACTCTTTCCGTCCGGAGTACGAGCCGAGCGCAGGTAGCTGTGGAACTCATCCGTGAAACCCGTGGAGGCCCAGGCCGCGAGGGGTTCGGACGGCGGGGTGAGGGGCAGGGTCGAGCCTGCCGCACCTATCACCGTCACCTTCCCCGTGGTGGTTCCGTCCCGGCGGAGGAACTCCATCGCGCGCGTTCCTCCGTCGTCCGCCTCGGGCGCGAGTTCGGCCACCAGCAGCGGTGCGTCGAGCGCCGGTGCGACCGAGTACTGATGTGCGGCATCGGCGATGACGAGGTGCCTGACAATGGGCACGCCGGGCTCTTTGTCACTGGTGTTCAACTGCGCAGTCAATGCAACTCCTAGAGCAGTGCTCGGGGCGCAAGCAGGGTTTTCATTACCCCCGGGGCGACGGTCCGGATTGAGCACCCCGAGGGGATTGCGGCGATGGCCGGACTGCACCCGAAGGGGCCGAGGCCGGCACCCTGCGGTGATTCGGAAAAGAGGCAGGACGGTGATGGTCCGGCCGAGCAGCCACCAAGATGATCAGTCGCAGATTTAAGCAGTGTCTACTTTGTGCGTCAACAGGCGTTCCCTGCGGCCGGATCCACAGATTCTGGTGTGCAATATGGTGCTATGGCATCTCAAAATGGACGGCAAGTCCACCCGGATTCCGTCAGGAGTTAACCTTCTTGACGCCTTTCAATCCTTCCACCAGGGTGGCTGTCGATCTTGCCGGAGCAGCTGGAATGTTCCGATCCGACATACAGGGGCGTAAGTAGTGGGCGACTCGAAGCAGCGCGTTCTGTTGCTGGTCCTGGACGGTTTCGGATGGGCGCCCGACGGCCCGCACAATCCTTTGTCGGACGCCTATATTCCATTTATTTCGAGTCTTGCCGAAAAGACCCCTCCAACTCTGCTCGAGGCGTCCGGTGCCGTGGTCGGACTCCCCGCCGGCCAGGTGGGCAACTCCCAGGTCGGACACCTCACCATCGGCGCGGGTGGCGCCATCCCCCAGGCCTGCGTGGTGATCGACCGGGCCCTCACCGAACCACCGCAGGGGAAGCCCGGTTCATCGTGGCCGGCCTCGCCAACGTCGACACGGTCGGGCACACCGGCAACTACGGCGCCGTGCGCCGGACCGCGGAAGTCGTCGACGAGTGCCTGAGGGACATCGCACAGGCCGCCGACGATCACGGCGTACTCGTAGTGATCACCGCCGACCACGGCAACGGCGAGTGCATGCGCGAGGACGACGGCACCACGCCCCACATCCGGCGCACCTCGAATCCGGTGCCGCGGTGGGTGCTCGGGCTCGAACGTGCGCTGCCCCCCTCCGAAGACCTCCGCGACATCGCGCCGATCTGTCTGCACTTCCTGGGCATGGAGCCACCCGCGGCCATGTCCGGTCGAGTTCTGTGAAGGACATTCTCATGACCAGCCACCACGCCTTCGACCCGGTCCGGTTCGACATCCCTAAGGAACTGACCAAGGGTGCCCCCCGCGACGCGCTCGCTGCCGAACTGAGGCCCCACGCCCAACGCTGTCTGGACGGGGACCCGGGCTACTTCGTGCTCACCGGGCTGAACCACCTCGATCCGGCCGAGTACCGCGACTTCGCCCTTGCCGCATCGGCTGCCCTGGGCGGACTGCTGCCGCAGGACGCTGCCGGAACCCTGCTGCGCGAGGTGTGCTACCGGGGCATGGGGCTGGGCGAGGGCTCCACGGGGCGGTACTCGGACTCCCGTACGGGCGGCAATCTGCACACCGACTCGCCCCACCGGCCCGGCGTCGTCCCCGACTACTTCGCGCTCGCCTGCGTCCATCAGGCCGCCGTCGGCGGGGACCTGGTGCTCGTGCGGCTGTCCGACGTCCTCGAGCGGCTCGGCGACCGCCCGGAGGTGCTCGACACGCTTCGTCTCCCCGTGCACTTCGACACCCGCGACGACAGCCCGGGCGCCCCGCGCACCGTGCTCCGCCCCGTTCTGGAGGCCCGCGGCGGCAAGGACCGCGTGCACTACCTGAGGGAATACATCGAGATAGGCCACCGTCAGCCGGGGACGCCCCCGCTGACCGACGAACAGGTTCACGCGCTCGACGCATTGGACGCCCTGCTCGACTCCCCGGAGCTGCGGTCCCAGGACCGTCTCAGGGAGGGCGAGATGATCTTCATCGACAATCGTTGGACCCTGCACGGCAGGGTGGAGTTCCAAGACCTCGAAGGCGATCACCAGCGTGTGATGCTGCGGACCTGGATCGCTGCCCAGAACTCCTGATACCCCCGCGTCAGTTCGAAGAATCCGCCCGCAGCCGCACGTCGCGCCTCCCGCGCCGCGTGGTACTTCAGCCTGCCGCCGAGGAACGCACATCCGAATCTCTTCGGCGTATCCAGAAGGAGAAGCGTTCATGTCCCATCGGATCTCTTTCCGCGAACTCATGTCACGAGGTGGCCTGGTACGGGTCGCCGGCGCACATGACGCTCTCGGTTCCACGCTCGCCCAGCAGGCCGGGTTCCAGGCGGTCTGGTCGTCGAGTCTGGAGGTCTCCGCCTCCCGCTGCCTTCCCGACGCCAGCGTCCTGACGATGACCGAATACCTGGCTGCCGCCGCGAACATGCAGAAGGCCATCGACATCCCCGTCGTCGCCGACGTGGACACCGGATACGGCAACAACCTCAACGTGGCGCACATGGTCCACGAATTCGAGGCGGCCGGCGTCACCGCCGTCTGTATGGAGGACAAGCTCTACCCCAAGGTGAACAGCTTCGCCGACGCCTCCCAGGAACTGCTGCCGGTGGCCGCCTTCGTGAGCAAGATCAAGACGGCCAAGGCCGCCCAGCGCCACGAGGACTTCTACTTCATCGCCCGCACCGAGGCACTCATCAACAAGCTGGGTGTCGACGAGGCCCTCAGCCGCTGCCATGCCTACGCCGACGCGGGGGCGGACGCGATACTGATCCACTCCAAGAAGAAGGACCAGAGCGAGGTCGTCGAGTTCCTCGACCGCTGGGACGGCAGAGTGCCCGTCGTCATCGTCCCGACCACCTACCCGCAGATGTCCGCCGCGGAGGCGGAGAAGCACGGGGTGTCCGTCGTGATCTACGCCAACCAGGGGCTGCGGGCCACTGTCCAGGCACTGCGCGACACGTTCCGCACCATCTACGACGACGGGGACTCGCTCGGTGTCGAGGATGCCATCGCACCCGTCTCCGACGTCTTCGCCCTGCAGAAGCTGGATGATTGGCTGGCCCTCGAAGGATGATATCCAACGATGATTTCTGCACAGCGCTGAAGGAGCGCGACTTCGACTTCGTCTCCGGTGTGCCGTGCTCGTACTTCAGCGGACCGATCGAGCGTCTGACGCGCGAGGGGGTCTACCTCCCCGCTGCGAACGAGGGCACCGCGCTGGCTGCTGCCGCCGGGGCCGCCGTTGCCGGACGCCGCGCGGCGGTCATCGCCCAGAACTCCGGGCTCGGCAACCTCATCAACCCCCTGACCTCGCTCTCCCAGACGTACCGGATCCCCGTGCTGGTGTTCATGAGCCTGCGAGGGTGGCCGGATCCCTCGCAGGACGAACCCCAGCACGCCGTCATGGGCACCTCGACCCACAAGCTCCTGGACGCGGTCGGCGTACCGCACGTGACGGTTCCGGCCACCGCGGACGCCGAAGCCTTCGACGCCGCGCTCGACCGGGCCGAGGAGGAACTGGCCGCGGGCAGAAGCGTGTTCGTCCTGACCCAGAAGGGCGCCATAGAAAATCACTCGTCGGCCGCGGCGGAGCCGTCCGGCGTCAGCCGCGTCGAGCTGCTGCGGGCGATCGGGCCGATCCTCGACGGCGCCGCGGTCGTCTCCACCACCGGGTACACCTCACGCGAACTGTTCGGTGTCACCGGCTCGAAGTCCCACTTCTACATGCAGGGTTCGATGGGGCACGCGGCCGCCTTCGGTCTCGGGGTCGCCCTGCGGACCCCCGGCACACCGGTGGTCGTACTCGACGGGGACGGTGCGGCCATCATGCACCTGGGCTCGCTCTCGTCCGTGGGGGCCGCGGCGCCGGACAACCTCGTCCACGTCGTGTTCGACAACGGCACCTACGAGTCCACCGGCGGACAGGCCACCACCTCCCACACCACGGACTTCGCCGCCGTGGCCAGGGCCGCCGGATACGCCTCGGCGCAGGTGTGCCGCACCGTCGATCAGGTCGCACAAGCCCTCACGACGGCGCTCGGGGGCGACGGTCCCCACCTGCTGGTCGCACACGTGGCCAGTTCGGGCACCTCCTTCTCCCGGGCGACGGCCGCCATGACCACGAACGACATCCGCGAAGGCTTCGCCCAACGACTGCGGGCCGAGGAGTGCTCCCTTGGTGGTTGACACGCAAGAGACGGACGGCGCCCCGGCGGTGCTCTTCGGCGCCGGCGCCGTCGAAGGTCTTGACGCCCTGGTGAGCCAGTACGAGTCCGGGCGCGTACTGGTCGTGGCCACCGAGAACGGCCTGGCGCGCGCCGGTTTCGGGCACTGGCTCGATGCCCCCGGCCACCGGCTGTTCTCGGACTTCCGGCCGAACCCCGACCTGGGCGATGTGCTGGCCGGATGCGCCTTGCGCGACAGCTGGCAACCGGACCTCGTCGTGGGCCTGGGCGGCGGCAGCGCCATGGACGTGGCCAAACTGGTGCGTGCCCTGCCCGCCGACCGGGACGCCGCGCTGGCGTGCCTGACCGGGGCGGCCGACGACCTGACCACGAGCGTCGGCACCCTGCTCCTGGTTCCCACCACGAGCGGAACCGGCAGCGAGGTCACCCGGTTCGCGACGGTCTTCGACGGCGAGCGCAAGTACTCCTTCGACCATCCGCTGGCCGCCGCCACTCGATCCGTCATCGATCCGGCACTCACCGCCACCTGCCCCACCGACGTCATGACGAGCTGTGCGATGGATGCGCTGTGCCACGCCGTCGAGTCGCTGTGGGCCCGGCGCTCGGCGGACGGCTCCCGGGCCGACGCCCTGCGGGCGCTGCACGGGCTGACGGGTCCGCTCGGCGAGGGGCTGAAGGACACGTCCCTGCCGGTGCGGGAGCAGTTGGCCCGATCCGCGCTCGATGCGGGCCGGGCGATCAATGTCACCCGCACCACGGCGGCACACGCGTTCGCCTACCGGCTCACCCGCCGTTACGGAGTCCCGCACGGGGTGGCCTGTCTGCTCAATCTCCAATGGCTGTACGCGTACAACGCGCAGTGGGTCACCACCCACTGCGACGACGACCGCGGGCCGGCCCACGTCCGGTCCCAGCTGGAGGCAGTGGCGGCGGCCTGGGGTCTGGACACCGACCAGGTGCCCGGCCACCTCGGCCGGCTGCTCACCGAACTCGGCTGGTCCCCGCGCCTGTCCGAATACGGAGTGGCCGAGAAGGACCTGCCGGACTACGTCGACGCGGGGCTGAGGTCGACGGCGCGGGCCGGCAACAACCCCGTAGGTCTGGACGACGCGCTGGTACTGCGGGCGCTGCGCAAGATCCACTGATGCAGGAGGAAGCGGGCATGACACACATGGCCCCTTACGGGGCGTGGAATTCCCCCATCTCGGCCGCGGACGTCACCGCCACGGACAGCCATCCCAACTGGCCGGGCTTCGTCGGGGACGAGATCTGGTGGTCGGAGCGGCTGCCGCACGAGGGCGGCCGGACGACATTGATGCGCTGCGCTGCGGACGGCAGCCCCGCCCGCAGCGCCCTTCCGGCGCCATGGAACGTACGCAGCCGGCTCATGGAGTACGGCGGCCGGGCCTGGGCGGGGACGCCGGCCGAGGACGGTCCCGCGATCGTCTTCGTCCACGCGGACGACCAGCGCCTGTACCGGTACGAGCCCCAGGTCCCGGACTCGGTGCCGCAGCCGCTCACCCCCGCTTCCACCCCTGCTCTCTCCCTCTGCTTCGCCGACCCGGTCCTGGCACCGCGCACCGTTGCCGCGAACACCGGGTCGGAGGTGTGGTGCGTACGAGAGAGCATCGGGCCCGACGGCCATCCCGTACGGGACCTGGTGGCCGTGCCGCTGGACGGCAGCGCCGCCGAGGAGGCCGCCTCCATCCGCTCCCTGACGGCCGGTCATGACTTCCTGACCGGTCCGCGCCTCTCGCCCGACGGCCGGCACGTCGCCTGGATCGGCTGGGACCACCCGGCCATGCCGTGGGACGCGAGCCGGGCGTGCGTCGCGCGGATCCTGCCGGACGGCACTTTGTCCGCGATCCGGACCGTGGCGACCGGCCCCGAGCAGAAAGCGGAGTCGGTCGCGCAGGTGGAGTGGACCGACGACGGCACCCTGTACGCGCTCACCGACCGCTCGGGCTGGTGGAACGTCCACCGGGTGCCCCTCGACGGGACGGGCCCCGTGAACGTGTGCCCGCGCGAGGAGGAGTTCGCCGGGGCACTGACCAAGATCGGGCTCACCTGGTGCGCACCCCTGCCCGGCGGGCGCATGGCGGTCGTGCACGGCACGCACTCCGTGCAGTTGTCGGTCCTCGACCCGGCCTCGGGCGAACTGTCCTTGCTGCCCCTCCCGTTCACCGAGTGGGAGCCGCTGCTGGCGAGCAACGGCCACCGGCTGATCGCCATCGGCGCCGACGCGCAGAGCGACTTCACGGCTGTGTGCATCGACACGTCCACCGGCACGTGCACCACACTCTCGACACCGCGGGCCACCGCCGACGCCGCCCTGCTGCCCCGCCCCGAGGCCCGGACCTTCGAAGGCCTCGGCGGCCGTCCGGTGCACGCCGTCGTCTTCCCACCGCGCAACCCCGACTTCACCGGTCCGCCCGACGAGCGGCCCCCGTACGTGGTGTTCGCCCACAGTGGTCCGACGGGGCGCTTCCCCATGGCCTACGACCTGCAGATCGCCTTCCTCACCAGTCGTGGCATCGGTGTCGTCGGGGTCAACTACAGCGGTTCGACCGGATACGGCAGGCAGTACCGCGACCGGCTCAGGCACGCCTGGGGCGTCGCCGACGTCGAGGACTGTGCCGCGGTGGCCCGGGCGCTGGCCGCCGAGGGCACCGCGGACCCGGACCGGCTCGCGATCCGCGGGGCGAGCGCCGGAGGCTGGACCGCGGCTGTCTCGCTGACCACTTCGGACACCTACTGCTGTGCCGCGCTGTACTACCCCGTGCTGGACCCGGTGTCCTGGCGGGAGTCCCAGAACGGCGGGTTCGAGGCCTTCTACCTCGACACGCTCATCGGGCCGTGGCCGCAGACCAGGGAACGGTACCTGGTGCGCTCGCCCGCCCACGCGGCCGCACGCGTCGACGTTCCCTTCCTGCTGCTGCAGGGCAGCGCCGACCCGGTCTGTCCCCCCGCGCAGGCGGAGCGTTTCCTGTCCGGCGTACGGGCCGAGGCGGCGCCGTACCGGCACCTGGTCTTCGAGGGCGAGCGGCACGGTTTCAAACGGAGCACCACGATCATCGAGTGCGTCGAGGCGGAGCTGACGATGTACAAACGCGCATTCGGCGTGGCGCACGAGCCGACCCCGAACCCGGACCCGGCCCCGGACCCGGACCTGGCTCCGGACCTGGCCTTGGACCAGGCCCCGAGCCTGGCCTTGGACCAGGCCCCGAGCCTGGCCTTGGACCAGGCCCCGAGCCTGGCCTTG
>NZ_JBVHDS010000023.1:0-61696 GCF_055563255.1 Streptomyces sp. NPDC002958 | reverse complement strand
CCTTGGACCAGGCCCCGGACCTGGCCTTGGACCAGGCCCCGGACCTGGCCTTGGACCAGGCCCCGGACCTGGCCTTGGACCAGGCCCCGGACCTGGCCTTGGACCAGGCCCCGGACCTGGCCCTGGACCCGGACCTGGCTCCAGCCCCGGCCCCGGACCTGGCTCCAGCCCCGGCCCCGGACCTGGCTCCCGACCTGGCTCCCGACCTGGCCCCGGACCCGGCCCCGGACCCGGCCCCGGACCCGGCCCCGGACCTGGCCCCGGACCTGGCTCCGGACCCGGTTCCGGCCGCACAGGAGCTGGTCCATGAGCTGGTGCGGGCCCAGGCGCTTCGCGCTCCCGGTCGTGCCGCCGTCCAGGACGAGGCCGGCATCTGCACCTACGCCGACCTCCTGGCCCGCGCGGGGGAACTGGGCGCGCGGCTGCGCGCCGCCGGGGCGCGACCGGGCGACCGGGTGGGCATCCATCTGGACCGCTCCCGCGACCTGGTGGCCGGGATGCTCGCAGCCCTCCTGAACGGCTGCTCCTACCTGCCGCTCGACCCGGAGTACCCGGCGGAGCGGCTCTCCTTCATGATCGACGATGCCCGGCCCGTGGCCGTGCTGACCCGGCACGGCCTCACCGTGCCCCCGCACAGCGCGCGGCAGCGCCTCGTGCACGTCGACGGGGACGGCGCGGCCGTCACCGCGGCCGACCGTGCGCCGGTGGCCGTCGAGCCGGGGAACCCCGCCTTCGTCATCTACACCTCGGGATCCACCGGCACGCCCAAGGGCGCCGTGCTCTCGCACCGGGGCATCGCCAACATCCTGCGCCACAGCAAGAAGGAGTTCGGGTTCGCCGAGACCGACTCCGTCCTCGCCCTGGCCCCGTTCTCGTTCGACTTCGCCCAGCTCGAGATCCTGCTGCCACTGATCAGCGGGGGCACGGTGCACCTGGTGGACCGTGCCGTGGCGCGCGATCCGGAACTGCTGGACGCGGCACTCGCCGCGCGCGGCGCCACGTTCGTGATGGGCACCCCGTCCATGTTCAGCGCACTGAGCTCGTTCGGCTGGACCCCGCCGCCTCGGCTGCGCATCGTCTCGGGCGGGGAAACCCTGACCCCCGCCGTCGCCGACGCCCTCGGCTCCGCCCGGGCGGTGTGGAACATCTACGGACCCACCGAGACCTCGATCTACTCGCTGTGCGAGCAGGTGCGGTCGCCCGGCGGGCCAGGGGCGCCCGAGCCGGCACCGGCGCCGGACATCACCATCGGCAGGCCCGTACCCCACACGGTCGTCGAGATCCTGCGGGACGGGAAGCGCTGCGCCGACGGCGAGACCGGCGAGATCCACATAGGCGGCCACGGGCTGGCGATCGGCTATCTCGACCGTCCGGAGCTGACCGAAGAGCGCTTCGTCGCCGACCCCTTCCGGCCCGGCGAGCGCCTGTACCGCACGGGTGACCTGGCGCGACGCCGGTCCGATGGGCGCATCGCCTACAAGGGCCGTGCCGACGACCAGGTCAAGATCCGCGGACACCGGATCGAACTCGGCGAGGTGGAGGAACGGCTGACCCGCCACGACAGCGTCCGCGCGGCGGCCGTCGTTGCCGAACAGGGCCACCACTCCCTGCGGTTGGTCGCTTATGTCGTCATGGCCGACGACCGGGACGCCGACACCGGTGCGCTGCGCCCCTACCTGGCCCGGTACCTGCCCCCGTACGCCCTGCCCCACCGAATCGTCGCGATCGGCGAGATCCCGCTGAGCCCCAACGGGAAGACCGACCGCCGGGCCCTGCGGGAGCTGACCCAGCCCCGGCCCGTCGGCGGCGACGGACTCGCCGGGGTCTGGCGCGACGTGCTGAAAGCCCCCTCGATCGCCCCCGAGGACAACTTCTTCGACCTGGGGGGCGACAGCCTCAGCGCGATGGAGGTGGCGATACGGGCGCGTGACCTCGGCATCCGTATCCGCCCCGCCGACCTGTACGGCACCCGCACGTTCGACGAACTGGCGCAGCTGGCCGAGACACGGGCCACCGGCCCCCAGGACGCAGCACCCTCACCCTCCGCCGACCTGCCGACAGCCCTGTCCCCGGCCCAGCACCGCTTCCTGGAGTGGGACTACAAGGACAGCGACCACTACAACGTCTCCGTGCTCCTGGACGTGGCCGACACGGTCGACCAGGCGGCCCTGAACACGGCCCTCACGCTGCTGGCCGAGCGCCATCCCGCGCTGCGGCTGCGGCTGACGGGTCCGGCCGCCGCGCCCGAACCGCACACGGAACAGGCGCCTCGGGTTCCGCTGGCGTGGCACCGGCTGCCGGCCGGGACCGAGGAGGAGGTCGCCCGCGCATTCCTGAAGGAGGCGGACCGCCTCCAGCAGTCCCTCAGCCTGCGGGACGGCCCCGTCTGGCGGGCGGCCTTCTTCTCCGGCGGCGGCAACCGGCTGCTGCTGGTGTTCCACCACTTCATCGCCGACGGCATGTCGCTGAAGATCATCGCCCGTGATCTGAGCGCGCTGTACGACGAGGTCGTCGCAGGCACGCCCCGGACCCGCCCCCGCGCCACCGCCGCGTCCTGGGCCGTGCACGCCGGCACGCTGCGCCGGTTCGTCAACGGTCCCCTCGGCGGCCTGTTCCTGCGGCGCTGGGAAGCCCTGCCCTGGCCGTCGGTGCGACCCCTGCCCACCGACCGGGCGGGGGGCAGCATGCACCTGAGCCACATAAGGTCCTTCGCGACCGTGCTTCCCCTGCCTTCCGGGATCGGCGCGCCGCGCCAGGAGGAGCTGCTCATCTCGTCGCTGGCGGCGGCCGCCGCCGAGGAGACGGGCAGCCGCACCGGTGCCATCGAGGTGTGCAGGCACGGCCGCACCGACCCGAGCGGCGGACCGGGCTTCTTCGACACGGTGGGCTGGCTCAACAGCATCGCCCCTTACGTGCTGTCCCTGCCCGAGCAGGAATCGGACACCGGGACCGGGGCCTGGTTGCGCCGGCAGATCGCGGAGATCCGCGACATGGAGCAGACCTGGGGTGCCCTGCGCCACCTGCACGACGACGAGGGGATACGCCGTCGCCTCGCCGCGCTGCCCGTACCGGAGATCTATCTCAACTTCCTGGGCCCCCGCATGCACGACCTCGGCCTCTCCGCGCCGTTCCGGAGCGACGACGGCGCGGTCGGCACGGAGATGACCCCCGACCGCACACAGCCCTACCGGATCAAGATCTACGCGGAGACCGTCCCCGAGGGACTGCGGCTGCTGTGGCAGTACAGCTCCGACGTGCACGACGAGGACCGCATCCAGCGCATCGCACAGGCGTGCGCGCGCTGGATGGGCCGGCTCTCCCGGTGACCCCGACCGACAGCCGGCCTGCCCGGACAGGAGACACAATGCAGCACATACTCATCGCCAACCGCGCGGCCATCGCGGTACGCGCCGCGCAGACCTGCCGCAGGCTGGGATTCGAGACGACCGCGCTGTCCGCGCTGACGGACACTCAGAACACGCACGTGGCCGCGGCGGACCACGAGGTCTGCGTCGAGGGCCGCGGCCTGCCCGACACGTACGACTCGTGCGAGCGGGTGCTCGACGCCGTGGAGCGCAGTGGCGTCGACTGCGTGTACCCGGGGTACGGCTCGCTGGCCGAGAACGCCGACTTCGTGGCCGGCCTGGAGGCCAGGGGCGTAACCTTCGTCGGCCCCTCGTCGAACGCCCTGCGCCTGGCCGGCAGCAAGGCGGCGGCCGTCGAGGCCGCGCACCGCATCGGCGTGCCCGTGCTCCCCCACGCCGCCGGACGCGGACCGGACGAAGTCCTCGCCCGCGCCCGGGAGATCGGCCTGCCGGTCGTCCTCAAGCCGGAGTTCGGGTACGGAGGCCAGGAGGTGCGCATCGCCCACACCCCGGCCGACATCGAGCGGGCCGTCGCAGCCGGGCCGTCGACCACGTCCTGGTACGTGGAGAAGTACCTCACCGTGAACCGGGTGGTCGGTGTCACCCTCGCCGTGGACCACGAGGGCACCGTCATTCCGCTGGGCGAGCGCGAGAGCCTGCTGGTCGCCGACGGACTCAAGCTGCTGGAGGCCTCCCCGGTGGAGGGCGTCGACGCCGGAACACTGGCGGCGATGCGATCGGACGCGGCCCGCGTGGCCGAGGCGTTCGGGCTGCGCAACGTCATGACGGTGGAGTTCATCGTCGGGCCGGACCGCTACTACTTCCTGGAGGTCAACGGCAGGCTTCCGCTGGCCTACCGGATGTCCGAGCGGCAGACGGACACCGACCTCGTGGAACTCCAGCTCCGCATCGCCCGCGGGGAGTCCGTCTCCCCGGACGAGGCGGTCGTCGACCGCTCGCGGCACTGCCTGGAGGCGCGCCTGTTCGTCCACCCCCAGGAACTGGGCGACTTCCCCGAGGTGGGCACCCTCACGCATCTCGACCTCGCGGACACCGACGGCGTTACATACGCCTGGTCGGTGGACACGGCGCGCCCGGTGACGTACGAACTCATCCTCGCCCAGGCCCTGGCGACCGGCACTGACCGGACCGCGGCGGCACACCTGGTGCGCAAGGCCCTGGAGGCGTCCCGGGTCGGGGGACTGCGCTGCTACGTGGAGGAGATCACCCAACGGCTGAACGACGAGTGCTGAGGACGTCCTCGGCCCGTATCGCAGTGACCGCACCGCTGGAACATCAGGAGATTCGAGCATGCACCAAGGACTGACCATCGCCTTCTTGGGTATCGACGGCATTGGCAAGAGCACGCTGTGCCGGGCCTTCGAGGAGCGCCTGCGGGAGGGCGGCCAAGAGGTGGTGACCGTCACCTGGCGCTCCGCCCTGGAGGAGACAGCCGCTCCATGGCCCGCGGTACCCCTCCAGCAGCTGTGGCTGGAATCCTTCCGCACCCTGTACGGCGCGGGGCTGCGCGACGGCCGGCCGCTGGACATCCCCCGCGGGTACGACCAGTGGCGCGACGGCGATTGGGAGCGCCACCTGGCCTCGGAGCCCGTGACGCGGAACAAGGCGTCGGGAGCTCTTGCCGCCGCGTTCGTGGAGATCGCGGGCAATGTGCTGCTGGCATCGGAGGTGACCCAGCGGGCACTGGCCCGGGGCGCGATCGTCGTCCAGGAGTCCTACCCGATCAAGCACGTCCTCAAGGAACTCGCGGTGGCCGAGCGGCTGGCCGCCGAGGGCGGCGACGAGGACGACCCGGCCGCCGCCGCGGTCGGTGAACTGGTGCGCACGGTACGGGGAATGCTCGACCTGGTCTTCGGCTCCGCACTGCTGCGCCCGGACGTCGGCATTCTCGTCGACGGCCCGTCCGCCTTCGCGTACCGCTGGCGCACCGCGCAGAACGGCGCGATCGGCGCCCTGGAGGACTACGGACCGGCGGGCGAGCGCAGCGAGGAGTCGTTCAGCCGCCTGCAGGACGAGACGGCCAAGCTTTTCCGTGAGTACGCGGTGGCCTGGGACTGGATCGTCCACGAGGTGGACGACGCCGGCGTGGAGGCCAACACGGCCCGCGGCCTGGAGGCGCTGTGTTCCCACCCGGAGGTGGCCCGCCGCCTCGCGGGCACGGAACGAGGCGACGGTGTGAGCGCGCGATGAGGGACGGATCCTCCGAGCGCACGACCCGCAGGGCCCCGTGGCACCGGGAGCGAGGATGACGACGGCGGTCACCGCCTCTCCGGCGGACACGCGGGTGCTCCGGGTCCTCGTCGCGTCGTCGATGCTGTCGAAAATCGCGGACTGGCAGCTCGGGATCGTGATCCCGCTGGCGGTGCTCGCGCAGACTGACTCCGTTGCCATGTCCCTCGTCTCGTTCGCGCTGCGGGGCGTCACCTATGTCGGATCTCCGATCCTCGGTGCGTTCATCGACCGCTTCGACAAGCGGGCCATCTTCGTGCTGGCCCAGGTGCAGCAGGCCGTCTGCCTGGTCCTGCTGGCGGCCTTCCTCTCCAACCAGGTGGCCGTCGCCGCGCTGGTGCTGCTCTCGGGGGTCGGCGGTGTCGCGAGCACCATCACCGGGCAGTTCGTCCTCATACCGAAGCTGATCAGCGCGCCCGCCCGCCCTCTGGCCGTGGCCAAACTGAACTCCGCGATCGAATTCTCCAAGGTCATCGGTCTGATCGTGGGAGGCGCCGCGTTCTCCGTGCTGGGCGCGGAGCCCGCCTCGCTGTGCATCGCCGGCCTGTACCTGCTCGCGGGAATCGCGGCCCTGCTGCTGCCCAGGGTGCCGTCGAACCACGAGAAGATGGACATCCGCCGCGATCTCGCGATCGGATTCCGCTGGGTCCTCAAGCGGGAGATTCTCTGGCTCGTGGTGACGATGTCGATGACGAACCTCGCCATCGGCCAGCTCGAACCGGCGCTGATCACCGAGTTCGGACAGCGGGACATCAACACCACGGTCATTTCCCTGGTGATGGCGATCGGGCTGTTCATGGGGGCCGTGGCCAGCCGCCTCGCGCCGGGCATCCTGCCCAGGTGGAGACCCGAACGGCGCATTCTGCTCTGCCAGTTGGTCGCGTTCTTCGGCCTCGTGCTCGTGGCCGTCCCGTTCCTGCCCGTGAAGCTGCTCGGCTTCATGATCGAGTGCTTCGCGGTCGCGGTGAGCAACGTCGCCTCCATCACCTACCGCCAGGAATCGATCCCGGTCGAGGTCGCCGGCCGGGCCAACGCGACCATTCGTATGTTCATCACGGGAGCCGTCCCGCTGTCGGGTTTCCTCTACGCCTGGGCGAGCCGGCTGGACGGATTCCGCTTCTGGCTGCCCTCCCTGTGCATCTGGGTTGTCTCGATCGTGATCTGGGCCGTCTACACCCGGCGCAGCGGACGTGCCACGGTGGCGACACCTTTGAAAGGAGCCCTCAGTGGAGATCACTGAGCAGGACGACCTCGTCATTGCCTCGGTCGACCGCGACGAGGCGGAACGCAGCGCCTGGAAGGAAGCCGACGCGACGGTCGACATCGTCAGGCTCACCGGATCCGAGGACGTCGACGACGCCACCCTGGCCGCACTGGGCTTCGTGGCGCGCCCGCGATGGGTGAACTGGTGCGCCCCCCTGGGGCAGTCCGAGGAGGAGTTCGCCACCGGACTCTCCGCCACCGAACGCAGGAACATCCGCCTCGGCCGCCGGTTCATCCAGGACGAGGACATGCGAGTCGGTGTACGGGTCGGTCTGACCGAGGAACTCGTGGACGAGTTCCTGGTCGTCTACGACGCGCAGATAGCCGGGATGCCGCGCGGCAGGAACTTCGCACGCCGGTGGCGCGACCGCCTGCTCGCGGCCTGCTCGGAGCACGTCGCCGTCAGCGTGCACGCGGGCACCACGATGGTTGCCGGATCCATCTGGTGGATGCGCCGGGCGGAGTCGGTGCTGCAGATGCGCTTCTCCGCGGCGTCCATCGACGCCCGGTCGAGCCGGGTGATGCGGGCCGCCTATGCCGAGGCGTTCCGGTTCGCCCGCGAGAGCGGTCTGGCCTTCGCCTCCCTGGGCAACGACCCCTCACTCTACGGGCACGTCGTGCAGCCGGGTCTGTTCAACTTCAAGAGCCGCTTCGGCTTCGCGCCCGTCCCCTCACAGGTGCTCGACCCCGGCCTCGCCGGTGGGTTCGCCGACAAGTTCCTCAGCCTGCGGTCGCTGTCGGATCCCTCCCTCGTGGTGACCTGGGGACACCATCGCGGTACGTCGCCTGCCTGGCCCGAGGCCGCATCGAGCCCCGGTCACGACCTGCTTCTGCTGTCCGCCGATCCGGAGGACGGACTCGCCGGCCGATTCCGCACGGCCGGCTTCCGGGACAGCGCGGTGCTGATGGTTCCCGCCGCTCCTCCCGCGGCCTGAACCGGGAGGCGCGGGGTCCGATGCCTGTGCCGGGTGCGGCCCGGCCCAGGCATCGCCCGGCGGGTGTCGGCTCAGGCGTGATGCCGCGAGTGTGATCGGCTTCATGGCGAGCGCCGGCAACCCGGTGTGGGGCATGGGCGCCATTGCCGCCTCCGCCATCCTCGTATCCCTGTGCGCCACACAGATCCGGTGGCCGGCCCTCGCCGTGACGAAGCCTGACCCCTCGATCCTGACGTGACAGTCGCCACATCGGTCCGGTTCGCCACGAGCCGGACCGGTGCGGACCGATCCTTGCCATGACGCGGACCGAGCCTTGCCATGACAACGTCGTCCACGCCATGAGAGCGTCGCCCACAGCACAGCCGACACGCCACACACCCCGCAATCTTTGGGCAGACTCCAGGGACGACACAGAGGGTGGAGCAATCAGCCGGTACGAGGGAGAACATGATCGACAAGATTCTGCCGCCCCAGGTGGCTGTGGCCGAAGCGCTCTGCGACCCGCCCGACGCCGATCTCTTCCCCGGCGAGGAAGAGCTGATCCGTAACTCCGTGGAATCCCGGCGCAAGGAGTTCACCACCGCACGCTGGTGCGCCCGCCGCGCGCTCGGCGAGCTCGGTCTCGCGCCCGTCCCCATCCTGAAAGGCGAACGCGGCGCCCCGGTGTGGCCGGGAGGAGTCGTCGGAAGCATGACCCACTGCGCCGGCTACCGAGCTGCCGCGGTTGCCCACCGGGCGGACGCGCTCACCGTCGGTATCGACGCCGAACCGCATGAGCCGCTGCCCGACGGGGTGCTCGAGACCATTGCGCTGGCGACGGAACTCCAGCGAGAACGCGAGCTGCGCCAGGCGTCCCCCGAGGTCCACTGGGACCGGCTGCTGTTCAGCGCTAAGGAGAGCGTCTACAAGGCGTGGTTCCCGCTCACCCACCGCTGGCTCGGCTTCGAGCAGGCCGACATCGTGCTCCACTCGAACGGCAGCTTCACCGCCGGGCTGCTGATCTCTGCCGCGGAGCTGGACCTGGCGGCCGGTTCGGCGCCGACGCCTACGGCTTTCAGTGGCCGATGGCTGGTCGCGGACGGTCTCGTGGCGACCGCGATCGCTGTCGAGACCGAGCCGAACGCGCCGACCGGGTAGAGGTCACCGCTGCAGTGCAGGACACGGCGCACAGAGGTTGCAGCCGGGAGGGACGGCGCGGGGCGTGGTGGTCACTGGCCTCGTACAGGTTCGTCGGCCATACTGCCCGCCGTGGAGCAGCGCATAGATCCGAACACTCAGCCCGGGTACGCCGCAGGGACAGACCCGGCGTACATCCCTGGTCTCACGGCCCCTGCAACTACCGGGAAGCCGGACACGAGCCTGGAGCGGACAGACCAGGAACAGGCAGACCAGGAACAGACAGAGGAGCGGGCGCCCGCCGCCGACGCTCTGGACGATGCCGTTACGGAGGCCGTATCCGAGGATGCGGCAGCCGACGGGGAGTCCGCTGCCGAGACGGCGGCCGATGACAAGGAGGCAGAGGCCGGCCCCGTATTCGAGGTGAGCGACCGTCGTGGGTCGATCACCGCGGACCGTGACGGCGTCCGGTTCCGACTGGACGACCAGGAGGCCGATTTCCGCTGGGGCGAGATCGGTGCGTTTGAGGTGAAGACCCCTCGCTTCGGCCGCCGGTTCACCGTCACGGTTCATATGTCGGCCCGTCGATGGTTCAACGCCGAAGTCGAAGCGTCGGCCAGGAGCGACCTCAAGCAGTGGGCGGAAGAACTCGACGCGGTCCTGGACGTCTACTTCGAGGAATCCTGACACGGCGGTGCCATCCGGGAGACAGGGTCGGCGGCCGGGACAACCGCCGGCCCTCTCCCGACCGCCAGCCTTGTCCCGACCGCCGACCCGCGCGAATGGCGGGGGGCGAGCTGAGACGCCCCTGCGGGGCGAGAGGCCGACATCGGGTCCGCCCCGGGCGAACCTCCGTACGGGAAGTGCGCGGAGGCGGGAGCCGGGCTCTCGCCCGGAAATCGCGGACGGTGGCCTGCGTCGGGGCCGCTGATCACCCGTATGGGCAGGTCGGCCGCCCTGCGACGAGCACCCCGCCGATATCGCCGCTGCGGACGGGGCCACGCGGGGGCATGGCGAGAACCCCCTTGCGAACGCCCGGGTGAGGGGGTCGTGGGCAGCCTTGCGAGCGCCTGCGCCCGGACCGCTGAACGTGCGCTCGACGATGTCCATCGGCCGGTCAGGCGTCCGTGAGCACCACCGAGCGCGTCAGGTGGCGCGGGCTGTCCGGGTCCAGACCGCGGGCGGCGGCGCGGGCGATCGCCAGACGCTGGACGCGGACCAGCTCGGCCAGCGGGTCAAGGTCGCTCTCCACCCAGCGGGCGCCGGTCGAGAGCACCTGCTCCGCAAGGCCCTCGGGGGAGGTGCCGAACATCCAGGTCGCGGTGCCGGTGGTGGCGATGCTGATGGGGCCGTGGCGGTACTCCATCGCGGGGTACGCCTCCGTCCAGGAAAGCGACGCCTCCTTCATCTTGAGCGCGGCCTCGTTGGCGAGACCCGCCGTCCAGCCACGACCGAGGAAGGTGAACTGGGTGCAGTCCAGCAGGCCTTCGGGCAGTGGCTCGGCCAGTGCGGTCTCCGCGTCGCGGACCACGGCGTCGGTGTGCAGACCGAGGTGGGCGCGGAGCAGGGTGAGCAGGGTGGTGGCGAACCGGGTCTGCACGACGGACTGCTCATCGGCGAAGTCGAGCACGACGACATCGTCGGCGGACGTCATGACCGGGGTGTTCGGGTCGGCGGTGATGGCCACTGTGCGGGTGACACCACGGAGCCGGTCGAGCAGTCCCAGTACCTCGGTCGTGGTCCCCGAGCGGGTGAGCGCGACGACCCGGTCGTAGCCGCGGCCGAAGGGGAACTCCGAGGCGGCGAAGGCATCGGACTCGCCCTGCCCGGACTCCTCGCGGAGCGCGGCGTAAGCCTGGGCCATGTAGAACGAGGTGCCGCAGCCGACGACCGCGATGCGCTCACCGGTTGTGGGCAGAGCAACTGCCTGGGTCCGGGCCAGCTCGGCTGCGCGACGCCAACACTCCGGCTGACTGGCTGTCTCGATCTCGACAAATGACACTTTTGCACTCCGTAGTCGCAGTGGATTGCTCGTTTGTGCACGCTATACGCGATGTGCGAGCATCATCAAGCATTCTGGTTGCAGGAAGCTTGATCGGGCGGAGCCTTGTGCGACGCTTGCACGTGTCCGGTGACCGCACCCAAGGGGATGGGCGCCCGAAGCCCGGGTTCGTGAGGAGAGTTCTCTTGTCCAGGGATGCCCGGTGGAACGCGCTGCTGGAACTTGTCGGTAAAAACGGCCGGGTGGAGGTCGAGTGCGCCGCCGCGACGCTGGATGTCTCGGCCGCGACCATCCGCCGTGACCTGGACCAGCTCGCCGAGCAGCAGCTGCTCACACGTACTCGCGGTGGCGCGGTCGCGCACGGTGTCAGTTATGAATTGGCCCTGCGCTACAAAACCGGCCGCCACGCTCCGGAGAAACAGGCCATCGGCCGCGCCGTCTCCGAACTGGTGGCGGTCGGCGAAGTGGTGGGACTGACCGGCGGTACGACACTCACCGAGGTGGCCCGTTCGCTGGCGGTGCGCTCCGATGTCGTCGGTGACACCGCGGCCGGGATGGGCGGTCGGCCGACCCTGACCGTTGTCACCAACGCTCTCAACATCGCCAACGAGCTGGTGATCCGACCGCAGATCAAGATCGTGGTGACCGGTGGGGTGGTCAGGCCGCAGTCGTACGAGCTGACGGGCCCGCTGGCCGGCGGGGTACTGGGCGAAATCACCCTGGATGTCGCCGTGCTGGGCGTCAATGCGATCGACACCGAGCGTGGTGCGTACGTTCACCACGAGGGCGAGGCCGGCATCAACCGGCTGCTTGCCGAGCAGGCCCAACGGGTGGTCGTGGCGGCCGACTCCTCGAAGATCGGCAAGCGGGCCTTCGCCCGGGTCTGCGATCTCGGGCAGGTCGATTTCCTGGTCACCGACAAGGGCATCACGGCCGAGGCAGAGGCCCGCTTCACGGAGGCCGGCGTCACTGTCATCGCTGTCTGAACCCGCTCGAAACCATCCGAACCATCCGAACCATCCGGAACCTCCGAACGGGTCGTCCGAACGGCGGGTCGCCATGAACCATGCGCCTGTCGCCGCTGAGGAGCACCGGTCGCACCCAATGAGCGTCCGCCGCGATGCGGGACGCCGCCGGGTGAAATCGGGGTCGATCGTCCGGAGGATGCCGTATGGGGCTGCGAGGTGCCGGCCTCATAGGGTCACCGAGCCACCGTCGCCGAAGAATATGAGCAGCGATTTTGCGCCAACCGGACCTTGTTATGGTTGAGTTCAAACGCGTGGCCGGACCGCGGTCGGCATAATCGCGTCCATGTCGATCACGGGTGGAGACGTTGTTGACCTGGGGCGGGACCTGTACGCATGGCTCCCGCCGAAACGGGGCTGGGGGCTGGCGAATTGCGGTCTCCTCGTCTCGCCCCGCGGCGCGCTCTGGATCGACACCCCGTATGACGCCGTGCTGGCCGGGCAGTTCCTGGACGAGTCCACGAAGCGGCTGCCCGACGGTGTCTCCATCGACCGGGTGATCGTCACCCATGCGAACGGCGACCACTTCTGGGGTGCGGGCGTACTCCCGGATGCGGAGATCATCGCGACCCGCGAGGCTGGGGAACACATCCATTACGATCCCACGCCGAAGCAGCTGCACGCGCTCGTGGCCACTGGTGATCCGGCCACCGCGCTCGGGACTTACCTCGGACGTCACTTCGGCCTTTTCGACTGGTCGCAGACCGAGCCGGTGCAGCCGACCACGTACTTCACCGGAGAGCTCGAACTGACCCTGGGCGATTACCCGGTCCAGCTCTCCGCCCTGCCACCGGCGCACACCACCGGCGACCTGATGGTCCATCTGCCCGCGCAGCGAGCCGTGTTCAGCGGGGACGTCATCTTCTCCTCCACTCCCGCTCAGCCGGGCGACCACCCGGTGCACTGGGCGGGGCCGCTGAGCAATGTGATCGCGGCCTGCGAACGGGTGCTGGCCACTGGCGCCGAAATCATCGTCCCGGGGCACGGACCGGTCCTCGACCAGGCCGGGGTGCGCGATCACATCGTGTACCTGGAGTACGTGCGCGAGCGCGCCCACGCCTTCCACGAAGCCGGGGTCCCCGCCATCGAGGCGGCCCGCCGGGTCATCGGTGAGGGGCGCCACCCGGAACTCGGACTTCCCGAGCGGCTGGTGGCGACCATCGGCAGTGAATACCGTCAGCTCGACGGCTCCGAGCTGCCCGGAGTGCTCCAGGTGATGACCGATGTCGCCGTGGTCGCTCAAGAAGTGGAGCAGTCCCGTGAGCCGGCAGGCCCGGCGGAGAAGTAGGCGGAGCTTCCGCCGCCGCTTCGACCGGAAGGCCCGGACTTCGCCGCCGACCCGCACAGCCACTACCGGCAGCCGGGACCGTTCCGCCGTGCTCCGGTCCGGCTTCCGGTACGTTTCACCCCCGTCGACATGACTGCGGAAGCGGACCGGCACGGAGCTGCGGTGGGGCGCCGGACGGGCCGTCAGCGGTGTCGATTCAGCCCGTGAACCGTGTCGGTGGTACGCCGAACGGGTGAGGGACGAGAGAATTGCCCGATGAACAGCGAGCGCAGCCGGCGCAACGCCGACCGAAGCACAGACGGGGTGGTCCGGTGAGCAGGTACGACAGGTACGACGTCACGGACGAGCAGTGGGAGGGGCTTGCCCAGGTCGTACCTCTGCGCGGCCGCAACGAGTGGCCGTCCCGGGTCGATCACCGTACGGTCCCCGACACGAGCGCGGAAGCCGAACAGCGGCGCCTCGTCGTGCTGCGGGTCCAGGTCTTCGCGGACGCGCGGGAGGTGGCGGAGTATCTGGTCGCACAGGTCCCGGTACTGCTCGATCTGACCAGCGCGGAGACGGATGTGGCCAAGCGCATCCTGGACTTCACCAGCGGGGTCGTCTTCGGACTCGGCAGCGGAATGCATCGGGTCGACCGGAATGTCTTCCTGCTGTCACCGGTCGGCATGGAGGTCGAAGGGGTCACGGCGGCGGGCATACACGGTTCTTAGAGGGGCAGTTCGGCCGGGGTCGGCCGGGGTCGGCCGGGGTCGGCCGGGGTCGGCCGGGGTCGGCAGGGAGTCGGCCAGGCCCCGGCCAGGCCCCGGTCGGGAGTCGGCCAGGAGTCGGCCAGACCCCGGTCGGGAGTCGGCCAGGCCCCGGCCAGGCCCCGGTCGGGAGTCGGCAGGGAGCCGGTCGGGCGGGGCGCGGTGGCGGAGCTACCCCCTTCGTGGGAATGCCGTTCGGGCGGGGTTGCCGCGGCGGGCGTAGCCCGATCGTAGGAAGGTCGTTCAGGCGGAACGGTTCGCCGGACCGGGGTCTGCATACGGTCCGCCCATGACTGCACTCCGCCCGGGGACCCCCCCGCCGCCCGCCGGCACGCCCGTGACTATTGATGCCACCCCCGGTACGTCCCGGCCCGACGATTTTCCTGCCACTCCCCGTACGACGGCCCGACCGGCGGTCACGCGGCGTTCCGGTGGACCAGTCCGGTCCGCCGGCCCCGTCGTCACCGAACTGCGGCTGTCCGCCTTTGCCTCGCACCGGGGTGCCGCCTTTCCCATCGGCCCGATCACGCTCTTCGCCGGTCCCGGCGGCAGCGGCAAGTCGAGTGCGTTACGGGCGTACGAGGCGCTGGCGCGGCTGGGTGGCGGAGACCCGCTCGACGAGGTGTTCCCGGACCCGGCGGGCTGTGTACCGGAAGGGGCTGCGGCCGATGCGCAGGGCCGCCGCGGATTCCGGATCGGGTGCACGGCGGACGGCCCGGTAGGACCGGTACGGCTCGACGTCGCCATCCAGGCGGAGCCCACCCTCCGCATCGTCGGGGAACGGCTCACCGGCGGCGGCGAGACCCTGCTCACCACGGCGTTGCGCGACCCGGGGCGCTCGACGGTCCAGGCGGCCTGGCACACCGCGGGCGCGGTCCCGGTGACGCGCGCGCCGTTGCCGGACGACCGCCTCGGAACGGCCCTGCTGCCGCTACGGGTGGCGGGCAGGACCGAGGGGCAGTTACGCGTCCTTGCCGCCGCGGAACAGATGGTCGTGGCTCTGCGATCGGTCTTCGCCTGTGAACCGCAGCCGCAGCGGATGCGCGCCCCGGTGGTGGCGGGAGACGGCCGTCTGCGCCGTGGCTGCGACAACCTTGCGGCGGTGCTGGAGCGCACGTACACGCAGTGTGCCCGACGGCATGCCCGGCTGGTCGCGGCCGCTCGCGCCGGATGCGCGGGACCGGTGACCGCACTGGGTGTCGAGCGGCTCACGGACGGGTTGCTGCGCGCGACGGTCGGGCGCGGCGAGGGACACGGCACGCCGGTCGGCCGGCTCGGCGACGGTGAACTGAGGTATCTCGCGCTCGCCCTGGTGCTGCTCACCGGCCCCGGGGCGCTTGCGGTTGACGCCGCGGGCGAGGTGCCGTCGGCCATGCAGACCCTCACCGTGCTGGCCGACGGACTCGACCGGGACCTGGACGGACGGCAGTTGCGCGAGCTGCTCGCTGTGGCGGTGTCGATCGGGGCGGCCGGGCACATCAGGCTGGTGGGGACGGTCACGGAGCCGGGTGCGGAGCGGGCCCGGGAGACGGCCGGGGTGACGGTGGTAGACCTGGAGCCGTGACAGAACTTGATGTACGGGCCCTGCAGCAACGCCTCGCCGCGTTCGCGGCCGCACGGGACTGGGAGCAGTACCACACCCCGAAGAACCTGGCGGCGGCACTGAGCGTCGAGGCGTCCGAACTGGTCGAAATCTTCCAGTGGTTGACGCCGGAGCAGTCGGCGCAGGTGATGGAGAGCCCCGAGACGGCGCACCGGGTCGCGGACGAGGTCGCGGATGTTCTCGCGTATCTGCTGCAGTTCTGCGAGGTGTTGGGGATCGACGCGCTGGCGGCACTGTCGGAGAAGATCGACCGGAATGAGGCCCGTTTCCCGCCACCGGAGCGCCCGGACACCTCTGAGTCCCAGAATCGTCACTCTTCGGAGTGATCAACTTATTCACAGTCGACTTTGTGTCCACGGATTTCCGAATTCCCCTGGCTTTTCGGTACCGGCGCCCTCACTGTGGGTAATGGATGAGTTGAGCGGCTTTTCGTACGGATGGGGGTAACGCATGGAAGCGGAGCGGCTTGTAGGAGTGAGTCGGCGTGCTCTGGCACAGAGCCGGGGCACGCCGGACATCATCGCCGAGGCATGGCAGGCCCAGGCACTCGCTCAGGCGATCGGTAGCCGGCTGGCGGCGAGCGGGCCCAAGGAGTTACGGGGCGAGGCGCGCGGGCTCAGCGAGATCGGCGGGAGGAGCAGCGGGGCACTGGACCACCCGGCGGCGCGGGCCGGAGTGGCGCGTGCCGCGCAGCTCTCCGAGCTCGCCGAACCGCGGGCGACGCTGACGGGGCTGGGCACACTGCTCGGGGAAGTGGGGATGGCCCTGGTCGGGGTGGCCTGCGAGACCGATGAGCAGGGGCTCTACTGGCAGTGCATGGAGGCGATCGACGCGGCCGACGAGTCCATGGACCGGGTGCACGGAATGCTTCGGCGCCTCGACGAGCAGGACCGGGAGCGGCAGCAAGAGCTGGAGCGCGGCAGGGAGTGGGCCGGTCCGTCCGGTGCGGTCCGCGGACCGGCGGGCTCGGCGGCGGGCCAGCCGTGACCGCGCAGGAATCCGGGGGTGACGGTGGACGGGGTGGTGCGCGGGGTGGTGCGCAGGGCGATGCACGGGGCGGTCGTGACCGTACAGGACTTCGGCGGCGGCGGCGCGGGGGAGGGAGGCGGAGCGGAATGACCGGCGTTCGGAGGTGCAGGATGGATGCATGGATCTTCGAATCTTCACCGAGCCCCAGCAAGGGGCCGACTACGACACCCTGCTCACCGTGGCCAAGGCGGCCGAGGACCTCGGCTTCGACGCCTTCTACCGCTCCGACCACTACCTCCGCATGGGGCCGGGGGACGGGCTGCCCGGCCCGACCGACGCATGGATCACCCTGGCCGGGCTGGCGCGCGAGACCAAGCGGATCCGGCTCGGCACGCTGATGACCGCAGGGACCTTCCGGCTCCCCGGCGTGCTCGCCATCCAGGTTGCGCAGGTCGACCAGATGTCCGGCGGGCGTGTAGAGCTCGGCCTCGGCGCGGGTTGGTTCGAGGAGGAGCACAAGGCCTACGGCATTCCGTTCCCCAAGGAGAAGTTCGGCAGGCTGGAGGAACAGCTGGAAATCATCACCGGACTGTGGGCGACCGAGATCGGCAAGACGTTCGACTTCGACGGCACGTACTACCAGCTGACCGATTCGCCCGCGCTGCCCAAGCCGGCGCAGGCCAAGGTACCGATCCTGATCGGCGGTCACGGTGCGACGCGTACACCGCGGCTGGCCGCCCGGTACGCGGACGAGTTCAACATCCCCTTCGCGTCGCTGGAGGACAGCGAGAAGCAGTTCGCCCGGGTCAGGGAGGCGGCCAAGGCGGCCGGCCGCGAACCGGACGACCTGGTGTACTCCAACGCCCTGGTGGTCTGCGTCGGCGAGAACGACGCCGAGGTGGCGCGTCGCGCCTCCGTCATCGGCCGTGACGTGGCGGAACTGAAGGCGAACGGGCTCGCCGGCTCGCCCGCCGAGGTGGTCGACAAGATCGGCCGGTACGGCGCGATCGGGTCGTCCCGGATCTACCTCCAGGTCTTGGATCTGGACGACCTGGAGCATTTGGAGCTGATCTCCTCCCGGGTCCAGTCCCAGCTCACCTGAGCCCGGTCAGTCCCGGCTCACCCGAGCCCGGTCCAGTCCCGGCTCACCCGAGTCGGGTCCAGGCCCCGGCTCACGAGGGAGTCACCTGTGCAACCCGCCCGGTGGGTCAACGGCCCGTCCGCCCGTCCGCTCGATCGTGCCCTCTCGGAGGGGGTGGTCCTGCTCGACGGGGGCCTCTCCAACCAGTTGGAGGCGCAGGGCTGCGACCTGTCCGACGCTCTGTGGTCGGCCCGGCTGCTGGCCGATGCGCCCGAGCAGATCGAGGCGGCGCACATGGCCTATGTGCGGGCAGGTGCACAGGTGCTCATCACGGCGAGCTACCAGGCGACTTTCGAGGGGTTCGAGCGACGGGGGATGGGGCGTGCGGAAGCGGTGGAGCTGTTCGCCCGCAGTGTGCGGCTGGCGCGGAGGGCCGCCGGTGCGGTGGAGCGGGAGGTCTGGGTCGCCGCCTCGGTCGGCCCGTACGGGGCGATGCTGGCGGACGGCAGTGAGTACCGGGGCCGCTACGGGCTGTCCGTCCGGGAGCTGGAGCGGTTCCACCGACCCCGGATCGAGGCGCTGGCCGCTGCCGGGCCCGATGTGCTGGCGCTGGAGACGGTGCCGGACATCGACGAGGCCGAGGCGTTGCTGCGAGCGGTCGAGGAGTGTGGGCTGCCCGTCTGGCTCTCGTACAGCGTGGCGGGCGACCGGACCAGGGCGGGGCAGCCGCTGGAGACGGCCTTCGCCCTCGCCTCACGACACGATCGCGTGCTGGCCGTCGGGGTGAATTGCTGCGATCCGGCCGATGCGGACCGGGCGGTGGGGGTGGCGGCGGAGGTGGCCGGGAAACCGGTCGTCGTCTATCCGAACAGCGGTGAGCGGTGGGATGCCGGGGGCGGGGGGTGGGTCGGTGACCCCACGTTCGATCCGGGGAGAGTACGGGCCTGGCAGGACGCCGGCGCCCGGCTGGTGGGCGGCTGCTGCCGGGTCGGTCCGGACACCATCGCGGAGCTGGCCGGGCTGCTCGGCGGAACGACGGCGGGCGAAGGGAAGGGAAGGAAAGGAGGAAAGGAAGAGAAATGAGGGGCCACAGAGCGATAGACGCGTGAAAATTCCTGGTGGGGGGTGAGTGAACGGGACCATACTCGGACGTGTGTTCCTGACAATCAGCACGACCGGCAACCCGGAACGTCCCGCGACCGACCTCGGCTTTCTGCTGCACAAGCACCCCGAGAAGGCGCAGATGTTCTCAACCTCCCATGGCACCGCGCATGTCTTCTACCCCGAGGCATCCGCCGAGCGCTGCACAGCGGCGCTCCTGCTGGAGGTGGATCCCGTGGCGCTGGTGCGCCGCGGCAAGGGCAAGGGCCGGGGCGGTGCTCCCGACGCGGCGCTCGCGCAGTACGTCAACGACCGTCCGTACGCGGCGTCCTCGCTGCTCTCCGTCGCGATGAGCACGGTCTTCAAAACCGCGCTGAACGGCGTGTGCCGAGCGCTGCCCGAGCGCGTACAAGCACCGCTTCCGTTGCGCATTGAGGTTCCCGCACTACCGGCGCGCGGCGGCGCGGAACTGGTCCGCAAGCTCTTCGGGCCGCTCGGCTGGACGAGCGTGGACGCCGTGGCCGTACCTCTGGACGAGCAGTTCCCGGAGTGGGGGGACTCGCGGTACGTACGGCTGGTGCTGGAAGGCGACGTGCGGCTGGCGGACGCGTTGCGGCAGCTCTATGTCCTGCTGCCGGTGCTCGACGACGCCAAGCACTACTGGGTCGCGCCGGACGAGGTGGACAAGCTGTTGCGGGCCGGTGAGGGCTGGCTGGCAGCCCACCCGGAGCAGAAGCTGATCACCAGCCGCTACCTGTCCCGGCGCTGGGGCCTGACCCGGCAGGCGATGCAGCGGCTGGAGCTGGTGCGCCTCGCCGAGTCGGACGACCTCGACGTGGAGAGCATCGACAACGCGGTGGACGAGACGACCGACACCGAGGAGAAGCCGGTGCCGCTCGCCGAGCAGCGGCGCACCGCGATCCTCGACGCGCTGCGCACCGCCGGGGCGAGCCGGGTCCTCGACCTGGGCTGCGGCCAGGGCCAGTTGGTGCAGGCACTGCTCAAGGACGTGGGCTTCACGGAGATCGTCGGTGTCGATGTCTCCATGCGCGCCCTCACGATCGCCTCGCGACGGCTGAAGCTGGACCGGATGGGGGAGCGGCAGGCCGGACGGGTCACGCTTCAGCAGGGCTCGCTCACCTACACCGACAAGCGGCTCAAGGGGTATGACGCGGCCGTGCTCAGCGAGGTCATCGAGCACCTCGACCTGCCGAGGCTGCCCGCGCTGGAGTACGCCGTGTTCGGTTCGGCCCGTCCGCGGACCGTGCTCGTGACGACGCCGAACGTCGAGTACAACGTCCGCTGGGAGAGCCTTCCGGCCGGGCATGTGCGCCATGGCGACCACCGGTTCGAGTGGACCAGGGCCGAGTTCCGCGACTGGGCCCGGAAGGTGGCACAGCGGCATGGATACGGGGTCGACTTCGTCCCCGTGGGGCCCGACGACCCCGAAGTGGGGCCGCCCACACAGATGGCCGTGTTCACGATGACCGCAGCCGATGAGGCCGAGAACGGGCCCGGACGCGAGACCGCCAACGAGACCGAGATGGGGGCGAAAGCCGCATGACCAGTACGTCGCGCACGCTGCCGGTGACCGACCTCTCTCTCGTGGTCCTCATCGGAGCCAGCGGTTCCGGCAAGTCCACCTTCGCCCGTAAGCACTTCAAGCCCACGGAGATCATCTCCTCGGACTTCTGCCGCGGCCTGGTCGCCGACGACGAGAACGATCAGAGCGCCAGCCGTGACGCCTTCGATGTCCTGCACTACATCGTGGGCAGACGGCTCGCCGCCGGGCGGCTGACCGTCGTGGACGCCACCAGCGTCCAGTCCGAGAGCCGCAAACAGCTGGTCCAACTGGCCCGCAATCACGACGTGCTGCCCATTGCGATCGTTCTCGACCTGCCCGAAGAGGTCTGCATCGCGCGCAACGCGGCCCGCCCCGACCGCGCCGACATGCCGCGCCACGTCATCCAGCGCCACCGCCGCGAACTGCGCCGCTCGCTGCGCGGCCTGGAGCGCGAGGGCTTTCGCAAGGTGCACATCCTGCGCACCGAGGAGGAGGCGGAGCACGCCGAAGTGGTTCTGGAGCGCCGCTACAACGACCTGCGCCACCTCACCGGCCCCTTTGACATCATCGGCGACATCCACGGCTGCAGCTCCGAGCTGGAGGCCCTGCTCGGCAAGCTCGGCTACGTCGAGGGCACGCACCCCGAAGGGCGTACGGCGGTCTTCGTCGGCGACCTCGTGGACCGCGGCCCCGACAGCCCCGGCGTACTGCGCCGCGTCATGTCCATGGTGTCGGCGGGCAACGCCCTGTGCGTGCCGGGCAACCACGAGAACAAGCTCGGCCGCTACCTCAAGGGCCGCAACGTCCAGCACACCCATGGACTGGCCGAGACCATCGAGCAGTTGGACCGGGAGGACGAGAAGGCCCCGGCCTTCCGCGGGCAGGTGAGGGAGTTCATCGACGGACTCGTCAGCCACTACGTGCTGGACGAGGGCAAGCTCGTCGTCTGCCACGCCGGACTGCCCGAGAAGTACCACGGCCGCACCTCGGGGCGGGTCCGCTCGCACGCGCTGTACGGGGACACGACGGGAGAGACCGACGAGTTCGGCCTGCCCGTGCGCTACCCATGGGCGCAGGAGTACCGCGGCCGTGCCGCCGTGGTCTACGGCCACACCCCGGTGCCCAACACCTCCTGGGTCAACAACACCATCTGTCTGGACACCGGTGCGGTCTTCGGCGGGAAGATGACCGCGCTGCGGTGGCCGGAGCGCGAGCTCGTCGACGTACCGGCCGAAAAGGTCTGGTACGAGCCGGCCAAGCCGCTGATCACCGAGGCGCCCGGTGGCCGGGAGGGCTGGCCGTTGGACCTCGCCGATGTGCACGGCCGCCGGATCGTGGAGACCCGGCACATGGGCCGCATCGCGGTGCGCGAGGAGAATGCCGCGGCGGCGCTCGAAGTCATGAGCCGGTTCGCCGTCGACCCGCGGCTGCTCGGCTACCTCCCGCCGACCATGGCGCCCACCGCCACCTCGCACGAGAAGGGATATCTGGAGCACCCGGCCGAGGCCTTCGCCCAGTACCGGGCGGACGGGGTCACCGAGGTCGTGTGCGAGGAGAAGCACATGGGCTCGCGTGCGGTGGCGCTGGTCTGCCGGGACGCGAACGCCGCCCGTGAGCGGTTCGGCGCAGGCGGGGACTCCGACGCCTTCGGCTCCGGTGGGGGGCCGACCGGGGCGCTGTACACCCGCACCGGACGGCCGTTCCTCGACGACGTCGCACTCACCGAGGTCATCCTCGGCAGGCTGCGCACCGCCGTCACCGCCGCCGGACTCTGGGAGGAGTGGGACACCGACTGGGTGCTGCTCGACGCCGAGCTGATGCCGTGGTCCCTCAAGGCGGCCGGGCTGCTGCGCTCCCAGTACGCCGCGGTCGGTGCCGCGTCCGGCGCCGTCCTCCCGGAGGTCAACGCGGCTCTCGCGGCAGCGGTGGCCCGTGGGGTGGACGTCGGCGCTCTCGCGGACCGTCAGCAGGGACGTGCCGAGGATGCTGCCTCGTTCACCGAGGCGTACCGCCGCTACTGCTGGAACACCCAGGGCCTCGACGGGGTGCGGCTCGCGCCGTTCCAGATCCTTGCCGTGCAGGGCCGCTCGCTGGCCTCCGTACCGCACGACGAGCAGCTGGCCTGGATCGACCGGCTGGTCGAGCACGACCCGACCGGGCTGCTCCAGGTCACCCGCCGGCTCGTCGTCGACACCGGTGACGAGGCGTCGGTGCGCTCCGGCATCGACTGGTGGCTGGAGATGACCGGGCGCGGCGGCGAAGGCATGGTCGTCAAGCCGCTCGCCGCACTCGTACGGGACGAAAAGGGCAGGCTGGTCCAGCCGGGCATCAAGGTGCGCGGCCGGGAGTACCTGCGGATCATCTACGGCCCCGAGTACACCCGCCCGGAGAATCTGGAACGACTGCGGGGCAGGTTCCTCGGCCACAAGCGGTCGTTGGCGCTCCGGGAGTACGCGCTGGGGCTCGAAGCGCTGGACCGGCTCGCCGACGGGGAGCCGCTGTGGCGGGTCCACGAGGCGGTGTTCGCGGTGCTGGCCCTGGAGTCGGAGCCGGTCGACCCGCGGCTCTAGGGGGTGCCGTCAGTGGGCGTTCCGGTGAGATCAACGGATAATCCGCTGGCGATTCGCCGGGTGAACGGCGCTCCGCACGGTGAGGATGGAGGCATGGGATTCCATGTCGACTCCGAGGCCGGGCGGCTGCGCCGCGTCATCCTGCACCGTCCCGATCTGGAACTGAAGAGGCTCACCCCGAGCAACAAGGACGCGCTCCTGTTCGACGATGTGCTCTGGGTGCGCCGCGCCCGCCAGGAGCACGACGGCTTCGCGGACGTGCTGCGTGACCGCGGAGTGGAGGTGCACCTCTTCGGCGATCTGCTCCGTGAGTCCTTGGACATCCCGGTGGCCAGACGGCTCGTCCTGGACCGGGTTTTCGAGGAGAAGGAGTACGGTCCGCTCGCCACCGAGCATCTACGGGCCGCCTTCGAGGAGTTGCCCAGCGCCGAGCTGGCCGAGGCGCTGGTCGGCGGGATGACCAAGCGGGAGTTCCTGGAGCGGCACAGCGAGCCGACCTCCGTTCGTTTCCACGTCATGGATCTGGACGACTTCCTGCTCGGCCCCCTGCCGAACCATCTCTTCACCCGGGACACCTCGGCCTGGATATACGACGGGGTGTCCATCAACGCGATGCGCTGGCCGGCCCGACAGCGCGAGACGGTCCACTTCGAGGCGATCTACCGCCACCACCCCCTCTTCACCGGCTCCGAGGCGGGCGTCTTCCACCACTGGTCGGAGGGGCAGGACGACTACCCCTCCACCATCGAGGGCGGCGACGTACTGGTCATCGGCCGCGGCGCCGTACTCATCGGGATGAGCGAGCGCACCACCCCGCAGGCGGTGGAGATGCTGGCCCGCGGACTGTTCGACGCCGGCTCGGCGCACACGATCGTGGCGCTCGACATGCCCAAGCAGCGGGCTTTCATGCACCTCGACACGGTGATGACGATGATCGACGGTGACACCTTCACCAAATACGCGGGCCTGGGCATGCTCCGCTCGTACACCATCGAGCCCGGTGAAGGACCGAGGGACCTGAAGGTCACCGACCATCCGCCCGAGCACATGCACCACGCGATCGCGCATGCCCTGGGCCTGGACTCGATCCGGGTCCTCACGGCCACTCAGGACGTGCACGCCGCGCAGCGCGAGCAGTGGGACGACGGGTGCAACGTGCTGGCCGTCGAGCCGGGCGTGGTCGTCGCGTACGAGCGCAATGCCACCACCAACACCTATCTGCGCAAGGAGGGCATCGAGGTCATCGAGATCCGCGGCAGCGAACTCGGCCGGGGCAGGGGCGGCCCCCGCTGCATGAGCTGCCCCGTGGTACGCGACCCGGTGTAAGGGCGCTGTGCGACCGGGCGCTGGGACGCGCGACCCGGGCCCAGACCGACGGCACCGTATAGCAATGCAGGACTTCGTATAGACTTCCAGGGTTACCGTATGTGCGATCCCCGCCCGACCCAGGAGCAGTCCTATGGCCATAGACCTCGCAGGCCGCCACTTCCTCAAGGAGCTGGACTTCACGGCCGAGGAGTTCCGCGGCCTGATCGACCTCGCGGCCGAGCTCAAGGCCGCCAAGAAGTCGGGGACCGAGGTGCAGCGACTGCGCGGCAGGAACGTCGCGCTGATCTTCGAGAAGACCTCGACCCGCACCCGCTGTGCCTTCGAGGTGGCCGCCGCCGACCAGGGTGCGTCCACGACCTGTCTCGACCCCTCCGGCTCGCAGATGGGGCACAAGGAGTCGGTGAAGGACACGGCCCGCGTCCTCGGCCGGATGTTCGACGGCATTGAGTACCGCGGTGACAGTCAGGCCGCCGTCGAGGAGCTTGCCGCCTACGGTGGCGTTCCGGTCTTCAACGGACTCACCGACGACTGGCACCCGACCCAGATGCTCGCCGATGTCCTCACCATGACCGAGCACAGCGAGAAGCCGCTGGAGCGGATCGCCTTCGCCTACCTCGGCGACGCCCGCTTCAACATGGGCAACTCCTACCTGGTCACCGGTGCGCTGCTCGGCATGGATGTGCGGATCGTCGCACCGAAGGCGTACTGGCCGGCCGAGCAGATCGTCGCCGAGGCCCGTAGGCTGGCCGAGGCCGGCGGCGCGACCGTCACTCTCACCGAGGACATCGCCGAGGGCGTCAAGGGCGTGGACTTCGTCGCCACCGATGTCTGGGTCTCCATGGGCGAGCCCAAGGAGGTCTGGGGCGAGCGCATCGAGGCCCTCGCGCCGTACGCCGTGACCATGGACGTCCTTCGGGCCACCGGCAACGCCGATGTGAAGTTCCTGCACTGCCTCCCGGCCTTCCACGACCTCGGTACCGAGGTCGGGCGGGAGATCGAGGCCGCGCACGGGCTGACGGAGCTGGAAGTCACCGACGAGGTCTTCGAGTCCGCACACTCGGTCGTCTTCGACGAGGCCGAGAACCGGATGCACACGATCAAGGCCGTTCTGGTGGCAACCCTGGCGACCTCAGGCTGATGACTGCATGGTCATGCACCCGATTGGGTGAACATGCGCTGAGGTGACTAATATGTTGCCTCTTGGTGGGGTTCGAGCTCGCACGCTCGAACCCCCATTTTCGTGTGTGTCACCAGGGCCCCGGGCTCCCCACAGGCCCCGGGCGCACATCCCCCACATGCTCCACCAGAGAAGAGACCATCCCCGTGAGTCCGCTGCGCCCACCGAGCCCCCCGCGCCCGTCCGGGCTACGTGTCAAGAGCCCCCACCAGCTGATCGCCGAATCCGGCGCAGACCTGGAGGGGCACGGCCTCAAGCGCACCATGGGGCTCTTCCAGCTGGTGTGCTTCGGTGTCGGAGCCATCGTCGGCACCGGCATCTTCGTCGGCCTCTCCGACAGCGTCGCCGAGGCGGGCCCAGCCGTCGTGCTGTCCTTCGTGCTCGCCGCGATCACCTGCATCTTCACCGCGTTCTCCTTCGCCGAGCTGGGCAGCGCGATCCCGGTGTCCGGCAGCTCGTACTCCTTCGCCTACGCGACTCTCGGTGAACGCATCGCCTTCCTCGTCGGCTGGTGTCTGCTGCTGGAGTACGGCGTCTCGGTCTCCGCGGTCGCCGTCGGCTGGAGCCAGTACGTCAATGAACTGCTGGACAGCCTGTTCGGCCGGCAGCTTCCCGCGGCCCTCTCGGCGGGGCCCGGCGACGGTGGTGTGATCAATCTGCCCGCCGTCCTGGTGGTCATGATGGCCGCCACCCTGTTGGTGCGCGGCGTCCGCGAGAGCGCGGGGGCCACCGCCGCGATGGCGGTCCTCAAGATCACCATTCTGATCGTGTTCTGCGCCATCGCCTTCACGGCCTTCGAGCACGGTAACCTCACGCCGTTCGCCGCCCACGGGGTCGGCGGGGTCACCGCCGGTGCGTCGCTGGCGTTCTTTTCGTACATCGGCTTCGACGCCATCACCACCGCGGGCGAAGAGGTCAAGAACCCGCGGCGGAACATCCCGATCGCGATCATGATCTGCATCGGCCTGGTCACCCTGCTGTACTGCGCCGTCGCGCTCGCGGCCATCGCCGCCCTCGGCCCGGAGGCCGTCGCCGACAAGCCGGCCGCGCTCTCGATCGTCGTCGATCAGGTCACCGACTCGACCGTCGGCGGCGGGATCATCGCGTTCGGAGCGGTCGTCGCAATCGCATCCGTCGTGCTCGCGGTGATGTACGGGCAGACCCGCATCCTGATGTCGATGTCCCGCGACGGTCTGGTCCCGCGGGTCTTCGAGCGGGTCTCGCCGCGGACGGCGACGCCGGTCGCCAACACCTGGATCGTGGCGGTCGTCTTCGCGATCCCGGCGGCCTTCTCGTCGCTCGACGTGGTGGTGAACCTGACGACCATCGGCACACTGGCCACCATGGTCGCGGTGAACATCGCGGTGATCGTGCTGCGCCGCCGCAACCCGGAGGTGAGGGGCTCGTTCCGGGTGCCGCTCTATCCGCTGAGCCCGCTGCTCGGCGTCGCCTTCTGCCTCTACCTGATGTACGGCACGGGCTGGGTCACCTGGGTGCAGTTCGCCGTGTTCCTGATCGTCGGCATGGCGGTGTACACGTTCTACGGCCGCAGCCGCTCCCGGCTGGCCGCTGCCGACGCGGGTTGATTCGGGCGGCCGGTCGGCCGAGACATCCGGAGACGTTCGGTCAGCTCTGAGGCGTACGGGGCGGCAGGGTGAACCACACCGCCTTGCCGTGCTCCGTCGTGCGGTGACCGCAGGATGAGCTGAGCGTACGGATCAGCAGCAGACCCCGGCCGTGCTCCTGCCAGGGGTCCGGTTCGCTGCCGGGCTGCGGATGGGAGAGGTCGCCCGGCGGCGCGGGGTCGCGGTCGTGCACCTCCACCTGGCAGCCGGTCGGCAGGAGCTCCACCACCAGCTCGATGGGCTCGTCGCTGCGGGTGTGCTCCACGGCGTTGGCGACCAGCTCGGCGGTGAGGAGCTCGGCGGTCTCGGAGTCGGCCGGTGCGTCGATGTCCGCCAGCGCCGTACGGATCAGGGCGCGGGCGACCGGTACGGCCGCCGTCGAATGCGGTAGGGCGATCCGCCAGGCGGCGGGGAGGGGGACGTCGGAGGGCACGGCAGGGTTTCCGTTCCGGAGTGCGTGAACTTTCTGGAGGTCATGACTTCCTGATTTCAACCTTATGAAGTGAAACGACCCGGACAAGGGTCTGCCGACCGGTACGAAGGGGACGTTCGGCACTACGCTCTCACGCTCCGCTTATTGCGTGCTCATGACGGGAGTCACGTACGAGTGATAAGTTCGGTTGCAGGTAGCAGCCCGACGGCTGAAGGGGAGCCCCCTCCATGAGCCCGTTTCCCAGCTCCGCCCCCCGTACGGATGACTGGCGCCATCTGCGGCTGACGACGGACGACGGAGTTGCCACCGTCACTCTCGCCCGCCCCGAGAAACTCAATGCGCTCACCTTCGGCGCCTATGCCGACCTGCGTGACCTGCTTGCCGAACTGTCCCGCGAACGCACCGTGCGCGCTCTGGTACTCGCGGGGGAGGGCCGCGGATTCTGCTCCGGCGGAGATGTCGACGACATCATCGGCGCGACACTCGCCATGGACACCGCCCAGCTTCTCGATTTCAACCGCATGACCGGGCAAGTGGTGCGGGCCCTTCGTGAATCCCCCTTCCCCGTCATCGCCGCCGTACACGGCGTGGCGGCAGGTGCCGGCGCGGTTCTTGCGCTGGCCGCCGACTTCCGGATCGCCGACCCGTCCGCCCGCTTCGCCTTCCTGTTCACCAAGGTCGGCCTCTCCGGCGGCGACATGGGCGCCGCCTATCTGCTGCCGCGCGTCGTCGGCCTCGGTCATGCCACCCGGCTGCTGATGCTTGGTGAACCGGTTCGCGCACCCGAAGCGGAGCGCATCGGGCTGATCAGCGAGCTGACCGAAGAAGGCCAGGCGGATGTACGCGCGGCAGCACTCGCCCGCCGCCTCGCCGACGGACCGGCCCTCGCCCTCGCCCAGACCAAGGCGCTGCTCACCGCCGAACTCGACATGCCGCTTGCCGCCGCGGTCGAGATGGACGCCGCGACCCAGGCCCTGCTGATGCACGGCGACGACTACGCCGAGTTCCACGCCGCCTTCACCGAGAAGCGGCCACCGAAGTGGCAAGGCCGGTAGCGCGATGTCGCCCGGCGTGAACCGGACGGGTGCGACGCCGCCCGGCGTGAACCGGACGGGTGCGATGCCGCCCGAGGTGAACCGGTCCGGCGCGATGCCGCCCGGCCCACAGCGGACAGGTCCACAGCGGACGGGCCCACAGCGGATCGCGGTCATCGGCGGCGGCCCCGGCGGGCTCTACGCCGCGGCCCTGCTCAAGCGGCTCGACCCGGACCGCGACATCACCGTCTGGGAACGCAACGCCCCCGACGACACCTTCGGCTTCGGCGTCGTCCTCTCCGACGAGACCCTCGGCGGCATCGAGCACGCCGACCCCGTCGTCCACCGGGCACTCCGGGACGAGTTCGTACGGTGGGACGACATCGACATCGCTCACCGCGGCGTGACCCAGACCTCCGGCGGCCACGGCTTCGCGGCGCTGGGCCGGCGCAGACTCCTGGAGATCCTGCACGAACGCTGCGACTCCCTCGGCGTACAGCTTCGCTTCCGCACCGAGGCCCCGCCGGCCGCCGAGCTGGCCGCCGCGTACGACCTGGTGATCGCCGCCGACGGGGTGCACAGCCTCACCCGTGCCGCCCACGCCGACGCCTTCGGCCCCCGCCTCACCACCCACCGCTGCCGCTACATCTGGCTCGCCGCCGACTTCGCCCTCGACGCCTTCCGCTTCGAGATCGCCGAGACCGCGTACGGGGTGATGCAGCTCCACGGCTACCCCTTCTCGGCCGACGCCTCCACCGTCATCGTCGAGATGCGCGAGGAGGTCTGGCGCGCCGCCGGATTCGACACCTGCGACGTGGAGCACTCGACCGTACGCTGCGCCGAGATCTTCACCGAGGCGCTCGGCGGCCGGCTGCTGCGTTCCAACAACTCCGCCTGGCTCACCTTCCGTACCGTTGTCAACGCCCGCTGGTCGCACGGCAACACGGTCCTCATCGGCGACGCCGCCCACACCGCGCACTTCTCCATCGGCTCCGGCACCAAACTCGCCGTCGAGGACGCCCTCGCGCTCGCCGCCTGCGTCGAGGAACAGCCCGATCTGCCCGGCGCACTGGCCGCGTACGAGGCCGAGCGCCGCCCGGTCGTCGAATCGACCCAGCGGGCCGCCGCGGCCAGCCTGCGCTGGTTCGAGGAGCTCGGCACCTGTGTCGACCAGCCGCCCCGCCAGTTCGCCTTCAACCTCCTCACCCGAAGCCGCCGTGTCACCCACGACAATCTGCGGCTGCGCGACGCCTCCTTCACCGCCGCCGTCGAGGAGGAATTCGGCTGCGCCCCGGGCACCCCGCCGATGTTCACCCCGCTGCGGCTGCGCGGTCTCGAGCTGCGCAACCGCGTCGTCGTCTCGCCCATGGACATGTACTCGGCCGTCGACGGCGTCCCCGGCGACTTCCACCTCGTCCACCTGGGCGCACGCGCACTCGGCGGCGCCGGGCTCGTCATGACGGAGATGGTGTGCGTCAGCGCCGAGGGCCGTATCACCCCCGGCTGCGCCGGGCTCTACACCCCCGAACAGGCCGCCGCCTGGACCCGGATCACCGACTTCGTCCATACGCGCGCACCCGGTACGGCCATCGGCGTCCAGCTCGGCCACTCCGGGCGCAAGGGCTCCACCAAACTGATGTGGGAGGGCATCGACCAGCCCCTGGATCACGGTAACTGGCCCCTCAGCGCAGCCTCCCCGATCCCTTACGCGGACGGCGTCAACCAGGTCCCGCACGCCCTGGACCGGGCCGGACTCGACGCGGTACGTGAACAGTTCGCATCGGCGGCCCGGCGCGCCGACCTCTGCGGCTTCGACCTGCTCGAACTCCACTGCGCCCACGGCTACTTGCTCTCCGGTTTCCTCTCGCCGCTCACCAACCATCGCACCGACCACTACGGCGGATCGCTACAGGGCCGACTCCGCTTCCCCCTTGAAGTCTTCGACGCGATCCGCGCCGCCTGGCCCGACGACCGGCCCATGACCGTCCGTATCTCCGCCACGGACTGGGCCGAGGGCGGCACGACGGCCGAGGACGCCGTCGAGATCGCCCGCGCCTTCGTCGCCCACGGAGCCGATGCCATCGATGTCTCCACCGGCCAGGTCGTCCCCGACGAGCGCCCCGAGTACGGCCGCTCCTACCAGACCCCGTACGCCGACCGGATCCGCAACACGCTGTGCGTGCCCGTCATCGCGGTCGGTGCGATCTCCTCCTGGGACGACGTCAATTCACTGCTGCTCGCGGGCCGGGCCGACCTCTGCGCCCTGGCCCGTCCCCACCTCTACGACCCGCACTGGACGCTGCACGCGGCGGCCGACCAGGGCTACAGCGGACCGGGCGCGCCCTGGCCGCTCCCGTATCGCGCGGGCAGCCGCACCCCGCCCACGGGCCGCACGGACGCACCGAAGCCGCGGCTCACTCTGGGGTCACGGACCGGCCACGCAGGAGCCGACACTCCGCTCATCGTCCCTCCGCGCTGATCAGCAGCCGGTCCGAGACAGCCCGGTAGCCGATGCGCTGGTACACGCCGTTGCTGGTCGGGTTTGCGAGGTCGGTGAAGAGCAGCACCTCCTGCGCGCCGGCCTCCCGTGCCGCCCGGCTGATCTCCGCCGTCACCGCGGCCGCGTACCCCCGGCCGCGGTGCTCGGGAGGTGTGTAGACCGCCGCGACCCGCACCGTGCCCGCGATCTGCGGTGAGACGCAGGCCATCGAGACCGGCACGCCGTCGACCTCCCAGAGGGTCAGCCTGCCGGAGGCCGTCCGCTCGTCCAGGATCCGTTCGGCATGGGTACCGGGCTGGCCGACCTCTTCGGCGAAGGCGAGATGCCAGCGCACCAGCAGTTCCCGGTCGGCGGCGGTGGCGGCCCTGGGCCGGCCCGAAGGGGCGGGGGAGGGCGGGATCAGCGTCCCCAGCCGGTAGAGCCGCTGCTCCTGGTCGACCCGGTGGCCGGGCCAGGTGGCGGCCAGCGCCTCGGCAGTGGCCCGGTCCGCATTGATCCCGGTCAGGGGGAGCGCGGCGGCCAGCGGGCCGACCGCCTCCGGGGCGACGGATCCCAGCAGCGGCGGATACGGCGGGGTCTGCACCAGCGTCCCCGCGACCTCGCCGTCCGCCCCGCGCCACCAGCCCAGCAGCGGGGCGCCGTCACCATAGGCGTGCGGGCCGATGTGCCGCAGGGTCGCGGTGACGGTCAGAATCAGGGTGTTCTCGGCGGGCCGGGCGGCCAGTGAAGCACCGGCCGCGTCGAGAAAGACATCGACATCATCGGTGAACGTCCAAATCATGCTTCATCCTGCCGGGTGTGCGTGGAGCGAAGCACCCGCATTTCTGTGTCTGTCTCCCCGCGGCCTTCCCAGTCAGTCGCCCCGCAGCCGGAAGCGCTGCAGTTTCCCGGTGGCGGTCCGGGGGAGCGCGGACAGGAACTCGATGACGCGCGGGCACTTGTGCGGGGCCAGTTCGCTCTTCATGTACGAGCGGAGCTCGTCGGCCGACAGTTCCGCACCCTCCCGCAACACGACGTATGCCACCACGATCCGGCCCCGCAGCTCGTCGGCCCGGCCCACCACCGCCGCCTCGGCCACCGAGGGATGGCGCAGCAGGGCATCCTCGACCTCGGGGCCCGCGATGTTGTAACCGGCGGAGATGATCATGTCGTCGGCGCGGGCGACGTAGCGGAAGTAGCCGTCCGCGTCGCGCACATAGGTGTCACCGGTGAGATTCCAGCCGTGCGCCACATAGTCCCGCTGGCGCTCGTCGGCGAGATAGCGGCAGCCGACCGGGCCGCGGACGGCGAGGAGTCCGGGCTCCCCGTCCGGCACCTGCCTGCCCTCGCGGTCCAGCACCCGGGCCTGCCAGCCGGGCACGGGGACCCCGGTGGCGCCGGGGCGGATCGCGTCGTCGGAGGCGGAGATGAAGATGTGCAGCAGTTCGGTGGCGCCGATGCCGTTGATGATGCGCAGACCCGTCCGCTCGTACCAGGACCGCCAGGTGGCGACCGGAAGGTTCTCGCCGGCCGAGACACAGCGCCGCAGCGCCGTCAGATCGTGCGCGTCGATGTGGTCGAGCATCAGGCGGTAGGCGGTCGGCGCGGTGAACAGCACCGAGACACGGTGGGCGGCGAGTGCGGGCAGCAGCTGGGCAGGGCCGGACTGTTCGAGCAGCAGGGCACTGGCACCGGCCCGCAGCGGGAAGACAACCAGACCACCGAGCCCGAAGGTGAAGCCGAGCGGCGGACTGCCGGCGAACACATCGTCGGACGTGGGACGCAGGACATGACGCGAGAAGGTGTCGGCGATGGCGAGCACGTCCCGGTGGAAGTGCATACAACCCTTGGGGCGCCCGGTGGTGCCCGAGGTGAACGCGATCAGCGCGACATCGTCCGCCGTCGTGTCCACGGGGCGGTACGGCCCCGGCCTGGCCTCGGCCAGGTGCAGCAGATCGTCCGGGGCATCACCTCCGTACACCGTGATCCGCAGCCCCGGCACTTTGGCCTTCACCAGGTCGTCGACCGCCCGGATGTCGCACAGCGCGTGGTTCACCCGGGCGATCGAGCAGACGGTGGCGAGTTCGGCGGACCGCTGCTGGGCCAGCACAGTGACGGCGATCGCGCCGGCCTTGAGCACCGCGAGCCAGCAGGCGGCCAGATGGGGGGTGGTGGGGCCGCGCAGCAGGACGCGGTTGCCGGGTACGACCCCCAGATCGGATGTGAGGACATGGGCGATCCGGTCCACCCGGTCCCGCAGCTCCCCGTAGCTCCAGATTTCGCCGTCGGGGGTACGGAACGCGGGTCGGTCGGGGCCGAAGCGGGCGACCGTACGGTCCAGCAGTTCGGCCGCGCAGTTGAGACGGGCCGGATAGTGCAGTTCGGGGAGGTCGAAGAGCAGTTCCGGCCACTGGTCCTGGGGTGGCAGATGCTCCCTGGCGAAGGTGTCGAGGTGCGCTGAGGTCTTCGGGTCCATGACGGATCGCCCCCTTGTCGCCTCTGGAGCGTATCGTTTGGGTGACGGTAGTCAACGGTCCGCGATAAGACGACGAGAAGACGAGAAGACGAGACGCGACAAGAGAGGCGCCGGTATGACGGCATTCTCGCTCGATCCGGCACAATCCGCCTGGTGCGAAGAGTTAAAAGCCCTTGCCGAGCAGCAACTGCGCCCCCTTGCCGACAAAGGTGACCCGGGCCATGTCAACCGCCCCCTGATCGCCGCGCTCGGTGAGTCGGGCCTGCTCGACCGGATGCTGAACTCCGGCGCCCTGGACCTCTGCCTGCTCCGCGAGTCACTGGCCCGCGGCTGCACGGAGGCCGAGACCGCACTGGCCCTCCAGGGCCTCGGCACCCACCCCGTGGTCCAGGCGGGAACCCTGGCCCACCGCGAACGCTGGCTCCCCGAAGTGCGCGCGGGACGCGCCGTCGCGGCCTTCGCGCTCAGCGAACCGGGCGCGGGCTCCGACGCGGCGGCCCTCGCGCTGAACGCCGAACGCGCCCCCGACGGTTGGCGGCTGACCGGCGAGAAGTGCTGGATCTCCAACGCGCCCGAGGCCGACTTCTACACCGTCTTCGCCCGGACGACCCCGGGCGCCGGATCCCGTGGCGTCACCGCGTTCCTGGTCCCCGCCGACCGCCCCGGACTGACCGGCACCGCCCTCGACATGCTTTCGCCGCACCCCATCGGGGCCCTGGTCCTCGACGGTGTCCCGGTCACCCCCGACGACGTGCTCGGCGAGCCGGACCGAGGCTTCCGGGTCGCCATGAACACCCTCAACCTGTTCCGCCCCAGCGTCGGCGCGTTCGCCGTCGGCATGGCCCGCGCCGCCCTTGATGCCACGGTGGCGTACACCGCCGAACGCACCGCGTTCGGCGGCCCGCTGAAGAACCTCCAGGCGGTCTCCCACCAGGTCGCCGAGATGGCCACCCGCACCGAAGCGTCCCGGCTCCTGGTGTACGCGGCCGCCGCCGCGTACGACGCGGGGGAGTCCGGCGTGCCGCGCCGCGCGGCCATGGCGAAGCTGTACGCCACCGAGACCGCGCAGTACGTCGTCGACACCGCCGTGCAGCTGCACGGCGCCCGCGCCCTGCGCCGCGGCCACCTCCTCGAACATCTCTACCGGGAGGTCCGCGCCCCACGGATCTACGAGGGTGCCAGCGAGGTCCAGCGCACGATCATCGCCAAGGAGTTGTACGCGAACCGGGAGGCGTCCGTATGAGTCCGGTCCACCGGATCAACCCCGCCGAACTGTCGCCGCCCGCGGGCTTCTCGCACGCCGTCACGGCGACCGGCGGCCGACTGGTCTTCCTGGCCGGGCAGACCGCCCTCGACTCGAACGGCAAGGTCGTCGGCGCCGCCCTGCCCGAGCAGTTCGCGACGGCGCTCGCCAATCTGTTCACCGCCCTGCGCGCGGCGGGCGGCACCCCGGCGGACCTGGCCCGGGTCACCGTGTACGCCACCGATGTCGCCGACTATCGGACCAATGCCGGGGAACTGGGCCGGATCTGGCGGCAGTTGGCGGGCCGCGACTATCCGGCGATGGCGGTCATCGGCGTGGCGAGGCTCTGGGACGAGCAGGCTCTGGTCGAGATCGACGGGGTGGCAGTACTTCCGTGACCCCACCGCGACGGGCCGGGCGCGGCGCGCCGTACGGGTGAAGAACGGTCGGGGATATATCTGTATTTAGTGCTCATTGTCCGTGATGCATCGCCCACGCCCCGGACGCCCGACCGGAGCGGGCGCGGGACGCCCCTCGGGGCCGTATGACCGCGCTCATCGTCTGTCACTTCGTCCTGGCCGCCTGCGCGCGCCCGCTGGTACGAGCGCTGGGCAGACGCGCCTTCGTTGTGCTCGCGCTGCCACCGGCCGCCGCCACCGTGTGGGCGGCCACGCAGTGGAACACCGCCGCCTCCGGCGGTTCGGTCACCCGGTCATGGCAGTGGATGCCGGCGTACGACGTCACCGTCGATCTGCGGCTCGACGCGCTTGCCGAGCTGATGGTGCTGCTCGCGGCCGGAATCGGCACGCTCGTCCTGCTCTACTGCGCCTCGTACTTCACCGACGACACCCCACAACTGGCCGGCTTCGCCGGGAATCTCCTCGCGTTCGCGGGCGCCATGCTCGCCCTGGTCCTCGCCGACGACCTGATCTCGCTCTATGTGTTCTGGGAGCTGACCACGGTCTTCTCGTACCTGCTGATCGGGTACGACAGCGAGCAGAAACACAGCCGCCGCTCCGCGCTCCAGGCGTTCACCGTGACCACGCTCGGCGGCCTCGCGATGTTCGTCGGCTTCCTGATCATCGGTCAGACGGCGGGCACGTACCGGATCTCCGCGATCCTCGCCGACCCGCCCGGGGCGAGCCTCGCCGTCTCCGTCGCGGTGGTGCTGATCCTGTGCGGGGCCCTGTCGAAGTCGGCGATCTGGCCGTTCAGCCTCTGGCTGCCGAACGCCATGGCCGCACCCACCCCCGTCAGCGCCTATCTGCACGCCGCAGCGATGGTGAAGGCCGGTGTCTACCTGGTCGCCCGGCTCGCGCCCGGCTTCGCCGATGTGCCCATCTGGCGGCCCGTCGTGATCGTCCTCGGCGCCGCGACCATGCTGCTCGGCGGCTGGCGGGCGCTGCGCCTGAACGACCTCAAGCTCGTCCTCGCCTACGGCACCGTCAGCCAGCTCGGCCTCCTCACCCTGCTCTCCGGGATCGGCAACCGGGACGCGGCACTGGCCGCCGCCGTCATGATCCTGGCCCACGCCCTGTTCAAGGCCCCGCTGTTCCTCGTCACCGGCATCGTCGACCACGCGGCGGGCACCCGCGATCTGCGCAAGCTCTCCGGCGTCGGCCGGGCACTGCCGCACGTCCGCACCGTCGCGGTGCTCGCTGCCGCGTCCATGGCCGCCCTGCCCCCGCTGCTCGGCTTCGCCGCGAAGGAGGCCGCGTTCGAGGCGCTGCTGCACGGCAACACCGCCGACCGCTGGGCACTGGGCATCACGGTCGCGGGTTCGGCGCTGACAGTCGCATACACCGTGCGATTCGTCTGGGGAGCATTCGCCCGTAAACCCGGGGTCGAGGACACCCCGGTGCACCAGGTCGGCCTGTCATTCCTCGCATCACCCGCCCTGCTCGCGGTCTGCGGGCTGGTTCTGGGCCCGGGCGTCGGATGGACCGACCGGCTGTTCAGCGCGTACGCGGACACGCTCCCCCCGTCCGCCCATCCGTACCACCTCGCGCTCTGGCACGGTTTCGGGACCCCCGTGCTCCTCTCGGCCGTCGCCATCGCGGGCGGTGTGGTGCTCTTCATGGGCCGCACCACCGTGACCCGGCTCTCCCGGCGGATCGCCTGGCCGACCGCCGACAGCGTCTTCGGACACCTGCTCCTCGGTCTGGAACGGCTCTCCCTCCAGCTCACCGGCTTCGTCCAGCGCGGCTCGCTCTCCGTCTACCTCGCCATTACCCTGCTCGTGATGCTGGCCGGCCAGCTCACCGTCCTCGGTGTGGATCGGCCCTGGCGCGGCGCCGCCGCCCCGAGGGCCTGGGACATCCCGCTGCAGGGCGCCATCGCTGTGCTGACCTGTGCGGCCGCACTTCTCTGTCTCACCGTCAGCCGCCGGATGAAGGCCGTGGTCCTGGCGGGGCTGACCGGATACGGGGCCGCGCTGCTCTTTGTCGTCCAGGGCGGCCCGGACCTGGCGCTCACCCAGTTCTGCGTCGAGACCGTCTCGATGATCGTGTTCGTGCTGGTGCTGCGCCGAATGCCGGTGCACTTCCAGGAGTCGGTCAGCACCTGGCGGCGTGCCGTACGCATTCCGGTGGCGCTGGCCTCGGCGGCGACGCTCGGGGTGGTGGTGTGGGTCGCGGCGGCGGCCCGTACGGCGGACCCGGCGGGCGCGGCCATGGTGGAGGAAACAGCCCACCACGGCCTCAAGGACGTCGTGGCCACCATCCTGGTCGACCTGCGCGCCTGGGACACGATGGGGGAGTCCGCCGTGCTCGCCACTGCGGCGATCGGGGTGACGAGCCTGATCTATCTGCATCGCCGCACCGAGGGACCGTCGCTGCGGGAAGAGGCACAGGGGCGTACCGCCTGGTCGTTGACGGCCCCCGAGATGACAAAAATTCCGCACGGCGACGAAGGCGCGCCGGAGCGCAGCTGGCTCGCGGCCGGCGCGACGCTCGCGCCCGAGCACCGCTCGATCGTCTTCGAGGTCGTGGCCCGGCTGCTGTTCCACCCGGTCCTGGTGCTCTCGGTGTATCTGCTCTTCTGCGCCGAGAACATGCCGGGCGGCGGCTTCGTCGCCGGACTCGTCGCCGGGCTCGCCCTGATCACCCGCTACCTGGCGGGCGGCCGCTTCGAACTTGCCGAGGCCGCGCCGCTGCAACCCGGACTCTTCACCGGCCTCGGGCTGTTCCTCTCCACCGGCGTCGCCCTGCTCGGCCTCGCCGAGGGAACGGTCCTGCACGCCTGGACCCACCACGGCCAACTGCCCCTGATCGGCGAATACGAGATGGGCACCCAGGTCCTCTTCGACTTCGGGGTCTATCTGCTGGTGCTGGGCGTGGTGCTGGACATTGTGCGCGCGCTCGGCGCCAAGATCGATCGGCAGATCGAGCGAGCGGCGGCCGAAAAGGCAGCCGCGGCGAGTACTGGTACCCCGCCGGAAGCGGCACCCGGGACCGGAGGCACCCCCGGATGACGGTCAGCGCCTCGCTCCTGGCCACCGCCGCGGTGCTGTGCGCGGTCGGCGGCATCCTCATGCTCACCCGACCCCTCACCCGCATCCTGCTCGGTGCGGTGATCGCCGGCAACGGCATCAACCTGCTCGTCCTGGCCGCCGGCGGACGGGCCGGTGAGGAACCGCTCCTCTACGGCGTCCCGCTGGCCCAGATCACCGACCCCCTGCCCCAGGCCATCGCGCTCACCGCGATCGTCATCACCCTCGCCACCACGGCGTTCCTCCTCGCCATGGCCTACCGCAGCCACCAGCTGACCGGCACGGACGAGGTCCACGACGACCTGGAGGACCGGCGCATCGCACTGCGCTCCGAGGTACTGGGGGAGCGGGACGAACTGCGCGAACGCTACCGGGCCGCCCCCGACGTCACGGACGAGGAACGTGCCCGGTACCGCGAGGAGCGCCGCCGCCTGCGGGCCAGGCTGCGCGCCGACCGCGCCCTCCAGGCCCGCGGCCGGTACGCCACCGGGGACCTCTGGCACGACGTACTGGGCGCGGACCCCGAGGACTACGCACAACAGCGGGCCCACCCCGACGCCTCCGACCCAGGAGCCACCGGATGAACGCACTCGTCCCCCTGCCGGTGCTGCTGCCGCTCAGCGCCACCGGCCTGAGCCTCGCCTTCGGCACCCGACTCAAACAGATCCAGCGCCTCACCAGCGTCGCCGTGCTCACCGCCGTACTCGGACTCTCCCTCACCCTGATGATCGTCGCCGACGCCCGCGGCCCGCTCACCGTCCACCTCGGCGACTTCGCGCCACCGCTCGGCATCACCCTGGTCGCCGACCGACTGTCCGGACTGATGCTGACCGTCTCCTCCGCCATCACGCTCTGCGTGCTGGTCTACTCCCTCGGCCAGGGCATGGCCGACCGGGACGAGGAAACACCCGTCGCGGTCTTCCATCCCGCGTATCTGATCCTGGTTGCCGGAGTCTCCTGCACCTTCCTTGCCGGTGACCTCGTCAACCTCTACGTCGGCTTCGAGATCATGCTGGTCGCCAGCTTCGTCCTGCTCACCCTCGGCGGCACCGGCCCCCGCGTCCGCGCAGGCTCCACCTACGTGATCATCTCGCTGTTCTCGTCGATGCTGTTCCTCACCGCCATCGCCATGACGTACGCGGCGACCGGCACCGCGAACTTCGCCCAGCTCGCCGTCCGCCTCCCCGAACTCCCGCTCGGCGTCCAGACCTTGATCCAGGCGATGCTGCTCACCGTCTTCGCCATCAAGGCCGCCGTTTTCCCGCTCGCCGCCTGGCTCCCCGACTCCTATCCGACCGCGCCCGCCCCCGTCACCGCCGTCTTCGCCGGTCTGCTCACCAAGGTCGGTATCTACTGCATGCTGCGCACGCAGACCCTGCTCTTCCCCGGCAACCGGCTCGGCGACCTGCTGATGGCCTCCGCGCTCGCCTCGATGGTCGTCGGCATCTTCGGAGCCGTCGCCCAGACCGACCTGAAACGGCTGCTCTCCTTCATCCTCATCAGCCACATCGGCTACATGGTCTTCGGTATCGGCCTCGCCACCCGGGACGCGTACGGCGGCGCGATCGTCTACGTCGCCCACCACATCACCGTCCAGACCACGCTCTTCCTGGTGGCAGGGTTGATCGAACGCCGGGGCGGCACCACCGAACTCACCCGGATCGGCGGACTGGCCAAGGCCGCCCCGCTCCTCGCCACCCTCTTCTTCGTACCCGCCATGAACCTGGCCGGCATCCCGCCGCTCTCCGGATTCATCGGCAAGTTCGGGCTGATGCGGGCCGGTGTCGCCGACGGCAGCGTCTGGGCGTGGATCCTCGTCATAGGGTCGGCCGTGACCAGCCTCCTCACGCTGTACGTGATGGCCAAGGTCTGGAACCTGGCGTTCTGGCGGGCCGCGCCCCCCGGCCAGGCCGCGTACGGCACCGTCCTGGAGTCCGACTCCGAAGAGGACGACAAGGACATCGACGAGGGCCCCGACCACATCCCCGGCACCGGCGACGAACCGGTCCGCCGCCGCCATCAGCCCGCAGGGCGCGCGGTCGCGGCCACCCTGCACGGACACGCCGTCACCACCACCACGCACCTGCCGAAGCCGATGACCGCGGCCACCGCGGCAGCCGTCGCCCTCGGACTCGCCTTCACCGTGTTCGCCGGTCCGCTGACCTCCTACACCGACCGCGCGGCCGCCGAACTCCTCGCGCGCGCCCCCTACGTCGAGGCGGTGCTCGGCCGGTGAAACGCCTGATCAAGCTGTCCTTCCGGAACAAGGACCTGCCGCCCTTCAGCTGTGAGTTCGGCGGGCGGGGACGGGTGCTCGACCCTCCGCTGATCGCCTGGCTCACACTCATCTGGGTGATGCTCTGGTCCAGTCTGCAGTGGGCCAACGTACTGACTGGCGCGGTCGTGGCGATCGCCGTCTGCCTGGCCTTCCCGCTGCCCCGGGTCGACCTCGGGCTCCGCCTGCACCCATGGGGCATCCTGATGCTCGCCGGCTATCTGCTGTACGACATGTACACCTCGGGCGTACGGGTCACCCGGCAGATCTTCGTCAGCCATCCGCACCGGGCCGCCGTCATCGCCGTACCGCTGCGCTGCCGCTCCGACCTGATGCTCGCGGCCACCGCCGTCGCCGTGTCGAACGTACCCGGCGGATCGGTCGTCGAGGTACGCCGCGCCACGGCCACCCTCTTCCTGCATGTCCTCGACGCGGACAGACCCGCCGTCCTCGACGCGGCGCGGCGCTCCGTCTGGCGCCTCGAACGGCTGACCGTCCGGGCCTTCGGCACCCCCGACGAGATCGCCCGCGTCGCCGCACCACCGCCTTCGACCACACCACCCGACAGGGAGGGCGCCGCATGAGCGTGCCGGAGACCGTCGACCGGGCGCTGCTCACCGCGTCCGTCGTGGTGATCGTCGTCGCCGGAGCAGGGCTCCTCGCCCGGATCTGGCGGGGCCCCTCCATGCTGGACCGGGCCATCTCGCTGGACGTGTGCGCCGCCCTCATCATCGCGGGCCTCGGCGCCAAGTCCGCCTTCGCCCGCGACCCCTTCTACTTCCCGATCATGCTGGTGCTGGCGTTCCTGGGGTTCACGGGCTCGGTCGGCATCGCCCGCTTCATCGCCGTACGCGACCGGCCACCGAGACACGGTGTGAACGGGGACGGCCCCGACGGCTCCGAGGGAGAATTGCGGTGAACGCCTGGCTCCAGATCCTCGATACGACCGGTGCGGCACTGGTCTTCATCGGCGCGGCCGTCTGCCTGCTCGGCGTGATCGGGATGCTGCGGCTGCCGGATGTGCTGTCCCGCAGCCATGCCGCCACCAAACCGCAGACCCTCGGCATGCTCCTGGTCCTCGCCGGGGTGGCCCTGCGGCTGCGCAGCGGCATGGACCTCGCCACCCTCGCGCTGATCGGTTTCTTCCAGCTGATGACCGGCCCCGTGGCCGCCCATCTGGTGGCCCGGACCGCCTACCGCACCGGCCAGATCGACCACGGCGAGCTGCTCTTCGACGAACTCGACCAGCAGTTGACTGAGGAGAACTGAGACCCCGGAGTCTCCGGGCACCCGCCGCACGAAGCGCGAATGCCCCGCACGGCTACCACGCACGGCAGGCCCCCGCGACTAGCCTCCGCATCATGCTGCGTATCGCCGACACCCGCACCGGCCACCTCGTGGAAGTCCCCGCCGCCCCACGCCGCCTACTGCGCAGCTGCGTGCACCTGCCCGACATCGGCACGGGCCCGGACACCGGCACCGGGCTCGGCCCCGTGCACCTGCGCGTCCCCCTGATCGGCGACGTACTGGCACGCACCGCCGAACTGAACGGCCTCCAGGTCGTCACGGTCCTCACCACTCCGGAGCTGACACAGGACCAGATTCGGGCCCTGGAACGGGTGATGGCGGTGCTCGGCATCCATCCCCCTGCCGTCGTCGGAGCCCACCGCTCGGACGCGGCACTGGGCGGCCCCGCCGACATTCATGTGGCCGCCGCCGGCACCGACCCGGGCGACGCCGGGGGCGGCGCCCTGATCGAGGTGGGCCAAGTCGCCACAACACCACCGACGGAGGGAATCCCCGCCCCGGGTCACATCCCCGACCCCGACCTCCCCGACCTCCAGGACTCTCCGGACGCAACGATTCCGGAGACCGCTGATCCACTGGCGGTACGCCTGCTGCTGCTCGGCCGCCCCTACGCAACTTCGGTCACGGTCACCGGTCCCGCGCTTGCCGAAACCCGCCGGACACTGCGCGACTGGCGGCGATCGGTCGCCGACTGGGCGCAGCAGCCGTCCAGACCGATCCCCACCGACCTGCTGCGGCAGTCGCACACGGCCCTCACCGAGAATCTCGACGTCGCCGCCGTCCTGGCGCTGCTGGCCGATGTGGCGGAACGACCTGATGTGCCGCCGGGCGCCAAGTTCGAGACCTTCGCCCATCTCGACCGCGTCCTCGGCCTGGACCTCGCCCGCGACGTCGGCCACCAACGCCGCCCGTAACGACCGACGGACGCTCAGCCAGGGACCTGTGCCTGCGAATCCTGCAGTCAGCTCTGGTCTTCGTGAGCACTCTGATGCTTCAGGACATCTTGGGCGAGCCGGAGTGGGCCGGTCTTCTCACGCCTGCCGACCGGCGCGGCCTGACCCCGCTGTTCTGGTCCCACGTCCGCCCGTACGGGGAGGCGAACTTCGACATGGACGCCCGTCTGAACCTGGCTGCGGCCACCGTGCCGGGCCCCCCGAACACCAGCGGACACCGACGACCAGCAGCCAGCCAGGCGTCCATGTGGTCGATGGCCCGGTGCCAGGTGGTGCACGCCTGCTCGATGCTGCCGCGCTTGAGGTGCATCTCCGCGCCCAGGCGTGCGGCCGCCTTCCGGATGCTCGGCACCACGGCTGGTCGCCCCGGCCGTCCGGCTCGCTGTCCTCGTTCTACTGGTCGTTCTCGTCGGTCCAGATGCCGGACAATCGGGCGGGCCCGGCTCCTCGGCGCTCGGGCAATCGCGGACCGAGTCGTTTAGTGGGAAGTGAACAAATTCGGGCACGCATCTCGGGGGGTGGCGGCCTTCGTGCGGAGCCTTGATCGCTGGCAGGGTTGCCGATGGCGGCTCTTCTCCGCCAGTGTGGCTCCGGCAGGGGTTGTCGGAAGCCGATAACCATGGCCCGGGAGGTAACCAGATGTCCAGCACTGCAGCGCAACACGACATCGTCGTGACGGGGGTGGGCGCGACCACACCGCTCGGCGGCGACGCCCCCTCGACGTGGGCGGCGATGCTCGCCGGCGAGTCCGGGGTCATGGAGGTGACTGAGCAGTGGGCCGAACCCCTCCCGGTGCGGATCGCCGCGCGGCTGCGCACCGAACCCGGCGAGGCCCTGCCTCGGGTTGAGGCCCGTCGGCTGGACCGCTGTGAGCAAATCGCGCTGCTCAGCGCGCGGGAGGCGTGGGCGGACGCCGGCACGCCCGAGGTGGACCCGGAGCGCCTCGCGGTGGTCATCGGCACTGGCATCGGTGGCATCACCTCGCTGCTCGCCCAGGACCACACCCTGGAGCAGCACGGCCCGCGGCGAGTCTCGCCGCTCACCGTCCCCATGCTGATGGCCAACGGCCCCGCCGCCTGGGTGAGCATCGACCTCGGGGCGCGGGCCGGCGCGCGCACCCCGGTCAGCGCCTGCTCCTCCAGCGCGGAGGCCATCGCGATGGCCATCGACCTCATCCGCCTCGGCCGGGCCGACATCGTCGTGGCGGGCGGTACGGAAGCCAGCGTCCTCCCGCTCCCGCTGGCCGCCTTCGGCCAGATGACGGCCCTGTCCAAACGCAACGAGGACCCGGCGGGTGCCTCCCGGCCGTTCGACACGGCCCGGGATGGCTTTGTGCTGGGTGAAGGCGGGGCGGTCCTGGTCCTGGAACGCGCGGAGTTCGCCCGCGCGCGGGGCGCGCGGCCGATCGCCGCCGTTGCCGGGGCCGGCATCTCCTCCAACGCCGGTCATATCACCGCCTCCGACGTGGAGGGCCAGGTACGCGCGATCGACATGGCACTGCGCGAAGGCGGCCTCACCCCGCAGGACATCGGCTGCGTCCAGGCGCACGCCACGGCGACACCCACCGGCGACCTGGAGGAGGCCGAGGCCATCCACCAGGCCATCGGCCACCACCCGGCGATCAGCGCCATCAAGTCGATGACCGGCCACTTGCTGGGCGCCTCCGGTGCGGTGGCGTCGCTGGCCGCCGTCTACGGTTTGCGTGACGGCATCGCCCCCGCCATCCGCAACCTCGACGACCCCGACCCGGCTGTCAAGCTCGATCTCATCACGGGCGCTCCATGCAAGGGCCGCTGGGACGCCGCTCTGGTCAACTCCTTCGGCTTCGGCGGACATAACGTCAGCGTGGCCTTCACGCGGACCTGAGCTGATCCTGCGCTGCTGTCCAGGCTGCCCACTTGAGCGCCGTTCACCAACTGTCACCAGCCGCAATCGGCGACGATCAAGGCGATGGCAGCACCCATGGGGTCGAGGTACTCCCCGACACCGTGATCAAAGCGGTTCAGCTCGTGGAACCGCGGGGAACCAGAGCTGGAGTGGTGTGCCCTGACCTTGCTCGCCCAGTACGCTCCCGGGCTGGCTCCGCAGAGCCCTTGAAGGCCAACCTGGACGGAAGGATCCGCGGAGCGCCACACTACTCAGGCCGGACGAGGTCGGGTCAGCCCCTGGTGTAGACGATGCGGTAGTAGGAGACGTAGGTCCGTGATGTTCGGGCCCAGCTCCAGCCGCCGGTGCGGGTCCACTTGTAGCGGAGCGGATATGGCCGGACTTGTGCTGTCGAGCAGCGTGATGGCCAGGGCCAGGGTCAGACTCCCCACTATGCGTCCGTCCGGTGCACCTGCGGCGTCGGCGCCTCGGGGTGCAGCTTCTTGACGTGCGTGACGTAGCCGCCGAGGACCCGCTGCTCCAGGGCCTTCGCCCCGAGCATGTGGTACGGCACGAGCAGGACCGCTTTCCCTTCGCGCCGAGCCACTCGTGCTTGGTGAGCACCGGGTCCAGGTCGGTCCGCGCGCGGGCCGCCGGCGCCCCGCTGAGCAGCGCGTGCAGTACCGCCATGAAGTGCGACTTACCGGAACCGAACGAGCCGTGCAGATAGGCCGCCTTCGACGTGTGCCCGTCGAGCGCGGACCGGATCAGCCCGAGCGCCTCGTCGAAGTTCTCCAGCAGCCGTTCCGTGACCACGTAGTCGCGCAGCGCCCGCTCCGCGCCTTCGGGCGTCGTGGCCTCCGAGAGCTGGAGGACGAAGTCCGAAGTGGAGACGCATGTCCTCCGATGCCCGCCGCGCGCTCGCGCGAGGCGGATCAGGAAGCCCGTCGGGCCGCTGAGATGGTTCTTGCCATCCTAGGTGAGGGGTTTGACCGAAGGGGAGGGGATTCCTGCGGGAGTCGGCCGGGTCGGGGCGGGCGGGTATCGAGTCCGGTGGGTCATGGCCAGGCCTGGGGGTGGTGAGGGGTGCCGTCGCCTCTGCGCTGTCACCTCCCCTGTCTGCTGCGTGCGTTCGCCTCGGCGACGAGGACACTGAGCAACTCGGACGGGGTGAGGCGGTGGAGATGGTTCGGGTCGGCGTCCCAGCCGCGGCCACCGGAGAGCGGACGGAGCCGGACGTACGGGCCCACGTGGCCCATGACTCGTCCGACCCGGTCGCGGGCGGTGTCGCGGACGGTCTCCCCGACGGTGGGGATTTTGTCGGCGGCCTCCGTCACCAGGCGATCCCCTTCGTGATCACGTCCGCGAGCGCGTGGGCGACGGGGGCGGAACACACGCCGAGGTGGACGAGGGCGTACGGGGCTTCGCGCTCGTGGCCATCCTCGCGGTCGTCCGCCCAGGGGGTACGGATGTCCATGGCGGGGAGTTGGATGCCGGCCCGGGTGAGGGCGGTGGCGAGGGCGTCGCGGGCGTCGAGGGCCTCCTGGATCCTGGGGGCGTGGGGAGTGCGCGGTGTGAGTGTCATGTGCGTCCTCGTGGGTGCGTTTCCGTTGAATCCATGCCCCGGCTGCGCTGGGTGAATTACGCTGCGTAGCCGGGGTGTTACGAGGATGCGCCCGGATGTGGGCGACCGGATCGTGGACGGGGTGGTGCTTCCCCGCCGCGCGGAGGTGGTTCCACACGTTCCACATCGGTCACATGAACGTCCCGGAGGGAGCGGTATGCCGCAACGACGCGTCATCACCGGCCGCAGCCAGGAACCCCGTCAGCGGTTCGCCGAGGAGCTGCGGACGTTACGGGCCGGGAGCGGGACGAGCTTGCGGGCGCTCGGGGAGCGGCTGGGCTGGGACTGGTCGTTGTTCGGGAAGATGGAGAAGGGCGAGACCCTGGGGAGCCCGGAGGTCGTCCAGGCGCTGGACCAGCACTACGGGACACCGGGGCTGCTGCTGGCGCTGTGGGAGCTGGCCGCCGGGGACCATACGCAGTTCCGGGAGCGGTACCGGCGGTACATGGCGCTGGAGGCGGAGGCGGTGAGCTTGTGGCACTTCGCGGTGAGCGTGCTGCCGGGGTTGTTGCAGACGCCGGGGTATGCGCGGGAGGTGCTGGCGGCGGGCGGGCTCAAGGGGAAGGAGCTTGAGCAGCAGGTCGAGGCTCGGATGGGACGGCGGGAGTTGTTGGAGGGGGAGGACGCGCCCCGGTTCCGGACCATTTTTTCTGAGGCGGTCCTGCGCACGGCGTTGCTGAACACTTCGGAGTGGCATGGGCAGTTGGAGCACCTTGCGGAGATGGCGGAACGCCCGAACGTCGCCGTCCAGGTGCTGCCGTTCAGCGCTGGTCCTTACGGGCTTGATAGCACTGACGTGTGGTTCCTACGCCTGGCGCAGGGACGTACGGTGGCATACACGGAGAACGCGCACCGCGGCGACCTGATCGAAGACAGCGCGGCGGTTGAGAAGCTGCAAGGTGCTTACGATGCAGTCCGTGACCTGGCGCTTTCCCCGGCCGAGTCGCGGAAGTTCGTCCTGCGCATGTTGGAGGAAGTGCCGTGCGATCCATCGACCTGAGCGTCGTGAACTGGCGCAAGAGCTCATACAGCAACTCGGACGGCGGCGCCTGCGTCGAGGTCTCTGACGACTTCGCCGCCGTCGTCCCGGTACGGGACAGCAAGTTTCCGCATGGCCCAGTGCTCGTGTTCCCGACCATCGGCTGGGCCTCCTTTGTCTCGGCAATCAGGGAAGGGCAGTTGGGCGGCTGAACAAACATGGCAACGGCCCCGCGATCGGTTCGGATTGCGGGGCCGTTGGCCTAGTCGGCGGGCTACTTCTTGGCGGTACGGCGTCCTCTGGTCGCGGCGGCCGGGCGCCAGGCGCGCAGGTCGTCGTCGGTGAGGCCGTGCTTACCCTGCTCCATCTGCCGGTCACCCTCGAAGAACTTGGCGGGAGTCGGGGCGAAGAGCGGATCGGGCTCATTGTGCCACTGGTTGAGCCACGTTGGAGTTCGAGCAGCCCGGCGAGGAGGGGGGTGACTTCTTCGGTGGTCAGGCCCTCGTGGGCGGCGATGTACGTGTCGAGCGCGATCGCCTGCTCCCGGTGGTCCCAGCCGGCCCACCGTAGAGGTCGGGGGTGGCCACGTTGGCCCGAGCGTACGAGATGAACCGCTCCTTGGGTACGTCCAGCTTGCCGCGTGCCCGCCAGTAGGAGGGGCGCAGGAAGTCCGCCGAGGTGTGTACTTTGGCGGTACGGGATGCTGTCCCGGATCTTCCGCTTGCCCGGCTCGTCCGGAGCGGCGTCCTCTTGCCGCTGAAGAACCCAGACGTGCTGCGTCAAACAGTTCATCAGAACACGAGAGCGGCCTGTCATTCGCGCTTTTTTAGGGCGCCACGTGCCTCAGCCGCTGCGCCTCCTTATTGCAAGGCGCAGGTCGATCACCGTATGGTCTCGCGGGCGACGGAGATCACGACGGGGATTCCACCGGCGGGCGCCGCGAGGTCCTCGGGCTGATGGGCGGCGACGGATTCGCCGCACGGCGGGCCGACGGCCGCGCCCGTCCGGCCTGAACCGGGAGATCGAACGACGGACCTGCGTCGTCCCGGCCTCCGCCGCACCGCCGCCCTGGACCGACCACCGCCGTTCGCATCGAAACAGCTGCCCGTGACCACACCGCCCAGCGGGACGTGACCCGTCGAGTCGGCGGGTCAGGCCCGGTAGGGGGGTTCCACGCCGACAGGACAGGGTGCGTCGCGCCGGGAACCCTTCCGGTAGACGTGCTGGTCACTTCGCACACCGAACAAGGAGAGATCTTGTCCACCCATCCGCTCACGACGGACACCGGCGAACTCGGCTCGCTGCCCCATGATTTTCCCTTCGATCCCGCCCACGGCTACGACCTGCGGCGCCTCCTCGCGGTGAAGGCGCCGCCGGGCCCGGACGACTTCGCCGACTTCTGGCGAGAGCGCTATGCGAGTGCGCTGCGTATCGACACGGCGCCTCGGATCGAGGGGCCTTGGGCCACGGTGGACGGCATGCAGATTGCCGACGTCACGTACACGTCCGCCGACGGCGTCCGTATCGGCGGGTGGCTGACCGTCCCTGCCGGCGGCCGGGTCACACAGGGCTGTGTGGCGACCCACGGATACGGAGGCCGGGAGGCCCCGGATCCCTGGCAGTCCCCGCCGGAGACCGCGACCATCTGGCCCTGTCTGCGCGGGCTCGGGACGCGGAGCCTGCTGCCCGGCGTTCCCTCGAAGTCGGCGGGGCACGTCCTGCACGGCATCGGCGCCAGGGAGTCGTACCTCATCGGCGGATGCGTGGCGGACGTCTGGTGCGCGGCCACGGCACTGCAGCGGCTGGTGCCGCAGGCTGCCGGACGGCTGACGTACCTGGGCACGAGTTTCGGCGGCGGCATCGGGGCGCTGGCACTCCCCTGGGACGACCGTTTCCATGCCGCCGGCCTGACGGTGCCGACCTTCGGAAACCATCCGCTCCGGGTGACACTTCCGTGCACGGGCAGCGGTGAGTCGGTGCGTACGCGGCTCGCCGAGGAACCCTCGGTGCTGGATGTCCTCGCGTACTTCGACGCCGCGACGGCGGCCCGGCACCTCAAGATCCCCGTACATGTGGGCGCCGCCCTGTTCGATCCATCGGTACCCCCACCCGGGCAGTTCGCGGTGCACAACGCACTGGCCGGGCCGCGCGAACTCGTGGTTCTGCAGGCGGGGCACTTCGACCACCCGGGCGAGCGGGCCGAGGCGGCGGCCCTGGAAGAGGCCCAGCGACGCTTCCTGTCGGGGCCGGATCCCATGGTGCCGCGCCCCACCACCTGACCGTCCGCCGCACGACCGGCTCCGCCAGGCCGAGGTCCTCACGGGTTCCTGCCCTGTGACCTGGTGGTTCCGCGACGTCACGGACGTCCGGCCCGCAGGACATCGCGGAACTGCCACGGTCGCTGATTTTCAGGTACGGGCGTCGATCAGGCGCGATATGCTGATGCAGAATGTGCAAGGGATTTGCAGAACGAGGAGGGCCATGGTTACGCGGGCGACTGATTCAGGGACAAACCAGAGCGTCGAACGAGCGGTATCGGTGCTGCGCGCACTCGATTCCGGCCGGGCCGAACTCCGTGTCTCCGACGTCGCCGAGCTCACCGGACTGGGCTCCTCGACCACCTCCCGCCTGCTGTCCACTCTGGAACGCCTCGACATGGTCGAACGCGATCCGGTCAGCAACCTCTACCGCCTCAGCCTGGGCCTTCTCCCCCTGGCCGCCACCGCCACCAACCGCCACCCCGTGCACCGGGCCGCCCGCATGGTGCTCCAGGGCCTCGCCACCCGCACCGGGCTCGGGGCCAACGTGGCCGTACGCCGCGGTGGCGAGCTGATGTTCCTGTGCAATTTCGAGGGCACGCGCGCCCCCAAGTCCTATACGCAGGCCGGACACACTGCCCCGCTGCATGCCACGAGCATCGGCAAGTGCCTGCTCACCGGTCTGACCCCCAAAGAGCGTCGCAAGCTGCTGGGAGATCCTCTCGACGCGCACACGGAGTACACGACCACCAGTCACGACCTCCTCGACGCCGAGATCGACACCGTCCGGCGCACCGGTTACGCCGTCGAGGCCGAGGAGCGCGCCCTGGGCCGTGCGTCCCTTGCTGCACCGGTCAGGGACGCTTCGGGGGAGATCGTCGCGGCCATCTCCCTCTGGGGCCCGACCTCGGTGCTCGGGGACCGCTCCGACACCGAGGGGCAGCGCCTCGCCCTCGTACGCGAGGTCATCGAGGCCGCCGACGCCATCAGCCAGGCACTCGGCGCGCTCTGACGTACACGGCGAAGGGGTCCGGTGGAGGCCGATCGGCCTCCACCGGACCCCTTCGCCATATGGCTATGCGCCGTACGCCTTGAAGGCGATCACGTGCGCGTGCCGTGCCCCGTGCGTCGCGTCGACCACGAGTCGAAGTGCGTCGGTGCGTACGGGGCCGCCGTCCGGGGCCTTCAACGCGTGTACGCGGTGGCGTCGCCGGTTGTCCGTCACCGTCAGGAGCGTGTGCCATGTACCGGCGGCGTCGCACCTCTGGACGCGGTAGTCGCGTACGAGTTCCGGCATGACCTCGTACGGGGTGCGGTGGCGGTGCAGGTTGTTGAGGTACTCGTCGACGTCATCGTCGAAGACCAGGCGGATCTCGGTGAGTTCCTGCTCGTCCTGCCAGTCCAGACGGAGCCACCGGGCGTCGTCGTCCGGCGCGGAGGACCACATGTTGGGTCCGCCGTAGGGACGTTGGTATCCGCCTGCAGCCCGTTCGGGGTGGAACGCCCTTGTGTCGGGGGCCGCCCGGAAGGCGAAGGTCTGCCGGCGCAGGCCGCGGGCCTGCCACTCCAGGACCGGCTGGCCGTCCTCCTCCGGGATGTCGTGGTCGACGCCCGCGTCCCCCTCGACCTTCCTGCGCAGGGCGAGGACACCGTCGGTGCGTTCGGGGAGAAGGACAAGGGCCGTGTCGGCACAGGCTCGGACGACGAGGATCGCGTTCCGGGGCGTGTCGGGGTGGTGGTCGAGGCGGGCCGTGGCCCAGTGGGGGCCGCCTGGCGGGACGGTGACCGTGGTCGTGAGGAGGTGGTCGGCGGGGACCGCGTTCTCGGGCCTGCCCGTGCTCCACAGTTCCACGGTGAGTTCGCGGGACCGGTCGTCCGGGGCGCCGTGGACGAGCAGGTCGACCGTGTCGAGCGAGGGGTCGACCGGCAGCAGGAGGGCGAGGTCGCGGGTGAGGGGGTACGGGGTGCCGGGCGCGTCCTGCGTGGGTTCGGCGGCCAGACGGTTCAGGCAGGAGGAGGCGGTGACGCGGGCCGTGCGCGCCAGGTTGTCGGGGTCCACGTCGGCGAGGCCGATCACGGAGGCGTCCTGGCGCAGCAGGGTGCGGCGCACCAGTTCCGCTCGTTCGGTGGCGAGTTCCCGCGGCGTGAGGTTCTCGGCGACGCACAGGGCCGCGGCGGTACCCGCAGCCTCGCCGAGTGTCGCGCAGGTGGCCATGACGCGGGTGGCCCCGAAAGCGATGTGGGTGGCGGAGATGTTGCGCCCGGCGAAGTGCAGGTTCGTCACGTTCGCCGAGTAGAGGGAGCGCAGTGGGATGTGGAAGATGCCGTCCGCGTACCGCTGGCGCGCGCCGGGCTCCTCGGCGTACATGCCCTGTACCGGGTGGAGGTCGACGGACCAGCCGCCGAAGGCGATCCGGTCCTCGAACTGGCGCTGCTGGAGGATGTCCTGCTGGGTGAGGACGTGATCGCCGACGAAACGGCGGTACTCGCGCTTGCCGGGGAGACTGCCGACCCATTCCAGGGTGAGGTTCGCCGCGTCCGGGAACTGGCCGGAGTTCTTGATGTGGTCCCAGACACCCATGATCACGGCCTGGAGCTCGTCGCGGATGCGCTCGTTGTCGTGGACGGTGTCGAGTTCGCCGCCCCATTCGATCCACCAGTAGTCGCAGCCGTTGTCGCCGGTGCGCAGGATGCGGTTGCGCAGGATGGGTGTGGTCGACAAGTCCTTGGCGTAGGCGGGCGGTACGAACTTCACCGGCCGGCCCGTGTCCCTGGTGTGGAAGAGGGTCGTCGAGCCGAGCAGCGCCCGGTCCGCCTCGGACGGTGCCCAGGGCTCGTCGAACTCGGACTGCGCCTCACGGCCGATGCGGTAGCGGGCGCCGGCGAGGTGGCCGACCAGGCCGTCTCCGGTGCAGTCGAGGAACTGGCTCGCGCGGAAGGTGATGCGGCGCTCCGAGCCCATCATCCAGCCGGTGCAGGAGTGCACCTCGCGGCTGTCGGCGGGGCCGCTCGCGTCGACCTCGCGTACGTCGGTGTTGAGATAGAGGTCGATGTTCGGTTCGGCGCGGACGGCGTCGAGGACGACCTGGTCCCAGTAGTAGGGGTTGCCCTCGGGGTTGCGGTACTGGTTCTCGGTGTACAGCTCGCCCATGATCCCGGTCTCGCGGGCCCAGCGGTGCACGCCGTGTGCGGTGGCGCCGCAGACCCAGACACGGATCTCGCTGCTGGCGTTGCCACCCAGGACGGGCCGGTTGTTGACCAGGGCGACGCGTCGGCCGAGCCGGGCCGCAGCGATGGCCGCGCAGGTCCCCGCCAATCCCCCGCCGATCACGGCGATGTCGTAATGGACCTCTTCTTCCCGCACGGTGCGGCCTCCTTGGTGTGAAGCTCGGATACTCCCCGGCGCGGCGGAGCGGCCTTGAACGTACATCACATCCATATTGTGCAACCACTGTTCAACCTTTGGGATCCGCTGTAAGTTCCGATTGCGGCCACCGACCTGGCCGTCGTGACGCCGAAGTGCAAGTTCGCGGCAGGTGGGCCGTGTCCCAGGTCCTGCACAGAATCGGTGATTCACCGACGAAAAGGGTTGACGCCATCGCACGATATGGAGAACGATCCCGCATGCTGCAACTTGCATTCATCGCAGCAGGGGCGACGTTCGCGCAGGGCTACGGCGCTCCCGCCACCATTTGAGAGGACAGACCCATGAGTACGGCCGCACCTCCCCAGAAGGCGCCCCCGCCCCGTGAGCGGAGCGGGGGACGGCTCTCCAACGGTGCGTTCGCCCTGCTGCTGACCGCACCGGGCCTCGCCCTGTTCGCGGCGATCATCTTCTACCCGCTGCTGTCGGCACTGTTCACCGGCTTCTTCAGGCAGGATCTGCGGCTTCCGGGCCGGGAGTTCGTCGGCCTGGACAACTTCACCTACTGGCTGGACGGCGACTTCCTCGCCATCCTCGAGCAGACGCTGATCTTCACCGTCGGCGCGACGCTCGTCCCTTTCGTGATCGGTTTCGCGCTCGCGCTCGCCTTGAACACCGGACTCAAGGGCAGCGGCTTCCTGCGCGGCCTGTTCCTGTTCCCCTGGGTGATCCCGGGTGTGGTGGTCTCCTTCCTCTGGATGTGGATCTTCAACGCGAACTACGGGGTGCTCAACGGCGTCCTCATGGAGGCCGGGATCATCGACGAGTCCGTGGCCTGGCTCGGCCGGCCCGGCACCGCGATGCTCGCCGTGATCGTCACCAAGACCTGGGCCAGCTTCCCCTGGATGATGGTGATGCTCCTGGCTGGTCTGCAGACCGTGCCCAAGGAGCTGCACGAGGCGGCCTCGATGGACGGGGCGGGATCCATCCGGCGCTTCTTCGCCGTCACCTGGCCGCAGGTCCGCGGTGTCGCCTCGATCGTGCTGCTGCTGGAGTTCATCTGGAACTTCCAGCACTTCGACACCATCTACGTCCTCACCGGCGGCGGCCCCGCCGGCACCACCGAGACGTTCGCGACCGCCGTGTACCAGACCGCCTTCAAGGGCTTCGACATCGGCCGGGCCACCGCACTGGGCGGACTGTGGATGCTGCTCCTGCTTCTCCTCGTCGCCGTCTACCTCAGGATCACCGAGCGGAAGGGCGACGCCTGATGACTTCCACCACCTCCACCCCGCTGTCCGCCGTCGACCGGCCGCAGCCGTCCGCCACGCGGACCGGGCACAGCGCCCGGCGCCGTATGCGCAAGGACCTGCTGCGCTCGCGGATCGCCGCCTGGAGCGCGGTCGTCGTCATCGGCGCCTTCGGTCTGCTGCCGGTCTACTGGCTGCTCGCCACCGCGCTGAGCACCCCTGAGTCGACCTTCCAGTTCCCGCCGAAGCTGATACCCACCGATCTCACCCTCAGCAACTTCACGGCCCTGGCCGAGAACGACCAGCTGATCAAGTACATGATCAACTCGCTCGTCGTGGCCTCGATCACCGCCGTGCTGAGCGTGATCGTCGCCACGTACATGGGCTACTCGTTCTCCAAGTTCCGCTACCGGGGGCGGCGGTCGCTGATGCACCTGGTACTGGCCTCCCAGATGTTCCCCCAGGCGCTTCTGCTGGTGACGCTGTACACCGTCTTCTCCAGCTTCGGCATGCTCAACACGTACAGCGCCCTGGTGCTCTCCTTCACCACGTTCACCATGCCGCTGTGCGTCTGGATGCTGAAGGGCATCTTCGACACCATCCCGGACGCACTGCTGGAAGCGGCGTCCATCGACGGCGCGTCCCGGTGGCGGACGCTGCACTCCATCGTGGCGCCGCTTGCCGCGCCGGGGATGATCGCCGCCGGGCTCTTCGCCTTCGTACGCGGCTGGAACGACTTCATCTTCGCGCTGACCCTGGCCGACAAGGAGAAGCAGACCCTGCCCCCCGGGCTCGTCTCCACCTACATCGGCGAATTCCAGACCGCCTGGCCGCAGCTGATGGCTGCCTCGCTCGTGGTGTCGGTCCCCGTGATCGTCGCCTTCATGTTCCTGCAGCGCTACCTCGTCGGTGGCATGACCGCCGGTTCGGTCAAGAGCTGAACCAGCAGGTTCGGCCCGCGCCCTCACGTACCTCCCCTCCCGCACACTCCCATGGAGAGATCATGACCACCTCTGGCATCAGCCGGCGCGGCGCGCTGCGCATGTTCGGTATCGGCGCGCTCGGTGCAGCGGGCGCCGGTGTGCTCGGCGCCTGTGCGCCGTCCGGCGCCGGCTCCCCGTCCAACGGCGGCGACCCGAAGTCCAAGAACTTCGACTTCACCTCCTGGTCGCTCAACGAGGAGGCCGCCAAGCCCTCGATCGAAAAGATCATCGCGGCATGGGAGAAGGCCGAGAAGTCGAAGATCCGCGCGGTCTCGTACCCGTACAACGAGTACCTGAGCCAGCTCACCCTCAAGCTGGGCGGCGGGGAGACGACGGGTGCGGTGCACCTCGACATCGCCTGGCTCGCCGCGATGGCGCAGATGGGCAAGCTGGTCGACCTCGGATCGGTGGCCGGCAAGGGCGGCTACACGGACGTGGCACTGAAGAGCGGCGTGTACGACGGCAAGCAGTACGGGCTGCCGTGGAACACCGGATCGATCGGTGTGATCGCCAACTCCAAGCTTCTGGAGAAGGCCGGGATCAAGAAGCATCCCACCACCGTGGAGGAGTTCGAGGCGGCGCTGCGCGAGCTGAAGGGGCTCGGCGGCGGAGTCGTGCCGTACGCCGCCGCCACCAAGGTCGCGCAGCTCAAGGACATCTTCCCGTGGATGCAGACCTTCGGCTGCAAGCTGCTCGACGGCGGGAAGGTCACGATAGGCGACGACGCCTCGGTCGACGCGGTCACCTGGTACAAGAAGCTGCATGACGAGAAGCTGATCGCCGCCGACGTGGACCGCTTCGACGCGCGCGCCCTGTTCGGGCAGGGCAAGGCCGCCTTCTACGACGACGCGATCATCGGCAAGGGCGTGACCTCCGCCCAGTCCAAGGACAAGACGCTGGCCGACGCCATGCAGCCGATGGAGCGTCCGGTGCTCAAGGCCGGCGACACGCCGCAGGCGCTGCTGTGGGGCGGTGTGATCGCGATCGTGCAGGGCAAGGGGCAGGACGCGGCGACCGAGTTCGCGCTGCACACCACCACCGACGAGGCCACCACCTCCGAGTACTTCGCCGCACGCGCACTGCCGCCGTCCACCACCGCGGGTCTGGCCGCTCCTGAGGTCGCCAAGGACACCTTCACCACGGAGTGGACCGAGAAGATCACAAAGACGGCGACCGGCAGCCCGTTCTGGCAGTTCGCGCAGAACGCCCAGATCGAGGAGGCCGTCGCCAAGCAGGTACAGGCCGTCCTCGTCGGCACGTCGAAGCCGAAGGACGCGATGAAGCAGGCCGGCGAGGAGGCCGCCGCGCTCATCAAGCGCTGAGCCGAGCGCCGTGGCCCGGGCCTGGCGAGCGCCGCACGCCTCGCCGGGCCCTGCTCCGTACCCCACCCCGCACGACGACCGCGGCGGCCGGCCCTCGGGCCGTTGCCGTCCGCGTCATCTCCCACGCCCGCACACGCACCCGCGAAGGAGCTCATCTTGCGACGTCCCACGGTACGCACGTACACCGCCTCGGCTGCGGCCCTGGCCGCTCTCCTCCTGCCCGCTCCGGCCGCCGGGGCCGACACCGCGCAGCCCACGGCAGCCGCGGCGACGGTGATCGAGAAGGTTCCTTACGCGATGGACGCGTCGAACCAGGCCGCCTGGTGGACGCCGGTCGCCACGTACAAGGGCCGCGGGCAGTACACGTACTTCGCCTTCAACGAGCCGGGCTCGACGGCCGCGACGCACCGGCCCGCCGTCGCACGGCGCGACCCGGACGGGGTCTGGAGCCGGCTGCCGCTGCTGAACAGCGACGGGCAGCAGGCCGAGTTCCCCGACGACAACGGCCACAACCAGCCGTCGATCGCCCGCGACGGCAGCGGTCGCCTGCACGTCTTCACCTCCATGCACGCCAACTCCTGGCGCTACTTCCGCACCGAGGCCCCCGGCGGCGACGTCACCGACCACGCATCCGAACTGCCCGATCAGGGTGTGGGCATCACCTACCCGGTCGTCACCACCGCGCCCAACGGCGACCTGTACCTGGCCGCCCGCGTCGGTACCGGCTCCGACCAGCGTCCCGGCAAGCTGTACCGCTGGGACAACGCCAACTCCCGCTGGAGCGTCGTCGCGACCTTCGCGAGTGCGTTGTATCGCTCCGTGTACCCTGACGACCTCACGGTGGACGCCTCCGGCCGCGTGCACCTCCTCTACGAGTGGGCGAAGGCGCCGGCGACCGCGTTCCGCCACCAGCTCTCTTATCTGGCCTACGACCCGTCAACCGGTTCCTTCGCGGACAGTACGAACACGACCGTCACCACCCCGCTCACGCCCGCAACCTCCGACGTCGTCCAGGACCTCACCGCGGGGGAGGAGTGGAGCGTCGACAACGCGTACACCGGTCCCGCGGTGCAGAGCGCCAAGCTCACCCTCGACGGCTCCACCCCGAAGATCGCCTACCGCTACCGCTCGGCGGACAGCGGTGGTCACTTCCGCGTGTACTACGCCTATCCGAGCGGTGGCGGCTGGGTCGGCAAGACCGTGTACGCCGACGGGCAGACCGCGGCCGCCCTCGGCATCACCTGGGACGAGACGGACACCAAGCGGATCTACTACGTGACCACCTCGGGCACCGACCGGGTCTTTTCCGCGACCCAGTCGGCGGATGGGGCCTGGACCGCGCAGTCCGCCACGCCGGGCGTGAGCGCGGACCGGCTTGCGGTGCGACGGGACTCGGACGGTCACGATGTGCTCTACCTGCCGGACACCGCACACAACACCCTTTATTACGCGACCCGTTGAGGAGTCGTGGCGCTTGTCGCCGTCCGTCCGGGGGAGGCCACGGCCGTGCGGACGGCGCAAGCGGGTCAGGTCGCGGGCCGGGACAAGATCACTGCGGCCGGGGCGGCGCTCTCCGCACACTTCGGCGTCTCTCGTACTCCAGCCGGACTTCGGTGTATGTCCTGGGCACCCTCCTGTCCCGCATCCGCGCGGGTCAGGAGGGTCTACGCTGTTCTCTCTCAGAACCTTCAGATGTCTCGGAACTCCTCTACAACGCATCTGACCTGCGCAAACGAACCGTCCGAAGATCATCTTGCACGGTCGTTGCACAAGCCGAACAGCGCAGGAGTCACGCGGCCCTGGTGTAGTCGCTCCGGACCGCGATGCGGATCTTGGAACCGGCTCCCACGATCCGGTGAACGTACTTACGCAGAGTAAACGCAGGATCGGCGTGTCCGAGCCGATCCGCGAGTGTGTGCACGTCTACCCCGCCGTTGATCACCGTCGACGCGTACAGGTGTCGGAGGGCGTGCATCATCATGTCGCGGCCGTCCCCTCGTGTTGGGGTCGAGGGGCTTAATGAGGCCGGCCGACGCCAGAGCAGGCTTCCAGCGGTGGGAGTCGAACGCAGCTCCTTGGCGATCAGCGGGCTCGCCTCACCCCGGGCGAACCGCTCGGCCGCCTGAAACCGTAACTCCTCCTGGAAATGCTGCCGTTCGGTGGACAGCCCGCCTCCCCGTGGATACCTCATGCCCGGCTTGATGCCCCAGGGCCTGCACGCTGTCAGTCCCTACGACTCCACGAGTGCAACCTCAGTAGCTGAACAGTAGTCTTGGCTGACTGTTTGGCTTTCGGGGGCGGGAGGTGCTGACGAGTGGCCCAGTGTGCTTGCGGTGCTGAGGTCGGCGATCACTTCGCGTACTGCTCTGGCTGCGGCCGCGACCTGCGGGACGGGACGCTCTGCCGAACCTTGCGTGACCGGGCCGAGTGGACGTTCGAGCATCTGTCTGAGGCATACCTTCGTGAGCGGGTGCCGCGTGAAGAGGTGGTCACGACGACCAATCTGCAGGAGTTGGCCAGGCGACACGGCGACCGCGTGGTGATTACCGAGTTCACTCCATACCAGGAGTCCCACAACGGGGCCGACTGGGAGTGGTGGTTCTACTCGGGGAAGGTGGGCTTCGGGATGCGCGTACAGGCCAAGCGCGCGAAGCCGGGCGGCGTCGGATACGAACTTGAACACCGCGTTCGAGGGAGTGGGCGTCTGCAGAGTGAGATGCTGGTGGAGGACGCCGCAGCGGAGGGTTGCCTGCCGGCCTACGTGCTGTACAACCATCGGAACTGGCTGCCTGTGTCGCCATCGCGCGCTCCTCTGGCCTGTCGCCATGGGGCCGGCAGTCAACGGCAGCTAGGCTGCACAGTCGTGTCCGCACTCACAGTGAGGGCCGTCCTTCAATGGCCGTCGCCTTCGCCGACCTACGTGCGTAAGCGCAGCGTGCCGTGGCACCGCCTCCTGTGCGATGCCGAATCGGTGCGCGGCGACGCACTGCGGGCGGCGTGGGCGGAAGTCCAAAGCCTGCACCGCAGAGGACTGGATGACTTGCGCATGCCCGTTCGCGCTCCGATGCCGGAGTCGGGGGCACGGTCGTCGAGCGAGGCGGGTTCGATACGCTACCCTCAGGAACCTTCCCTGGACGATGGCAGACGGTTAGCGCGGGAGACCGCGCATTGGGGCATCACCGACAGCGTTGAGCCCGATGTGCTCGACACCCCGGTCCACCGGGGTTTGAGCGAGATCGCCCACCGGCCGGTCCGTGCGCTGCCCGCACGCGTGCGTGACATGATCGCCGATCGTCGGACCGAGCCTCCCGATGAGCGCGTCGCCGGTGCCGTGCTGTTCAATATCGGCGGAGAGCGATCACGCCGGGCAAGAGCGCATTAGCGAGGGCCTCGCCCTCGGGAGGTCGGAACAGCCGCTGGCAGTGGGCTGTCCACCCCTGCCTAGTAGGGCTTTGTTACGTGCGGTGGAGTGGTTCGGGTGTTGGTGCGGGTTGGCCGCATATGGAGCAGGCGCCGGTCCAGGTGGCCAGGAGGGCCTGGAGTTCGCGGAGGACCGCGTAGAGGGTCAGGCCGGCGCAGGGGCTTTTGGGTCGAGTCGCAGGAGGGTGCAGAAGGCTTGGGCGAGGGAGGTGAGGGTGACGTGGCGGTGCCAGCCGAGGTAGTTGCGGCCTTCGAAGTGGTCCAGGCCGAGGCCGTCCTTGAGCTCGCGGTAGTCGTGCTCAACTCTCCAGCGGATCTTGGCGATTCGTACCAGATCGTGCGGTGGGGTGTCGGTGGGCAGCGTGGAGAGCCAGTAGTCGGTCGGCTCGGCGGAGTCGGGAGGCCACTCGACGAGCAGCCAGCATGCGGGCAGGGAGCCATCGGTGGACCGGCGGATGGATCGGTTGGCCGGGCCGGACCCGCAGGGCCAGGAACTGTGAGCGCATGTCGGCGTTCGGGTTGTGCCTGGTGGCCTTGCTGCCCTGGCGCCAGGTGACGGTGCGGGTGGCCGGTTGTCCGGCGGCCAGGGCCAGGGCGCGCAGGGTGGTGTGCGGCTGGGGGTAGGCGGACACGGGAGGGCGGCCCTGTCCGGAGTACGGCGGGCGTTCGGGCGTCGCGTCGCCCGGGTAGGCGGTTGTGGTGGCTTTGGCCGCGACCGCGTAGGTCAGGCCGCGCTCGGTCAGGCCCTCGCGGAAGCCGGTGGCGTCGCCGTATCCGGCGTCGGCGACGACCGGCAGGTCGGGCAGTTCCCATTCCCCGCGCACCTCGTCGAGCATGTCCAGGGCCAGGCGCCACTTCTCCCGGTGCCGTGCGGTGTCCGGGATGCCCGCCTTGGTGCGGCGGCGCCGGATGGCCTCGGCCAGCAGCAGGTCTTCGCCCTGCTTGGCGTCGTCCCAGCTCTCCGGCAGGAACAGGCGCCAGTCGACAGCGGAAGAGGCGCGGTCGCTGACCAGGTTCACACTGACCCCGATCTGGCAATTGCCGCGTTCGCCCAGCGCGCCGCAGTACATCCGCGCCACCCCCGGCGAGTCGTAGCCGTCCTTGGGAAAGCCCACGTCATCGATGGCATACGCCTCGGGAGAGGTATGCGCCGCAGCCCAACGGGCCAGTCTTTTCCGGACCTTGGAGTAATCCCAGGTCGAGGAGGAGACGAGCTGCTGCAGCTGCTGGTGGTCCACGCCCAGACGCTCGGCCATCGGCTGCATCGACTTGCGCTTGCCGTCCAACATCAGCCCGCGCAGGTACAGCTCGCCCTTGGCCCGCTGGTCCCGGCGGGCCAGCGGGCCAAGCATCTCGGCGGCGAAGGCCTCCAGATGCGGCCGGACCTCTTCCATCTCCTCAGGTGTCACACCTGAAAGAAGATTACAACCTATCCGATAAGGATCACTTGGGGCACCTAACAAGCTGTTTTCTTTCCGATCGTGCGGTCGTTCTTGATCGAACAGGGTGCTGGATCGGGTGAGTTCGCCGCTGTGCGGGCATGAAGAAAGGGCCTCCTGGTAGCTCGCGGTTATCGAAGCCGGAGCGACAGGGAGGCCCTTGTTGTTGCAGTCTTGCGTGGTCCCGTTCGTTCAGTCCAGCCCGTCCACTCCAGGGTGTGACTGTCTCGCCCACAGGTCCGGGAACGCGGCCGATCACCCCGGCCGGAAGCCTTGTTACGGCTAGGACATGAGTGATGCGGAGTGGGCGGTGGTCCGGCAGGCTTTTCCGACGCCGGCGTGGATGGAGAGCCGGGGCGGCAGGCCCGAGGGCTATTGCCACCGCCAGATACTCGACCAATGCCACGAAGTTAAGGATTCGGCGGTGGCGTCAAGATGTCGGGGAGGGTGATCTTGTAGGTGCTCGGAGCGGTGCGGACGAGTCGGTCGTT
>NZ_JBVHDS010000022.1:0-99869 GCF_055563255.1 Streptomyces sp. NPDC002958 | reverse complement strand
CAGTCCACACAACTCACGATGATCAACGGTGGCCGCACCCATGCCCACACCGGCCCTACCAGCAAGATCACGATCTACGGCTGGAGTACTAGCCAGCAGAGCCCTGCCGAGCGGGCATGAAATCAGCCGGTTCAGCCGTAACCGGGATGCCAATCCAGCTGTTGGATGGAATCCAGATCGCCGCGAACCAACATGCCTATCACCTTGAGCATTTCTGCGCGCGGGACGTCACGAATGTGGCGGGGCCGCACATCACTGTCATCTAGATTTTCGAGTACCAGAGTTCCGTCTTGAAACGCTGAAACATTCCAGGAGGAATCATCGTCCGTGACCGCCACGTCTGGATGTTCCTCATCGACTGGCTCGTCGAGCTCGGCGACGAGGGCTGCAAGGTCGGCCTCAGTGCCGCCCTCCATGCCTCCATCGCGATGCGTTAGCGTGATCGACACTTTCTGCTCACCTCCTGTTACGTGGGGCGCCGTTCGGAACCGCCCACTCCGCATAGCCACCGGCCCCGCCGGGGTGCAGCAGATGCTGCCACAGCGACCCAGGATCATGCTGGGAGCGCGGTACAAGGCGCATTACACCCTGCCGCCCGCCGGCGTTGGAGGCCGGCTCATGCTGCCAAGTCCAACCGGCCGGGGTTCGCCTACCTCCCCGCGAGGAAACCGCACTCCCGATACCAGGAATGAGCTGATCCATCGATTGAGCGAAGCCCGCGTCCGACTGAAGCGCCGCATCAAGCGCCTCGTTCGCCCGCCTAAAATGCGTGCTGCGAGATCGACCGAAATCGGCGGCATTCAGCGTCATCTCGAAGGCAACCGAATAGGCCTGAGGGCCACCTCCACAAGCGCACGCATCACCAGCCGAGTTCACACCAGAGTTGCAGTTGTGAACTAGTACCGGCGCAGCCCCCGCCAGCACATAGTACGTGTGGAGGTCGTTGACCGTGAGGTTGTGGACCTTCGCGTGCCCCACTGTCCAACGGTCGACTGCCGTGATCTGGATGTAGGTGCCTGCGCTCGTGCGGAGCCATTCGCCGGCCGTGAGGTCGGTGGCGTCGATCCACTTGCCCAGCGCCTGAACCCAGAATGGGTGGCCGTCCGTTGCTGTGACTGAGGAGGTCTTGCTTCCCTTCTCGCCATCCGTGTCGATCGTGACCTTGACCAGGTGCTTGACGCCTTCGCCGACGATCTCGGCCGTGACGGTCTCGACGCTCGTCTCGCCCGTTTCCGGGTCTGTCGCGACGACCTTGTCGCCGTTCTTGACCTTTTCGATTGGCTTTGTCGATCCGTCCGCCATCACCACCTGGGTGCCGGGAACGAAACTGTTGCTTTCGTCCTCGCAGCTCTTCTTGGCGTTACTGCTGACCGATTTCCGCTCCTTCTGGGCAGCGCTCTTGACTTTCTCGTTCGTCTTGGCTGCTGCTTTTTTGGACTTCTGGGCGACGTTTCCGGTCTTCTCCGCTGCCTTTTTCGCTGCTCTGGTGGCTGCCTGCTGTGCTTTCTTCTTCGCTTGCTGTGCGGCCTTCTTGGCCGCTGCCTTGGCTGCTGCGGCAGCGCGCTTGGCCGCTTCGCGGGCTGCCTTGGCGGCTGCGATGATCTTGCGGGCCTTCTCCTGGGCCTTGCGCCAGGCGCTGATCGCGCTGAACGTCTTCTCGACCGCGCGCCAGATCTTCTTGCCCTTGCTGAAGACCGACGTCCACGGGATCGCGTCGATGATCAGCGAACCGCAGGCCCACATGTCGCCGCGCGAGAAGTAGCTCACGACATCGTTCCAGCCGACGAACTCCTTGAAGACCGCCCAGCCGACGTTGAGGATGATGTCGGACATCGACGTGTTCAGCTGCTGGTTGGCCCACGCCTCCTCCGCGGTCTCGGCCGTGCCGCCACCGCCGCCAAAGCCTCTGCCTCCGCTGCCGTCGTCCGACATCAGACCGCTCGGGTCGGCGAAGGTGACCGGGTTGTTCTCGCAGTAGACGTACCCGTTCATCTGGACCGGGTCGGCCAGGTCCAGCACGGGGTCGGCCGAGATGAACCGGCCCGTCTCCGGGTCGTACTCGCGGGCGCCCAGGTGCACGAGCCCGCTGGAGTTGTCATCGGTGCCTCCGATGTACCCCTTATGGGACTGCCAGTTGGCGCTCTCCTTGCGAGCGACACCGAACGGATCGGTCTTCTCGAACTTCACCGCGTTGCCCGCGGCCAGCTTGACGTCGGCGTAGGCAGTGCCGTTCTGGTCGGTGACCTGCATCGACAACTGGTCGGCGCCGCCGCCCTGCTTGAAGCGCATCACCACCGGGCCGCCGGCCTGCTGGTAGTAACGCTCGGTGTAGGCAGGCGTCCCGTCGACGTTGACCGAGACGGTGGTGTCCCCGAGGTACAGCGTCCGGGTGCTCGCGGTGAGCGCCATCAGCCGCTCACCGGAAGGCCCGTAGACGTACGTGGTCTCGTCCGCGGGGGCCCACGACTGGGCTGCCCCGCTCGCGTCACACGTACCGAGCTGAAGGTCCGTGCCCGAGGCCGTGTTGGCACCCGGGACCACCAGGCACTTGCCCGAGGCGACGTGCTTGAGTTTGTGACCGGCCTCGACCGCGGTCCACTGCTGGTCCGCGGCCCCGGTGCAGTCCGCGATCACGACCGCTGTTCCGTCGGCGGTCGCGCCGTCCTTCGGCACGACACACCGGCCGAGGACCTTCAACGTGCCCTTGGACGAATCGGTGGGTGTGGCACCCTCGATCCTCAACTGCTGGGCGCGGGTGCCGTTGCAGGCGTAGAGCTGGAGCGCGGTGCCCGCGACCGTTGAACCGGACGAGAGGTCGAGGCACTTGCCGGAGAGACCGATCCAGGCCCCCGCGCCGCTCTCGCCGAAGCCGGTGACCGACTCCAGCTTGCCGTCCCAGGTCCAGGTGAGGCCCTGTTCGTCGCCGCCGTCGGTTCGGGTCTCGGTGTTTCCGGCCTTGTCGTACGTCCGGGTCGAGGCCTTGGTGACCTTGGCACCCGCGTCCGTCAGGTAGGTGGACGATATCCCGGTCAGGGTGTGCGGCTGGGTGCCGTCCGCCTTGCCGTAGGTGTACGAGGTGGTGGCGTCCTTGGCCGGGTCGAGGACCGTGGTCGGGCTGCCTGCGGCGCCGAGGTAGTGGTCGACCTCGGTCTTGCGGTTGCCCATCGCGTCGTACGTGTACGACTTGTGGTACCCGTCGCCCGCGGCACCGATCGTCGGCGCGCTCGGCGTCCCGTCGGCCTGCACCGCGCACTCCGTGTCCGACGCCGTCCACGCCTCCGTCAGCTGACCGATGGGGTCGTAGCTGAAGCACTGGCGGTCGGTGACCGAGTCGACCTCGTCCTCGATCTTCGTGACGTTGCCAGCCGGGTCGTACGCGTAGGAACGCATGTTGACGCGGTTGCCGAGCACCGCCGAGGTGTCGCTGGTGGACTCGCGGTCGGTGTACGTCTTCGTCAGCTCACCGGTGCGCTCGTCGTACAGGTTGGTCGTCCAGACCCGGTTGGGATTCTCACCCGTGACGGCCCGGAGCACCTGGCCGTACACGCTGTAGTCGGTGTCCGCGTTGTACCAGTCAAGACCGGACGTCGAGACCGGCAGACCGTCCTCGTTGTACCGGGTGACGATCTTCTCCGGGGACAGTCCGCCCGCCGCCGGAAGGGACGCCGTCCTCAGCTGGCCGCTCTCGCTGTACTCGTAGGCGTAGGCGTACGTCTCCTGCAGCCCGTACTGCGCCGCGATCGTCGCGGGCAGCGTCAGCTTGGTCCCGGTCGGCTGGTACTCGGGGGTGTAGCCGGTGATCGTATCGGTGTACGGCAGCCCGTCCGTGTAGCGGGTGGACGAGGACGGCAGCCCGAGACCGCCGATGACCTGGTCGTAGACGGACGAGGCCAGTAGTTCACCGGTGGACGAGTCGCGTCGCTGCTCGGTCGCGCGGCCGAGTTCGTCGTACGCGGTCCAGATCGTGTTCTGCTTGCTGTCGGTGACCGTTTCGGGCCGGCCGAGCACGTCGTACGTGGTGCTGCTCGTGCCGGTGTCCGGATCGGTGGAGGTCAGCTGCCGGCCGAGCGCGTCGTAGGTCCAGGACCAGACGTTCTTGGACGAGTCCTCCGCCTTGACCTGGTCGCCCCGCGCGTCGAAGGAGTAGGTGGTCGAGCGGAACGCGGTGCGTGCCGCGTCCGTGAAGGTGTCGACCCGGACGGTCCGCCCCTGCGCGTCGCTCCAGCTGCGCTGGGCGGCGCCGCCGGAGACGTGACCGGCGACGGGGTGGCCGACCTTTACCTCCTGGACGCCACCGGTGACCTGCGGCTGTACCCGGCGACCACCACCGGTGACATCCACGTGTCGCTCCAGGCGGCCCACCGGGACGGTGTGAGCCTGGAAGCCGACCTCGACGAGGACGGCATCTCCGACGGCGGCGACTACTGGCTCGACCAGGCCGGGAAGCCGTCGCTGATCACGCACAACGGTGACTTCCTGCCCGGCGACGGCATCCAGGACCTGGTCGCCCGGACCGGCGACGGCAAGCTCTACATCTACCGGGGCGACGGCTACGGCAGTGTCGACGTCGAGCAGCGCACCGAGGTGTGGCTGCCGTCGAACGCCCCCAGTCCGTCGACGTTCACCCAGATCCTCGCGACCGGCGACATCACCGGCGACGGCCGCCCGGAGCTCTTCGCGACCTCGGGCGACGCCCTGTGGGTCTTCTCCGGGTACACCGGCGGCACCTTCCAGACCGCGACGCCGCTCTCCTTGTCGGCCTGGGCGGTCCGTGACCTGGTCAAACGTGGGCGACTACAACGGCGACGGCTCAGTGGACCTGGTGTATCGGACGTTCGTGTCCAACCGGCTGCTGCTGCGCCTCGGCAAGCCCGACGCGGGCGGCGGCACCAGCCTGACCTCCCTCGCCAGCGCGGCGAACTCCCTGACCGGGGTCGACGCCGAGTTCGGTACGGGCTGGAGCCTGGCGAGCATCCCGGTGATGACCGGCACCCCGGACGTCTCCGGTGACGGCATCCCCGACATCTGGGCGCTCATGGCCGACGGCAGCGTGCGCTTCTACAAGGCGACGGCCACCTGGGCCGGCAGCGCGACCACCGTCATCAGCGGCGGCTGGGAGAACAAAATGGCGCTCGGCTGATGCGGCCCCGCTCCAACCACCGGGCACGTTCGAGGGACAAGACGATGAAGCAGTACGCACGCGGCGCGGGCAGAAGCATCAGGGACGTCCGCCCCCGTCCCGCCGCACGCAGGGTCACGGCCGCCGTGCTGTCGGCTGCCGCAGTGGTCCTTGCGACGGCGTGCTCCGTGGCGGGGGGCGGTGGGGCGGGCTCGACAACGTACGGCCTGCAGCGCGGGGCGGCCGCCAGTCCGACCGCCATCGGGCCGGCCGGACTGGTCGGTAAAGCGCTGAAGAACGGCAGCGTCCCCGGGACGACGGTCACCACCCCGACGGGGAAGGAAGCCCCGAAGGCCGACGACGTCGAGGCGGACCAGGCATGCCGACCGCTCGCCCGCGCGGTGGCCGGCACGGCGCTCGGCGGCCCCGAGGACACCGTGGTGCGCCAAGTCTCCGGCGATGGCCTGGCGACCACTGTGACGCTCGCCTCGTACAAGGAGGAGGAGGGTGCCGTCGACGCTCTGGTGGGGCTCTCCACCGCCGCCGACTCCTGTGGGCAGGGCTTCACCATGAAGGTCGCGGGCAAGGAGCGGCAGGTGACGGGCGCGGTGCGGGAGTTGGCGCCCCAAGGGGCGGACCAGGCGATGGGGTTCGGAGTGACCCTGCGGACGGGCGGGAGCGAGTCCGCCCAGAAGGTGATCGTGATGCGCCGGGGGGCCACGGTCTCCCTCTTCACCACCACCACTGCCGGAGCGGCCGCGTCCCCGAAGGACCTGGCCGTGCCGCCCGCGGTCGTGGACGCGCAGTTCGCCGCCCTCTCCTGAGCTTGTGCCCGGCTCACGTGCTGCCCTGCTTCACCCTTGACGGCACCGACCACCCCACTGTGACCCCCGGACTGGGAAGACGTACGGGACGGGACGGGGAATGAGGGCGTCCGCTCCCGCGTTGTGCACGGGAGTGGAGGGTGGCTCCGCGCTGCCCGAGCCGTTCGTACGAGAACACGGAGAGAAGAAGAGACATGCGCGTCGAGATCTGGAGCGACATCGCCTGCCCCTGGTGCTACGTAGGGAAGGCCCGCTTCGAGAAGGGCCTGGCGGGGTTCGCCCACCGCGACGAGGTCGAGGTCGTGCACCGGTCCTTCGAGCTCGACCCCACGCATGCCAAGGGTGACACCGTGCAGGTGATCGACATGCTGGCGCAGAAGTACGGGCGCACCCGCGAAGAGGCGCAGGCCATGGAGTTGAACGTCGCGGCCAACGCGCAGGCCGAAGGGCTCGGCTACCTCGCCGAGGGCCGCGACCACGGCAACACCTTCGACATCCACCGGCTGCTCCACCTGGCCAAGGCCCGCGGTCGCCAGGACGAGCTGCTGGGCCTCGCCTACCGGGCGAACTTCGCCGAGGAGCGTTCCGTCTTCGACGGTGACGTGCTCGTCGAGCTGGCCGTCGAGGCCGGGCTCGACGCCGACGAGGCGCGCGCCGTTCTCGCCGATCCGGAGGCGTACGCGGCCGAGGTGCGGGCCGATGAGCGCGAGGCGTCCGAGCTGGGGGCCAACGCGGTGCCGTTCTTCGTATTCGACCGGCGGTACGGGATCTCCGGTGGCCAGCCCGCCGAGGTCTTCGCCCAGGCGCTCGAACAGGCATGGAAGGACCGGCCGCTGACCGTGATCGGCGGGGACGCCGCGGCGTGCGGCGCCGACGGCGCCTGCGAGGTCCCGCAGGCGGGCGGTGACGCCTGAGCCCGCAGGCGGGCGGTATCGCCTGAGCCCGCAAGCTGGCGGTATCGCCTGACGCCCCGCTCAGCTGCATGCATAAGTGTTGCTTGGGTGTGCCTCTTGGCTTTTATTAATTGACGATAAGTCAAGGGGGCTCCAGGCTGAGCGCATGGAGACCACTTCGCTCGGCCGTACGGTGCACGACGAGTTCGCGCCGGAGACCACCTACCTCAACACCTCCACCTGCGGGCTGCTGCCCCGACGCACCGTGGACGCGGTCAAGGCGCTCGCCGAGGCGCTCGCCACAGGCCGCAGGGCCGGCTCCGGCGACTTCGAAGCGGTGGAGGCGGCCCGGGCCGGCTTCGCCCGCCTCGCCGGAATCGACGCCGACCGGGTCGCCACGGGCAGCTCGGTCTCCGTGCACGTCGGGCTGATCGCGGCCTCGCTGCCGCCGGGAGCCGAAGTCGTGGCGCCCGAGGGGGAGTTCAGCTCCGTCGTCAGTGCGTTCGCGGTCCGTGGTGACCTCAAGGTGCGGTATGTCCCGCTGGATCGGCTGGCCGATGCGGTACGGCCCGGCACCGCGCTCGTCGCCTTCTCCTCCGTGCAGTCCGCCGACGGCCGGATCGCCGATCTCGAAGCGGTGCGCGCGGCGGCGGCCGCCCATGGCGCCCGGACGCTGCTCGACGCCAGCCAGTCGGCCGGCTGGCTGCCGCTGGACGCCGGGGCGTACGACTACACCGTCTCCGGTGGCTTCAAATTCCTGCTCTGCCCGCGCGGTGCGTCGTTCCTCACCGTCACCGAGGAGGCGCAGCGCACCCTGCCGACCGTCTTCGCCACGTGGGTCGCGTCCGACGAGCCCTGGAACAGCACGTACGGCCCGGTCGAGCGGTTCTCTTCGACGGCCCGTCGCTATGACGAACCGCCGGCCTTCCTCTCGTACCACGGCGCCGAGCACTCCCTCGCCTTGTTGGGCGAGATCGGCGTCGACGCCGTCCACGCCCACGCCACCGGGCTCGCCGCCCGCATGCGGGCGGGGCTGGCCGGGCTGGGATACGAGGCGGTGCCGGGGGATTCGGCGATCGTGGCCGTGCCCGGACTCGGCGGGCGGGAGCCGGAGCTGGCGCGGGCCGGGGTGATGGTCTCGAACCGGGCCGGGAGTCTGCGCGCGGCCTTCCACCTGTACAACACGGAGGCCGATGTGGACCGGGCCCTGGACGTGCTCTCCGGCTGAACCCGCCCGGATGCCGAGGGAGCAGCGGCGCTCGGGGCAGGCCGCGTCCTGGCGCCCGGCCGCGCCCCGGCAGCCCGTTCCGGCCGGTGCGGTGCGCGTGGTCCGTCGCGACGACTGACGGGTGAGACCTCGTTCAGGAGATTCTGCTGAACAGTCAGGGCCGGGCGTCTTTGAAGAGGTTCCGCACGTCCTCCTGCAGGCTCATGATGTCGGACATGCTCCAGAAGCCCTCGCCCGGCCGAGGATCCTCACCGCGCGGCGGGTGGGGCTGTCGTATCTCGATCCAGTATCTGGTGGGCGGGGTCGGGCATATAGGTCAGACCGACGACACCGAAGCGGGCACGACCCCGCTCGGCGGCCGCGGCCCGGTCCGACAGATCGGCCCAGGTGGGCGGACGGGTGAAGGAACCGGCATAGAACTCGATCACGGGGAACTCATTGGCGCCGTGCATCTCGAGCACGAAAGCGGCGTGGAAGCGGCCGGAGAGCTCGAAGGAGATCACGTCACCGGGCCGCAGGGACGACAGCGTCCGGGGCCGGCGCGGTCGGCGCGTCAGCGGAACCGGTGCCGACTGCAGCAGCTTCTTGATCTCCGCGGACTGCCGTTCGAAGGCATCGGAGAGCACGACGTCACGGTTGAGTGCATCCACCGCCCTCAAGGCGTTGGCCGTGGTGTCGGCATCCTGGAACCCGTACTTGTGCAGCAGCGTGGCGAGCGCGACCCGGGTGACGTTCTTCGTCGCCGGGCCGATGTCCTCGGCATCGAGCAGACACTGCCACCGGCTCAGGACCGGAGGCATCACCGCCTGCTCGACATCGGAGTGCGAGCTGCCCGGGTAGCACATCCGGTGCCCCACCCAGCGCGCCAGTTCCTCGTCCATCGCCTGGACAAGTCCCCGAGCTGCCAGTTTCTCCAGGATCTGTTGATGCTTCACGCGTTGATTCTTGCAGCAGCCCCAGGGGTGCCCGCCTGTTCGGGTCGCTGCCCGGTGGTCGCTACTTCCGGCCAGACTCGTCCAGCGGCGCACTGTGCCACTTCCACGAGGTGACACGCGGGTGACCGGGCAGTTCGCCGCGGCCGGTGGCCCAGAGCAGGACGGCCCACCGGTCGGCGTCCTTCGGGGCGTCCGGGAACAGCCGGGCCAGTACCCGGTCGCAGAGGCCGGCGGGCGGGGTCCAGGGGACGTCCAGGCTCGCGGCGAGGTCATGCGTGTGCACCAGGGTCTCCACGATGCCCATGGCGGCGAAGCCCTCCGGGTCGGACACCCCGTAGGAGTGGTACGAGCGGACCTCGGGCGAGACCGTCCGTACCATCGCCGCGAGCAGTGCGCCGCTCGCCTCCAGCGTCTGGAGCAGCCCGGCGGGTCCGGCCGACCGGTCCGCGAAGATCGCGTTCGCCGGACCGTCTTTGTACTCGGCGCTCCAGCGGTAGGGGACATACGTGTCCAACGGCGGTTGCTGCGGGCCCAGCTGGGCGGCGTAGGAGAAGAGATCATCGCTCAGATGCTCCGTGGTCTCCCAGCAGTTCCATTCCAACGACCCGGCCGGTACCAGCCAGTTGTCCGCCGGGGACTCCCGGAGCGCGGCGACCGCCAGACGGACCGCGGTGGTCACATCGTCCGCCGTGACCGGCAGCCGGGTTCCGGTCAGCGCGGCCCGTTCCACCGCGCTGCACTCGACGCAGAACTCATTGCCCTCCGGATCGGCGAGCGTCACCCAGCCCCGTCCGTTCGGCCTGCGGTGGTCGGCCACGAGGGTGGCGCCCAGGCCGAGCAGCCGCTCCACCTCCTCGTCGCGGGTACGGTCCTGCGGCTGGATGTCGAGGTGCAGACGGTTCTTGGTGCTCTTCGGCTCCGGTACCGAGATGAACAGCAGCGCGGCACCGGGGGCCTCGACCAGTGCCTCGGGATCGCCGGGGGCGTCCTCGTCGGAGAGCGGGGCGCCGAGCACTCCAGCCCAAAAACTGCCGAGATTGTAGGCGTCGGCGCAGTCGATCGTGATGTGACGTACCAGTGAAGTCATGGCCCCCATCGTCGCCGCTGACGCCTGTCGCGGTCCACCGCCTTTAGAGCGGGGGTGGGGCAACGAACGCCGCCCCACGCCCCGCCCGGTTCAGTTCGCCTGCACGTCACTTCACCGGTGTGAAGTCCCGCGCCCCGATGAACTCCGGACGCCGCGCCGGAGCTGCGAACGGCTCCTCGGCGGCGTTCTCCACGCTATTGAAGACGATGAAGACATTGCTGCGCGGGTACGGGGTGATGTTGTCCCCCGAGCCGTGCATGCAGTTGCAGTCGAACCAGGTCGCCGAACCCGCCTTGCCCGTGAAGAGCTTGATGCCGTGCCGGTCGGCCAGCTTCGTCAGCGCCTCGTCGGACGGGGTGCCGGCGTCCTGCATCTTCAGGGACTTCTTGTAGTTGTCCTGCGGTGTCTCGCCCGCACAGCCGAGGAACGACGTGTGCGAACCGGGCATGATCATCAGCCCGCCGTTGGTGTCGCGGTTCTCGGTCAGCGCGATCGACACGGACACCGCCCGCATGATCGGCAGGCCGTCCTCGGCGTGCCAGGTCTCGAAGTCCGAATGCCAGTAGAACCCCGAAGCGCCGAAGCCCGGCTTGACATTGATCCGGGACTGGTGGACGTACACATCCGAACCGAGGATCTGACGGGCCCGGCCCACCACACGCTCGTCGCTGACCAGCCGGGCGAAGACCTCGCTGATCCGGTGGACCTCGAAGACCGACCGTACCTTCTGCGATTTCGGCTCGATGATCGAGCGCTCGTCGGCCCGCACCGCCGGATCGGTGATCAGCCGGTCCAGTTCGGTGCGGTAGACGGCGACCTCGTCCGGTGTGATCAGCTGGTCCACGCCGAGGAAGCCGTCGCGCTCGAAGCCCTGCAGATCCTTCACGGCGACCGGCCCCGGGGCCCCGGGCGGGGACCAGATGACCGGGTCGTGACGGGGCGTGATCACCTCGGCTGCGCCGCGTGTGGGGTACAGATCCCTACGTACACCGGTGGTCATGGTTCAGCCCTCCTCGGTCGGGAGGGCGTCCCCCCAGGCATCCAGCTCCGGGGGAGGGTAGACACCGTTCTCGTCGTGCTCCTCCCGTCCGGTGACCGCAGGGTTGAAGACGCAGACACAGCGGAAGTCGGTCTTCGGCCGCATGGTGTGGTGCTCATGGCCGTTCAGCAGGTACATCGTGCCGGGCGTGATCCAGTGCTTCTCGCCGGTCTCGTCATTGGTGAGCTCGGCCTCTCCCTCGACGCACAGGACGGCCTCGATGTGGTTCGCGTACCACATCGATGTCTCGGTACCCGCGTACATCGTGGTCTCGTGGAGCGAGAAACCAACCTTCTCCTGTGCGAGCACGATGCGCTTGCTCTCCCAGGTGCCGGAAGCGGCCTTCACATGCCTGTCGGTGTTCTCGATGTCACTGAACGATCGAACGATCACGGTGGGTCGGTGCCTTTCTCTCTGCGGCGGTGTTTCTCGTCGGACCCGCGTCGGGGGCAGGTCCGGGATCAGGCGGTCTCGCGGACCGCGCGGGCCAGTGTCCGCAGGCCCTCGTCCAGCTCCTCGGGGGTGACGGTCAGCGGCGGCAGCAGCTTCACGACCTCGCTCTGCGGACCGGAAGTCTCGACGAGGAGGCCCAGCTCGAAGGCGTGGGCGCAGACCGCCGTGGCACGCGACTTGTCGGTGAACTCCATGCCCCAGACCAGGCCGCGGCCCCGGAACTGCGCACCGAGTCGGGCATGTTCGTCACAGATCGCAAGGAGTGCCTGCTCGATCTGCTCGCCCCGGGCCAGGGTCTGCTTCTCCGTCTGTCCGTCCGCCCAGTAGGCGTCCAGTGCGGCGGCGGCCGTGACGAACGCCGGGTTGTTGCCGCGGAAGGTGCCGTTGTGCTCGCCCGGCCCCCAGATGTCCAGCTCCGGTGTGAACAGGCAGAGCGACATGGGCAGTCCGTAGCCGCTGATGGACTTGGACAGGGTGACGATGTCGGGGGTGATGCCGGCCTCCTCGAACGAGAAGAACGCCCCCGTGCGTCCGCAGCCCATCTGGATGTCGTCGACGATCAGGAGCATGTCGCGGCGGTGGCACAGGTCGGACAGCGCCCGCAGCCACTCGGGGCGCGCCACATTGATGCCGCCCTCGCCCTGCACCGTCTCGACGATCACGGCGGCGGGCTGGTTGAGACCGGAGCCCTGGTCCTCCAGGAGCCGCTCGAACCAGAGGAAGTCGGGTACCCGGCCGTCGAGGTAGTTGTCGAACGGCATCGGGGTGCCGTGCACCAGCGGGATACCGGCCCCGGCCCGCTTGAAGGCATTGCCGGTGACGGCGAGCGAGCCCAGCGACATGCCGTGGAAGGCGTTGGTGAACGAGACGATCGACTCGCGCCCCTTCACCTTACGAGCCAGCTTCAGCGCCGCCTCGACCGCGTTGGTGCCGGTCGGGCCGGGGAACATCACCTTGTACGGGAGATCACGCGGGCGCAGCACGTTGTTCTGGAAGGACTCCAGGAAGGAGCGTTTCGCGGTGGTGGCCATGTCGAGGCCGTGGGTGATGCCGTCGCGTTCGATGTAGTCGATCAACGCGCGTTTCAGCACAGGGTTGTTGTGCCCGTAGTTGAGAGATCCGGCGCCGGCGAAGAAGTCGAGGTAGGTGTGGCCGTCCTCGTCGGTCAGATGGGCGCCCTGCGCATGGTCGAACACTGCGGGCCAACTGCGGCAGTAGCTTCGTACCTCCGACTCCAGGGTCTCGAAGACACTCAGCGCGGGCGGGGTGATGGTCACAGGGAATCTCCTGCTTGAGGGGGTGTGACGGGCGGCGGTGTGCTCAGGTGCGGAACGGGCCGAGGCGCTCGGACGTGGAACGGGCCGAGGTGCTCGGACGTGGAACAGGCCGATGCGCTCAGGCGTGGAACGGGCCGATGCGCTCAGGCGTGGAACGGGCCGATGCGCTCAGGCGTGGAACGGGCCGATGCGGTACAGCACTTCCGGCAGATGCGTTCCCTCGGGAAACAGCTCGCCGTGGAAGAGCACTTCACGCTCCAGGGCCACGTCGTGGCGCAGCGCGTAAGAGGTGAACAGCCGGTCCGACGCGGTGTTGTCCGGGGTGACAGTTGTCTCGACCGAGGCCAGGCACTGCGAGGCCGCGACCCGCGAGGTCAGCGCGTCCAGCAGCTTTCCCGCCAGTCCGGTCCCGCGGTGGCCGCGGTCGACGGCCACCTGCCAGACGACGAGTGTCTCGGGGCGGTCCGGCCGGAGGTATCCCGTCACGAAGGCAACGGGCCCGCCGCTCTCGTCGCGGGCGACCACGGAGGTGGCTGCGAAGTCACGGCACCACAGCAGATAGCTGTACGAGGAGTTGAGGTCCAGGACCTCGGAGTCGCGGGCGATGCGCCAGATCGCGGCTCCGTCCTCCACTCGTGGGGTGTCGATGGTGAGGAATTCGCTTCGGGCACTTGCAAAATCTGCGGGTGCGGCGGTCATGCGAATTGAATTTACCCAGCAAATTCTGAAATTGCATCGACGAAAGGGGTTGGGTGGATTGATCCTTTGTGTTATCGCGCGGGTGCGTGCACCGGCGCGACCCGGCCGCGCTTTCTTCCGTTTTGGGTGCCATTTATCCGGCATAACGGTCGCGATGTGGAGTCGGTCACAAGGTTATAACTCTGGGGTGGCGCAACGGAATTGTGTGGATCGAGCTCCTGGAAGCTTGGGTGTTTAGGGTCCGGAGAAGCGGGCAGAAGAATGCGGGGAGCTGCTCTGAATAAAGCAGCTCCCCGCATTTATGGAATATTGACGTTCCGGTGTGGATCTACTCGCTCGGCCAGGTTTCCGAAACGGCTTTGCGGGCAGTTTCGAAGTCGACCTGCCGGCCCGCATCGGCCAGCGCCGCCCCCAGAGCCGCGAGCGAGGACTGCACCGCGCCCCGCGTCGCGTCCACACCGTAGTGATTGACCCGGATCATCTCCTTGGACAGCGCACCGCCGCCCGCGATCAGCGGCAGCGAAGGGTCGGCCGCGAGCGCCCGCGCGACCAGCCCGGAGGCATCGACGCCCGCCGGGGCGCGCAGCGTCGTGGCGACCGGTGCCGCGTCTTTCGCCTCGTGCACATACGGCGACAGGCCGCCGCCGAGCGCCACCGCACCCGCACGCGTCGCCGCGGCAGCCGAGGCGTGGCGGGCCGTCAGCGCATCCAGGCCCTCGGACTCGATCCGCTCCACGCAGGCCTCCAGCGCCAGCATCTCCAGCTGGGCGGGGGCGTGCAGCAGCGCCCTGCGGCCGCCGTCGATCCAGCGCTCCTTCCAGTCCAGGAGGGAGAGGTACGAGTGGCGCGGGGCCTGCGGGTTGGCGGCGATCCGCTCCCAGGCCCGCTCGCTCACCGACACCGCCGACACCCCGGCCGGGCCGCCCATCGCCTTCTGCGCGCCGATCACGCAGAGGTCGACCCCCCACACGTCCGGCAGCAGCGGCTCGGCGCCCACCGAGGCGACGGCGTCCAGCATGAACAGCGCCCCGTGCGAACGGACCACCTCGCCGATCTCGGCGACCGGATTGGTGTTGCCGGTCGCCGCCTCCGCGTGCACCAGGGAGACGAAATCGATCTCCGGGTGCTCGGCCAGCGCCCGCGCGACCTGGTCCGCGGTGACCGCCGTGTGGAACGGAACCGCCAGATCGACGACATTGGCACCGCAGTCCCGCAGCCAGTTCCCGAAGGTCTGCCCGTACGGTCCGGTGACGACGTTCAGCGCGGTCGAACCGGGCCGGGCACCGCCCCGGATGCAGCCTTCGAGGGGGAGCAGCGCCTCGCCCTGCATGATGACGACGTCCTGCTCGGTGGCGAGGAGGCCGGCCACCCGCTTCTCGATGGCCGCGAAATGCGCGGCGCTGAGCGGGGCGAGGTCGAGGAAGGGGTGCGTCACAGTGGTGCTCTCTTCGGATCGGGTCGGTGCGCCGCGGTGCTGCGTACGGACAGTGCTTCCGTCGAAGCGTACCCAGGGCGCCGAGCGGTGCCTCGTACAGTGCTGTACATGAGTGATCACAGGGCACCGCAGGTGCTGCACGTGAAGGGGCGGGTGCTCGTCGGTCCCGAGGACGTCCGGGACGAGCTGTGGGTCGTCGACGGGCGGATCTCGTACGGGAGGCCGGCCGGCGCGGACGAGGCGGTGACCGTCACCGGCTGGGCGCTGCCGGGGCTGGTCGACGCCCACTGTCATGTGGGGCTCGACCGCCACGGCCCCGTCGACGCGGCGACCAGCGAGAAGCAGGCCATCGCCGACCGGGAGGCGGGTGCGCTGCTGCTGCGGGACGCGGGTTCGCCCTCCGACACCCGGTGGATCGACGACCGCGAGGACCTGCCGAAGATCATCAGGGCCGGCCGCCACATCGCCAGGCCCCGCCGGTACACCCGGAACTACGCCCACGAGATCGAGCCGGACGAGCTGGTCGCGTACGTCGCTCAGGAGGCGCGCCGCGGCGACGGCTGGGTGAAGCTGGTCGGTGACTGGATCGACCGGGAGGTGGGCGATCTGACCGCCTGCTGGCCGCGCGAGGCGGCCCGGGCGGCCATCGCCGAGGCGCACCGGCTCGGCGCCCGGGTCACCGCGCACTGCTTCGCCGAGGACTCGCTGCGCGATCTCGTCGAGGCCGGGATCGACTGCATCGAGCACGCCACCGGGCTCACCGAGGACACCATTCCGCTCTTTGCCGAGCGCGGTGTCGCGATCGTCCCCACGCTGGTCAACATCGCCACGTTCCCTTCGCTCGCGGCGGGCGGCGACGCCAAGTTCCCCCGCTGGTCGGCCCATATGCGGCGGCTGCACGAGCGGCGCTACGACACCGTGCGCGCCGCGTACGACGCCGGGATTCCGGTCTTCGTCGGCACCGACGCGGGCGGTGTGCTCGCCCATGGACTGGTGGCGGACGAGGTCGCCGAGCTGGTGAAGGCGGGCATCCCGGCGCTGGACGCGCTGTCCGCGACGACCTGGGGTGCGCGTGAGTGGCTCGGGCGGCCGGTGCTGGAGGAGGGCGCCCCGGCGGACCTGATGGTGTACGACGAGGACCCGCGGGCGGACGTACGGGTGCTGGCGGGGCCGCGACGGGTGGTGCTGAACGGGCGGGTGGTCGGCTGAGGGACGGGCGGCTCACGGGTCAGGCCTCCCGACCGGGGTGTGCCGTGTTGACAGGCGGTTACCGAATCCCCGCCGTGTCGTTCAAGCACTTCTGCGCGCACCCCGGCGCAGTCAACCTCCGGACCGTACGCGCTCAGTGGATCGGGTGACTCCGAGGAACGAACGTACCGAGATAATCGAATACAAGCGCGGAAACCCCCCTTTGGGGTGAACTCACGTCAGGTGTCTGCCAGTTCACCCTCCGTGCGTAAAGCTTTCGGGGTCGAGGTCACCGGTGCCCGCGATGTCCCCCATTGGACGGCGCCGGTGGCTCCATGTCTCTTGTGGGGGTTCCACCATCTTGAACAGCAACACCTTCCGCCTGGCCGCCCTGGCGGTCGCCGCCGCTCCCGTCGCCCTGCTGGTCGCCGTCCCGGCTCAGGCCGCGACCGCGACCACCACGACCACCGGCGACGGGAAGGCGAGCGCGGTCGTGCTCCGTACCGCACTCGACGTCTCGCTCCTGAACAAGACGATCGATGTGCCGCTCAAGGCCACGCTCAACGAAGTGCAGGCACCCGCCAGCGCCGGCAAGACCGCGCTGAGCGTGCGGCTCGACGGGGTGGACAGCGGACGGCCGTTCAGCGTGCTGAGCGCCGATGTGGCAACCGCGAAGGCGACCGTCGGCAAGCACAGGGCCGAGGGCTACAGCAATCTGGCGAAGGCCCGGATCCACGTGCCCGGACTGCGGCTGCTCTCACTGATCGAGGTCGAGAAGGTCACCTCCAAGGCGGTCTGCGAGGTGGGCAGGAAGCCGGTCGCCGAGTCGAACGTGCTGGGGCATGTGTCGGTCCTCGGCAAGCGGATCACCCTCACCGCGGGCGGCACCACGCAAGTGAAGGTGCCGGGCATCGGCGAGGTGACCCTCGACCTGTCGAAGACGCACACCACCTCGCGCACCGCAGCGGCGGCCGCGCTTCAGCTGAAGGTCTCCGTCAACCCGCTCAAGTTGAATGTCGCCGATGTGCAGGGCGAGGTCACGCTCGCCGAGGCGACCTGCGAGACGCCGAAGGCCACCGAGCCGGGCGGCGGCAACAACGGCGGTACGAGCAACGGCGGTACGAGCAACGGCGGTACGAGCAGCGGAGGGTCCAGCAGCGGAGGGTCCAGCGACGGAGGGTCCAGCGACGGAGGGTCCAGCAACGGCGGTACGAGTGCCGGAGGCGCCTCCGGCAGCGGTGGCTCCAGCGACGGCGGCAGCACCTCCGGCAACGGCGGCAGCACGTCCGGCAGTTCCTCCGGTTCCGCGGGCGGTGGTGACGGCGGTGATGTGAAGCCCCAGACCGGCACCGGCCACGCCCCGGCCGTCGACTCCAGCCTCGCGGAGACGGGCGGCAGCTCCACGACGCCGTACATCGCGGGCGGCGCGGCCCTGCTGCTGGCGGTGGGCGCCGGGGTGATGGTCGTGGCCAGGCGGCGCGCCCAGGGCTGACCCTCCGCAAGGCCCGAGTAGGGGGGGTGACCGGGGCCAGGAGGGGAGAGGGGAGCGGCGTTCGCGTGATGGAACGCCGCTCCCCGTGAGTCCCGTCGGTGTCAGTGTGCGACCGCGGTCAGCGTCTGCAGCGCCTGGTCGAGTGCCTGAAGGAAGCGGTTGGTCGTCGCACGGTCGCGTACCGCCAGCCGCAGCCACTGCGGATCGAGCCCCGGAAAGGTGTCTCCACGCCGCGCCGCGAACCCCAGCGCCCGCAACCGCTCCCGTACCTCGACGGCCCCCTCCAACCGCACCAGGACGAACGACCCCTCGGCCGGCTCCGCCACCCGCACTTCGGTGAACTCCCGTAGCCCCGCCACCAGATGGGCCCGGTCCACCGCGATCCGGTCCGCCGCGGCGGCCGCCTCGGTCAGGGCCCGCGGCTCCATGCACGCCTCGGCCGCCGCCAGAGCCGGGGACGACACCGGCCACAGCGGCTGTGCCTCCTCCAGTGCGCGGACGGTCTCCGGGGCGGCCAGTACGTATCCGATCCGCAGCCCCGCGAGCCCCCAGGTCTTGGTGAGGCTGCGCAGCACCACGAGCCCCGGGATGTCCGTACGCCCGCACAGCGCCTCGCGCTCGCCCGGCACCGCGTCCATGAATGCTTCGTCGACCACCAACGTCCGCCCGGGGCAAGCCAGTTTCTCCAGCACGGCCGCAGGATGCAGGACCGACGTGGGGTTGGTCGGATTGCCGACCACCACCAGATCCGCGTCCTCGGGCACGGCCGCCGGGTCCAGCCGGAAACCGTCCTCGGCCCGCAGCAGCACCCGCCGCACCTCGTGCCCGGCCGCGCGCAGCGCCGACTCGGGCTCGGTGAACTGTGGATGGATCACGACCGGACGACGGGCCGGAAGCGCCCGTGCGATCAGCACGAACGCCTCCGCCGCACCCGCCGTCAGCAGCACGCGCTCCACCGGCAGCCCGTGCCGGGCCGCCACCGCCGCCTGTGCCGGACGGCCGTCCGGGTAGGCGGCGAGCGTGCCCAGCGACGCGGCGATCCGCGCCCTCAGCCACGCCGGCGGCGTATCGGCCCGTACGTTGACGGCGAGATCGGTCAGATCACGGTCCCGTCCCCGTACCTCCGCGTCACCGTGGTGCCGCAGGTCGTGCGTGTTCGCGCCCGTCGCATCGGGACATTCAGTGGGAGTGTGCATGACCGCCGTGGGAGTGGTGATGGTGGCCGTCGTCGTCGGGGTGGAAGTGCGGCTGCTGCGGCAACCCCACCTTGTCCTCGAAGCCGGGCAGCGAGATCCGGTACACGCATGAGTCGCAGTTCATCCGCAGATCGCCCTTGACAGCCTCTCGGTAGCGCTCCATGACCAGGTCGTACAATTCCTCGGCCGCACCGATGACTTGGGCCGAGCGGACATCGAGCTCCGGGTGGGCGGCGGCCCACTCCTCGGTCTGATGACGCACCCGGTCCGGCAGGATGCCGGTGAAGAGGAAGTACGGCAGAACGACTATGCGCCCGGCACCCAGCTTCACGCAACGGTCGAGACCGGCCGGTACGTCCGGCGCCGCGAGCGAGACGAACGCCGTCTCCACCCCCGCGTAACCACGGCCCTCCCAGAACAGCCGCGCCGCCTTGTGCACCTCGGCGTTGGCGTCCGGGTCGGTCGAACCGCGCCCGACCAGCAGCACCGTCACCTCGGACCGGTCGGTGTCGCCCAGCACCGCGTCGACCCGGCGCTCCAGCACCTTCAGCAGCGCCGGGTGCGGGCCGAGCGGACGGCCGTAGGTGTACGAGATACCGGGGTGGCGCTCCTTCTCACGGGCCAGCGCCGCCGGAATGTCCCCCTTGGCGTGTCCGGCGGACACCAGCATCAGCGGCACCGCGGCGAAGCGTTCGACGCCGCGCTCGACCAGCTCGGTCACGGCGTCGCCCAGCGGCGGCGGGGACAGCTCGATGAAGCCGCCCGCGACCGGCAGTTCGGGGTGGCGGTCGCCCAGCTCGGTCACGAAGTCGCGGAAGGCCGCGGCGCCGCCCTCGTCCCTGGTGCCGTGGCCGGCGATGAGCAGTGCGGGCTGGGTGGACGGGGTGGTCACAGGTTCTCCTCGGTGTTCGTGGGAGGTATGGGGTGGTACAGCAGGGCGTTGAGCGCGGCGGCGGCGACCGCTGATCCGCCCTTCTCGGACACATTGCTCACGGCGGGCAGCCCGCTCTCGCGCAGCGCCGCCTTCGACTCGGTCGCGCCGACGAAACCGACCGGCAGCCCGATGACGAGCGCGGGCGCGGCATCGAGGACGAGCAGCTCCTCCAGCGCGGTGGGCGCATTGCCGATCACCCAGATCGCACCGGGCCCGACCTGCTCGTACGCGAGCCGGATCGCATGTGCCGAACGCGTCAGCCCGGGGCCGGACCTGGCCTCCTTCAGACAGCACACGGTCTCGCGGCGGGTGATGCCCGCCGCGACCATCTCCACATCGGTGACGACCGGCGCACCGGCGTGCAGCGCCGCATGGGCGACGACGAGCGACGCCTCGTCACAGACCAGGTCCGTCGCGTACTCCAGATCCGCCGCGGAGTGGATGACCCGCTCCACGACGGCCCGGGTCAGCGGTGCGAAGTGCGAGGTGTCCAGGCGGGCGCGCAGCCGCCGGAACGACTCCTGCTCGATGGGGTGAACGGTCCTCTCCCAGGGCCGGTTCACTCCGCTCCTCCCTGGGCCGGGACCGTGGCGGCCGACTGCCAGCGGTAGCCGCGCGGTGTCACCATGCGGCCCGCGATCTCCCGGGTGGCCGTGTTGCCGACGGTTACGACCGTCATCATGTCCACCGTCGCCGGGTCCAGACCGGCGAGCGAGGTCACCCGGCTGCTCTCGTCCGGGCGCGAGGCATTGCGTACGACACCGACCGGTGTCGCCGGTTCCCGGTGCTCGGCCAGGATCGACAGGGCCTTCGGGAGCTGCCAGTCACGGCCCCGGCTGCGCGGGTTGTAGAACGTCACGATGATGTCGGCCTCGGCCGCGGCCCGTACCCGGCGCTCGATGACCTCCCACGGCGTGTGCAGATCGGAGAGGCTGATCGACACATGGTCGTGGCCCAGCGGGGCGCCCAGGATCGCCGCAGCCGCCAGCGCGGCCGTCACACCCGGCACACCCACCACATCGATATCGGCGTCGGCCTCGGCGAGCGCGGGCGACGCCATCGCGTACACGCCCGCGTCACCGCTGCCGATCAACGCCACCGCATGCCCCTTGCGCGCCTCGGCGACCGCCGTACGGGCCCGCTCCTCCTCGGCGCCGAGCCCCGACTCCAGGATCGTGGTGCCGGGCCGCAGCAGGTCCCTGATCTGGTCGACGTACTGATCGAGCCCGACCAGCACCGAGGCCCGCCGCAGTTCCTCGCGGGCCCTCGGAGTCAGCAGATCGCGCGCGCCCGGGCCGAGACCGACGACGGCCAGGCGCCCGCGCGGGCTGCGGCGCACCACCGCACAGGTGACCATCGCCGCCCGCCCCTCGGGCGCCGACTTCCGCTTCGGTACGAGGAGTTCGCCTCCCGCGGCGAGTGCGGCGGCCTCCGCCACGGACGGCGTTTTGACGGCGGCGAGCGGCGCGCCGGACGGATTGGGCACCTCGATACGGGCCAGCTCCTCGGCGGCGTACGTCCGCAGCGGTACGCCGAACTGCGAGGCCGCGGCGACGATCCCCGGCTCGTTGGCCTTTGCCGCCACCGTCACCAACTCCGCGACGCTCAGCGGCGAGAGCCCGGCCTCGCGCAAGGTGTCCCGGACCAGTCCGACGACCTCATCGGTCGGTGCGTCCTTGGAAGCGCCGACCCCGACGGCGAGCGAAGCGGGCCGCAACACGGCTGCCTGCGAGCCGAGTTCCACGATCCGGTCGGTGACATGCAGCAACGCCGGGCCCTCGGCGCCAAGAGACACATTCGACGGCATCGGCGGCAACGGCCACACCGCATCCGCCCGCAGCCCCACCGGAGCTCCGTCGAGCATCGCGCGCGACACCCCCGCCACGTCTCCCTCCACCGGGAGGCCCAGCATGTCCAGCCCCGGCACCCCCGCCGCGTCCGTCGCCGTCGTCACGACCGGCGCCGCGCCCAGCACGTCGGCGACCGCCCCGGCCAGCGCGTTCGCCCCGCCGGCGTGCCCGCCGAGCAGCGCCACCGCATGGCGCCCCGCCTCGTCGACACAGACGACACCCGGGTCCGAGGACTTGTCCGACAGCACCGGCGCGAGCAGCCGCACCACGGCCCCCGTAGCCAGGAAACACACCAGCTGCTCGCACTCGGCGAACGCCCGCTGCACGGCCTCGCGCACCGGTCCCTCGTAGACCACGGTGCGGCCGGGCCAGGCCGCGGCCAGCCGGTCGCGGGCGACAGTGCCCGCCGCCGTGGCGGAGATCAGGCCGATCACTGGGTTGCTCCTTCACTCGCACGAGCCGCGGGGCGGGTGCCCCACAGCAGAAAGACCGGGTTGGTCGCGGCGAGCCGCGTCACCTCACCGGGCAGCGGCGCCAGCCGGGAGGACTGCAACAGCACACCCTCGGGCACGAACCCGGCACCGGCCAGCGCCGCACGCACCTCGGGCACCCGGTCCAGCGCCGCCAGCACCACCACCACCGAGCGCCGCGCCCGCCGGGCGCACGCCGTCACGATGGCGGGCAACTCACGCCCACCACCCCCGATGAACACCGCGTCCGGATCGCCCAGACCGTCGAGCACGGCGGGCGCGGAGCCGTGCACCGCGCGCACGTACACCCCGTGCGCGGCAGCGTTCGCCCTGATCCGCTCGACCCCGTCCGAGGTCTTCTCCACGGCGACGGCGGCCGCGCCGAGCCGCGCGCACTCCACCGCCACCGAACCCGAACCCGCACCGATGTCCCACACCAGGTCACCGGTGCGCGGTCCCAGCCGGGCCAGTGCCAGTGCCCGCACCTCGAACTTGGTGATCATCGAGTCGCGGTGCTCGAACTCCGTCTCGTCCAGCGCCCACAGGCCGGGCCCGGCGGGCGCTCCCGCGACGGTCCGTACCGGGGACAGGACCCGGGACTCGTCCAGACACAGCACCACACTCACCGGATCCGGCCAGTCGCGGGCCACCGCCTCGGCGGGCGTCAGCCGCTCGACGCGCTCCCGTTCCGGATCTCCCAGCGCCGTCGCGACGACCAGGGTGCGCCCCTCGGCTCCGTGCGCCAGCCCGGCCGCCAGTTCCGCTGGCCCGGCGCCGGGCCCGGTCAGGACGGCCACCTTCGGGTGCGCCAGACACACGTTCACCGCGGTCCGCGAGCCGCGGCCGTGCGCACTGACCACGACCGCGTCGTCCCACGCCAGACCGAGCCGGGCGAACGCGACCGCGACGGACGGCGCACCCGGCCGCACATCGAGCGCACCCGCCCCGAAACGCTCCGCCAGCGCCCGTACGATCCCGAAGAACCCGGGGTCGCCGGAGGCCAGCACGACCACGCGCGCCCCGTCCTCGGGCATCTGCTCCGCCACACGGTCGAGCGCGGGCGCCAACGGACCGAGCACGATGCGCTCGACCCGCTCCGGCAGCCGGGCGGCTTCCAGATGACGCCGGGCGCCGACCACCAGCGTGGCCACGGCCAGTGCCTCCCGGGCCCCGGGACCGAGCGGCTCGCCCGTCCCCGTACCGAAGACCCGGATCACGAGCCGGACCGCTGGGCGCGCAGCTGGGCCCGCGCCGCCTTGTCGGCCTTGCGGAAACCGTGGAAGTGCCCCGGATGGTAGAGGTGCGAACGCGTCCCCGAAGCCGAAAGCGCCGGCCCGACCAGGAAGAGGGTGTGTTTCCAGAGCTTGTGCTCCTTGACCGTCTCCTCCAGGGTCCCGATCGTGCAGTGCAGGATCAGCTCCTGCGGCCAGGTCGCCTGGTACGCGATCACGACCGGCGTCGATGTCGGATAGCCGCCCTCCAGCAGCTCCTGGGTGAGCTGGCCGGACCGGGCGGCCGACAGGAACAGCGCCATCGTCGTGCCGTGGCGCGCGAATTCCCGTACCTCCTCACCCGGCGGCATCGGCGTCTTGCCGCCACCGAGACGGGTCAGGATCACGGACTGCGCGACCTCCGGAATCGTCAGCTCCCGCTGCGCGATCGCCGCGACCGCCGAGAACGACGACACCCCCGGCACGATCTCGACCGCGACTCCCAGCGCGGCACACCGGTCGACCTGCTCCTGCGTGCCGCCCCACAGCGCCGGGTCACCGGAGTGGATACGGGCCACCTTCAGCCCCTCGGCGCCCGCGCGTTCGTACACGGCGACGACCTGCTCCAGCGACATCTGCGCCGAGTCGAGGATCTCCGCGCCCTCCCGAGCATGCTCCAGAACCTCCTCCTGCACCAGGCTCGCCGCCCAGATGACGATGTCGGCATCCGCGATGGCCCGCGCCGCCCGGAAGGTCAGCAGGTCGGCGGCGCCCGGGCCGGCACCGACGAACGTCACCTTGCCGTGGGCGGGCGCGGCGACCGGGCCGGCTGCGTCGACTGCTTCGGACATGGGACGGAGTCCTTTCGGAGAACGGGACAGATGACAGGACAGAAGATCGGGACGAATGGCGCAGGGCGCGGTGAGGTGCGCGTGCCGGCTTCAATCGGCCGGCAAGAGCGCATGGTGGTGTTCGTCGCGGTCGGCGCGTTCCTGATGACCCCGGCCGGCGGCCGGGTCGCCCAACGCGTCACCGACCGCCGCCACCTGGCGCTCGGCTTCTTCGGCTTCTTCGGCGGCGCGCTGCTCCGCCTCGCCGCCGAGATCCTCCCCGAGGCACACCACGAACGCCCGGCCCGCTCCGCACTGCTGTGCACGGTGGCCGGGGTGGGCTTCATCCGGCTGGCGGCGGGCATCGCGGACCGACCACCACGCCGCACCCGGGAACCTCACAATTTCCCACCCCGCCCGCCGTCGCGCGGCGCGGGCGCGATCAGCGTCGACAGATACGGCAACGGCTCCTCGGCCAGCTCCGCCGCCGGCCGTATCGACTCCTCGGGCAGCCCGAGCGCCGAACCCCACACCGCGTCCTCGATGCGCCCCGTCTCACGCAGTGCCGCGGCCACCTCCGCGGCCAGCCGCCCGAACTTGTACGCGACGACCGTCCCGGGACCTTCGAGCGCCGCCTTGAGCACCGCGGCCCCGGCGGTCACCGGCACCAGCGTCAACGGTTCCGTGCCCTCCGTCAGCACCGCACCGCTGCGCGCGGCCAGATCCTGCATGGCCGTAATCCCCGGCACGGTCTCCACGGCCGTCCCCGGCAGCAACTCACCGATGGTGTGCGCGAGATACGTGAACGTCGAGTACACATTGGGGTCGCCGATCGTCGCGAACGCCACCGAACCGTGCGTACGCAGCAGCTTCGCGACCCGCTCACCCGCCGCGTCCCACGCGGCCTCGCGGCGCGCCCGGTCCGTCCGCTCGTTGAGCGCGAACACCACACGCACGACCTTGTCGGCCGCCACGTAATGCAGCACGGTCGCCTCGGCCCGCCCCCGCTCACCGGTGTCCAACACCGGTACGACGACGACCGCGGCATCACGCAGCGCGTTCACACCCTTGACGGTCACCAGCTCCGGGTCGCCCGGCCCGACACCGACGCCGACCAGCCTGCTCGTACCGTGACCGTGGTTCATCCCTTGCACCTCTCAACGAATCGGCGGGCCATACCGGGCGCCGAGGCCCAATGCGTATGCAGATAACTCGCGTGCACACCCTGCTGTACGAACCCCTCCACGCGCCGCTCCGGCTGATGCAGGCCCCACGCCGGTTCGGCTCCGGCGCCCGGCTCCAGCACGGTCCGGTGGAACTCGTGCCCGCGCACCCGCGTCCCGGGCGCCGCCAGCACACTGTCGGAGACCGCCACGGCCTCCCGGTAGCCGAGCGTCAGCCGCTCGGACATCCGCCCCTCGGCATCGAGGACCCCGCACATCGGCAGCCCGTCGAGCGAACGCGCCAGATACAGCAGCCCCGCACACTCGGCGGCCGCCGGAGCCCCGGAACCCACCAGCTCGACAACGGCCTTGCGCAGCGCCGCGTTGGCGGACAGCTCGGAGGCGTACACCTCCGGAAACCCCCCACCGATGACCAGCCCCCGGGTGCCCTCCGGCAATGCCTCGTCCCGCAACGGATCGAACGGCACGACCTCGGCCCCGGCGGCGGCAAGCAGCTCGCTGTGCTCGGCATAGGAAAACGTGAACGCGGCCCCGGCCGCAACGGCGACGACCGGAGAGCCCAAGCCCGGCTCCTCCGTCCCATCTGCCCCTGCCGCTCCAACCGCCCCCACCGCATCCCACGCACCCGCACCCAACTCGGGCGCAGACCCGGCCAGCGCCATCAGCGCCTCCAGATCGCACCCCGCCACCACCTGCGCCCGCATGGCCGCGACAGCGGCCACCGCGTCGCCCCGCCGCTCGGCCACCGGCACCAATCCCAGATGCCGCGATGGCACTGCCGCCTGCTCGGCCCGCCGCAACACCCCCAGCACCGGCACACCCGACTCGTCCAACGCCTCCCGCAACAGCACCTCGTGCCGCTGGGAGCCGACCTTGTTCAGAATCACCCCACCGATCCGCACCTGCGGATCCCACGACGCGAAACCGTGCACCAGCGCGGCCACGGACCGCGACTGCGACGACGCGTCGACGACCAGCACCACAGGCGCCCGCAGCAGCTTCGCGACGTGCGCGGTCGACGCCAGCTCGCCCTGCCCGACCTGTCGCCCGCCGCCACCCTGCCCGAGCGCTTCGCGCCCTGTTTGAATTCCGGCCCCGTCGTACAGCCCCATCACGCCCTCGACGACCGCCAGATCGCAGCCACGCGCCCCATGCGCGAACAGCGGAGCGACCAGCTCGGGACCGCACATGTACGCGTCGAGATTGCGCCCCGGCCGCCCCGTGGCCAGCGTGTGATAGCCGGGATCGATGTAGTCGGGCCCGACCTTGTGCGCGGACACGGCGAGACCCCGCCCCGCGAAGGCCGCCATCAGCCCCGTGGCCACGGTCGTCTTGCCGCTCCCCGACGAGGGCGCGGCGATCACCAGACGCGGAACGTTCACCGCGGACCCCTCACCATTCGATGCCCCGCTGACCCTTCTGACCGGCATCCATCGGGTGCTTGACCTTCGACATGTCGGTCACCAGGTCGGCGGCGTCCACCAGCTCCTCAGGCGCGTTGCGCCCGGTGATGACCACATGCTGCGTACCAGGACGGCTCCGCAGCACCTCGATCACCTCGTCGGTGTCCACCCACCCCCAGTGCATCGGGTACGCGAACTCGTCCAGGACGTACAGCCGGTACGTCTCGGCGGCCAGGTCACGCTTGACCTGCTCCCAGCCCTCCCGCGCCGCCTCCTCGTTGTTCAGCTGCTTGTCGCGCTGCACCCACGACCAGCCCTCGCCCATCTTGTGCCAGGCGACGGAACCGCCCTCACCGCTCGCCCCGAGGACCTTCAGCGCGTTCTCCTCGCCGACCTTCCACTTCGCCGACTTGACGAACTGGAAGACGCCGATGGGCCACCCCTGATTCCAGGCGCGCAACGCGAGCCCGAAGGCCGCCGTCGACTTCCCCTTCCCGATGCCCGTGTGCACCACCAGCAGCGGACGGTTGCGGCGCTGACGGGTGGTGAGCCCGTCGTCCGGCACGTTGGTCGGCTGTCCCTGAGGCATTACGCGACCCTCCTGCCGACTGACTGAACGTCCCTGACGAGCCCGGCGATCGAGTCGGCCCGCAGTTCGTCCAGCGTGACGGCGGTGCCCCCGAGATCGCGCGCGAGGCTTCCCGCGAGCCCGAGTCGTACGGGCCCCGACTCGCAGTCCACGACGACGGACGCGGTGCCCTCGACCTCGTGCAGCCGCGCAGCCCGCGACGCCAGCGCCACCGGTTCGGGCCCCCCGGTCGCCCGTCCGTCGGTCACCACGACCAGCAACGGCCGCCGCGACGGATCACGCAGCCGCTCCACCCGCAGCACGTCATGGGCCTTCAACAGCCCGGCCGCGACGGGGGTACGCCCACCGGTCGGCAGCATCTCCAGCCGCGCCGCCGCGGCGTCCACCGACGACGTCGGCGGCAGCACCACCTCGGCGTCCTTGCCCCGGAAGGTGATCAGCCCGACCTTGTCCCGCCGCTGATACGCGTCCAGCAGCAGCGAAAGGACCGCTCCCTTCACGGCACTCATCCGCTGCCGGGCAGCCATCGACCCGGACGCGTCCACCACGAAGAGAACGAGGTTCCCCTCACGCCCCTCCCGGGTGGCCTGCCGCAGATCGTCCCTCCGGACCACCAGCCCCCGCCCGGAACGCCCCCGTGCCCGCTGATGCGGGGCGGCGGCCTGCACGGTCGCCGCCAGATGCAGCTTGGTCAGGGCACCCTGCGGACGCTGCGCACCGGTCGTACGCCCGTGCTCGGTACGCGCCCGGGACCGCCGCCCCGCGGCGCCCTCGCCCAGACCCGGCACGCTCAGCATCTTCGTACGGAACGGCTCGCCGGCGCGTACGGGCTGCTGCTCACCGGCCCCGGAAGACTGCCGGCCCTGCCCCTGCTCGGGCACGGACTGCGCGGGCGTGTCGCCCGCCTCGCCCTCGGGCTGCGGCGGCGTGTCGGGCCCGTCGCCCTGCGGGGGTCGGCCGCCGCCACCGGGGCCGTCCGGGTCCGGGTCGTCGTCCTCGCCGCTGTTCTGCTCCAGCGTGTCGTCGAGCTTGTCCTCGTCCAGACCCGGCGCGTCGAACGGATTGCGCCGGCGCCGGTGGGGGAGCGCGAGCAGGGCGGCCTGCCGCACGTCCTCGGCGAGCACATCCGTACGTCCCGCCCACGCGGCCAGGGCGGTGGCCGTCCGTGCCATCACGATGTCCGCGCGCATCCCGTCGACCTCGAAGGCCGCGCAGGTGGCTGCGATCTGCCGCAACGCCCCGTCCCCGAGACGCACTTCGGGAAGCAGTGCACGCGCGGCAACGATCCGGTCCCGCAACGCGCCTTCCTCGTCGGCCCACTCGGCGGCGAAACCCGCAGGATCGTCGTCGTACGCGAGACGCCGCCGCACGACCTCGACCCGCAGATCGGACTCGCGGGACGCGGCAACCTCGACGGTCAGCCCGAACCGGTCCAGAAGCTGAGGTCGCAACTCACCCTCTTCGGGGTTCATGGTCCCGACCAGCAGGAAACGCGCCGCGTGCCGTACGGACACACCCTCGCGCTCGACGTACGAGGCGCCCATGGCGGCCGCGTCCAGCAACAGGTCCACGAGGTGGTCGTGGAGGAGATTGACCTCGTCGACGTAGAGAATCCCGCGATGCGCATCGGCGAGCAGCCCCGGCTCGAACGCCTTCACGCCCTCGGCGAGCGCCCGCTCGATGTCGAGCGCCCCCACGAGGCGGTCCTCGGACGCGCCGACGGGCAGCTCGACCGTGCGCGCGTCCCGCGACACGCCGAGTCCGGCCTCGTGGGGGCCGTCCGGACACACCGGATCGGGCGAGGCCGGGTCGCACGAGAACCGGCACCCGGAGACGACCGGAACCTCCGGCATCAGCGCGGCCAGCGCGCGCACGGCGGTGGACTTCGCGGTGCCCTTCTCGCCACGCACCAGCACCCCGCCGACGGCCGGCGAGACGGCATTGAGCAGCAGCCCGAGCCGGAGATCGTCCTGCCCGACGATGGCGGTGAAGGGGTAGGGGGTACTCACGCGCTGATCACTCCTCCGGGTGATTCATGCCAGGTCACCATGGGCTCCGGCTGTCGAGCTGCAATGGTCAAGACGTGCTCCCCGCCGATGCGGGGGTGGTCCGAACGTCGACACGCGGGAACACGACCTGGTCGACTGCTCCCCGCCGACGCGGGGATTCCAGAGGAGGCAGTCACTCGCCTCCCTCCAGATCTCCCTCAAGTTCGAGGTAGGTCGCCCGGAGCCGGTCCAGGGTCTCCTGGTCCGGTTCCGCCCACAGCCCGCGCTCCGCCGCCTCCAGCAGCCGCTCCGAAATCCCGCGCAGCGCCCAGGGGTTGGACTTCTGCATGAACTCCCGGTTCTCCGGGTCGAAGACGTACTCCGCCGACAACTTCTCGTACATCCAGTCGTCGACGACCCCCGCCGTGGCGTCGTACCCGAAGAGGTAGTCCACGGTCGCGGCCATCTCGAACGCGCCCTTGTAGCCATGCCGCCGCATGGCCGCCATCCAGCGCGGGTTCACGACCCGCGCGCGGAAGACTCTGTGCGTCTCCTCGCCGAGTGTCCGCGTCTTCACCTGCTCGGGCGTGGCGCTGTCACCGACATACGCCTCAGGGCTCTCGCCAGTCAGATGCCGGACCATGGCCACCATGCCGCCGTGGTACTGGAAATAGTCATCCGCATCGTGGATGTCGTGTTCCCTCGTATCCACGTTCTTCGCCGCCACCGCGATCCGCCGGAACGCCGTTTCCATGTCCCCGCGCGCCGACCGCCCGTCGAGCCCGCGCCCGTACGCGTAACCGCCCCAGACCGCGTACACCTCGGCCAGATCCGCGTCCGACCGCCAGTTCCGCGCGTCGATCAGCGGCAGCAGCCCCGCCCCGTACGCCCCCGGCTTCGACCCGAAGATGCGTGCCGTGGCCCGGCGACGGTCGCCGTGCTCCGCCGTGTCCTCGTCGGCGTGCGCCCGTACGTAGTTGTCGTCGGTGGGCTCGTCCAGCTCCGCCACCGTCCGTACCGCGTCGTCGATCAGCCCCACCACGTGCGGGAACGCATCGCGGAAGAACCCGGAGATCCGCACGGTCACATCGATGCGCGGGCGTCCCAGCTCGCTCGGCGGGACGACCTCGAACCCGGTCACCCGCCGCGACGCGTCGTCCCACACCGGCCGGCAGCCGAGCAACGCGAGGATCTCCGCGATGTCGTCGCCCTGTGTACGCATGGCGGAGGTGCCCCACACGGTCAGGCCGACCGACTTCGGGTAGTCGCCCGTGTCGGCGAGGTACCGGGCGATCAGCGAGTCGGCGAGCGACTGCCCGACCTCCCACGACAGCCGGGACGGAATCGCCTTCGGGTCGACCGAGTAGAAGTTGCGCCCGGTCGGCAGCACGTTGACGAGACCGCGCGTGGGCGAACCCGACGGACCCGCCGGTACGAAGCCGCCGTCCAGCGCCCGCAGAATGTGGCCGATCTCGTCCGTCGTCCGGGCCAGCCGCGGTACGACCTCTTCGCATGCGAAGCCCAACACGGCCACAGCGTCCGGAAGTTCGAAGCCCAGCACATCCCGTACCAGCCCCGCCGCAGCCGTGACGTCCCAGCCGCGCTCCTCCATGCCTTCCGCGAGCCTGCGGCACAGCTGCTCCAGCAGATCGATCGCATCGGCACCGGTGCGCGCCGGACCGTCGACCAGCTCGGTCAGCTCGACGGGAACCTTCACCGCGGCGCCGGGCTCGGCCAGCAACTCCTTCTCGCTCAGCCCGAAGTGTTCGGCGATCGAGGCCCGCAGCCCCGGCAGCGCGTTCGCCGTTCCGCCCCACACCTGGGAGGCACGCAGCACGGCCAGCACCAGGTTGACCCGCGCCTCGTCGACCGGGCCGCCACCGAGGATGTGCAGGCCGTCCCGGATCTGGACGTCCTTGATCTCGCAGAGGTAGCCGTCGATGTGCATGACGAACGAGTCGAAGTCGTCGTCGCCGGGCTGCTCGTCGACATGGAGGTCGTGGTGCAGCTCGGCGGCCTTCACCAGCGTCCAGATCTGTGCCCGCACCGACGGAGCCTTCGTCGGGTCGAGATCGCTGACCAGCGCGTACTCATCGAGCAGCTGTTCCAGCTTGGCCAGGTCGCCATAGGTGTCGGCACGCGCCATCGGCGGCACCAGATGGTCCACCACCGTTGCGTGCCCACGTCGCTTGGCCTGGGTGCCCTCACCCGGGTCGTTGACGATGAACGGGTAGATCAGCGGCAGTTCGCCGAGTACGGCATCGGGGCCGCAACCGGCGGACAGACCGAGGCCCTTGCCCGGCAGCCACTCCATCGTGCCGTGCTTGCCCATGTGGACGACGGCATCCGCGCCGAAGGAGTTCTCCAGCCAGCGGTACGTCGCCATGTAGTGGTGCGACGGCGGCATGTCCGGGTCGTGGTAGATCGCGATCGGGTTCTCGCCGAAGCCGCGCGGCGGCTGGATCAGCACCACCACATTCCCGAACCGGAGCGAGGCGAGGACGATGTCGTCCCCGTCCACGTACAACGAGCCCGGCGGCTCGCCCCAGTGCTCCAGCATCGAGTCGCGCAGCTCCGGCTCCAGCTTGTCGAACCAGGCCCGGTAGTCGGCGAGCGGCACGCGCGCGGGGGCTGCCGCGAGCTGTTCCTCGGTCAGCCACTCGACGTCGTGGCCACCGGCGTTGATGAGACGGTGGATGAGCTCGTCGCCGTTGTCGGGGTAGCCGTCGACTCCGTAACCGGCGTCGCGCAGGGCATCCAGGACCCGTACCGCCGATGCGGGCGTGTCCAGGCCGACGGCGTTGCCGACGCGGGAGTGCTTGGTCGGGTAGGCGGTGAAGACGAGGGCGAGCTTCTTCTCGGCGTTCGTCCTGTGCTTGAGAACGGCGTGGCGCACCGCGATCCCGGCGACGCGCGCGGCGCGCTCGGGGTCGGCGCGGTACACCGGTACGTCGTCGGGGCCCTGCTCCTTGTAGGAGAACGGGACGGTGATCAGCCGGCCGTCGAACTCGGGGATCGCGACCTGCATCGCCGCGTCCATGGGGGAGAGCGCGGCGTCCGACGCCTCCCACGCGGCGCGCGAGGAGGTCAGGCACAGGCCCTGAAGCACCGGGATGTTCAGATCGGCGAGCGCACCGATGTCCCAGGCCTCGTCGTCGCCCCCGGCGGAGGCGTCCGACGCACGGGTGCCGCCTGCCGCGAGAACCGTGGCGACCAGGGCGTCGGCCCTGCCGAGCAGCTCGTACAGACCGGGGTCCGCGCCGCGCAGCGAACCGCAGTACACGGGCAGGGCGTTGGCGCCGCGCGCCTCGACGGCGTCGCAGAGGACGTCCACGAACGAGGTGTTCCCGGACAGCTGGTGCGCCCGGTAGAAGAGCACGCCGACGGTCGGGCGGCCCTCGATGAACTCGCGGCTGCCGTGCAGGCCCCAGTCGGGCATCTTCTGCGGCTCGGCGAAGCCGTGGCCGGTCAGCAGGACGGTGTCGGAGAGGAAGCGGGCCAGTTCGACGAGGTTTCCGGGGCCGCCCTCCACGAGGTAGCGCAGCGCCTCGGCGACGACACCGGCGGGTACGGACGACTCGGCCATCAGTTCCGCGTCCGGCACGGCCTCGCCGCCCAGCAGCACGGTCGGGACGCCGGACGCCCTGAGGACGGCCAGCCCGTCCTCCCAGGCGCGCTTGCCGCCGAGGAGGCGGACGACGGCGACGGAAGAACCCTCGATCAGTGCGGGGAGCTCCTCGTGGGCGTCGATGCGGGTGGGATTGCCGATCCGGTACGGCGCGCCACAGGCGCGGGCGGCGAGGAGGTCCGTGTCGGCGGTCGACAGCAACAGCACGGTGCTCATAGAGGCGTTCATGCGTGTGCTCCAGGTGCTCCGGGGGCGATGAAGGGAAGTCCTGACGGTGCGCCCGACTCGATGAGCCGCAGCAGCGCGTCGGTGTCCGCGTGTTCTTCGATGAGGTCGCCGAGGCGGTCGAGCTGTTCCTCGCGCAGCGCGGCGAAACTGGTGTCGGGGGCGGGGACGAAGCGCCGGCCGGCGGCCCGCGCGACCTCGGACAGGAAGCGACGCCGGAATTCGTCGCTCTCCAGCGAGCCGTGCCAGTGGGTGCCGTGGACTGCGCCGACCCGGCATCCGTCCAGGAACGGCTCGCCGCCGCGTACATCGGCGACGCCATGGTGGATCTCGTACCCCTCGACGGGGGCGCCGAGCGCCTCGCCGACGGGCCGGGCGAGGGTCTTCTCGCGGTCGAAGCGGATGCGTACGGGCAGCAGGCCGAGTCCGTCGATGTGCCCGGCCCGGGACTCGACCTCGTCCTCGATGTGTTCGCCGAGGATCTGGAAGCCGCCGCAGATGCCGAGGACCGGCCGGCCCTCGGCGGCGCGCCGCACCAGGGCGTCGGCGAGGCCGCGCTCGCGCAGCCAGGCCAGCGCCTTCACGGTGCCGCGGGTGCCCGGCACGATGACGAGGTCGGCGTCGGTCAGCTCCTGCGCACGGTCCACGAACCGGACGACGACGCCGGGTTCGGCGGCCAGCGCGTCCACATCGGTGAAGTTCGACATCAGGGGCACGGCGCACACCGCGACGCGCAGCACGTCCTCGCCGTGTGGCGGCGCGACGACCGATTCGTGTACGGCTCCGCGCAGCGTTGTGCTGTCCTTGAAAGCGGGCCGCAGACCGTCCTCCTCGTCGATGCCGAGGCCGTGGGCGAAGGGCAGCACTCCGTACGTCTGCCGTCCGGTGATCCCGCGCAGCATCTCCAGGCCGGGCTCCAGCAGCGACACATCGCCGCGGAACTTGTTGACGAGGTAGCCCGCGATCAGCGACTGGTCCTCGGCGTCGAGCAGCGCCGTCGTACCGAAGAACGAGGCGAAGACCCCACCGCGGTCGATGTCGCCGACGACCACCACCGGGAAGCGTGCCGCCCGCGCGATGCCCATGTTCACGATGTCCGTGCGTCGCAGATTGATCTCGGCCGGACTGCCCGCCCCCTCGCAGATCACCGCGTCATACGTGCCCCGAAGCTGCTCCAGACAGTCCACGACCGTGCCGAGGAGTGCTTCCTGCCTGCCCCCGTGGTAGCCGCGCGCGCTCATCTCGCCCACCGGTCTTCCCATCAGGACGACCTGACTGGAGCGGTCGCCGCCGGGTTTGAGCAGGACCGGGTTCATCAGCGCGGTCGGCTCCACCCGGGCGGCCTGGGCCTGCATGGCCTGGGCGCGCCCGATCTCGGCGCCCTCACGGGTGACGAACGAGTTCAGCGACATGTTCTGCGCCTTGAAGGGCGCCACCTTCACGCCCCGGCGTACGAGCCAGCGGCAGATGCCTGCCGTGACAACGCTCTTGCCCGCGTCCGAGGTGGTTCCGGCGACCAGCAGTCCGCCGCTCATGTCCGTCTCCGTCCTGCGATCAGACGTCTCGTGGTCCGACGTTCTGCGCTTCGATGTCCTGCGATCCGTCGTGCGGCGAGGCTCGTGCCCAGCCGTCCCGCCACACACACGCCGAGGGCCAGCGCGCTCACCCGGCGCGACAGCCGTACCGCGCGTTCGATGTCCTCGGTCTCCACCGCCCGGCCCGTCTCTCCGTTGAGGACCGGGCGGTGCTCGACCCGGCCGCCGTATGCCAGGGTTCCGCCGAGCCGTACGCCGAGCGCACCCGCGAACGAGGCCTCCACCGGGCCCGCGTTGGGGCTCGGATGCCCGGCCGCGTCGGCCCGCCAGGCCCGTACCGCTCCACGTGGCCGCCCCCCGGCGGTCACGGCGAGCAGGGCTGTGAGCCGGGCACCGGGCCAGCCCGCGAGGTCGTCGAGGCGGGCCGAGGCCCAGCCGTAGCGCCGGTGGCGGGGCGACTTGTGGCCGACCATGGCGTCAAGGGTGTTGGCGGCCCGGAAGCCGACGAGCCCGGGCACACCGGCCAGCGCGCCCCACACCAGGGCGCCGACCACGGCGTCCGAGGTGTTCTCGGCCACGGATTCCACCACGGCGCGGGCGATCTGCGGTCCGTCCAGGGAGTGCGGGTCGCGTCCGCACAGATGCGGCAGCCGCTCGCGGGCCAGCTCGATGTCACCGGCGGCCAGGGCACCGCCGATGGCCCGGGCCTCACGCCCCAGGGATGTACCGCCGACGACGGACCAGGTGGCGGCGGCGGTCAGCGCGACCGAGGCGGCGGGGTGGCTGCGTACGGCACGGGTGATCAGCGCGGCACCACCCGCGGCGCCTCCGGCGCAGACGAGGGTGTGCAGCGCGCCCCACCCGCGATGGTCGCGCCACAGACGGTGCTCGACGCCCGCTGCGGCCCGCCCGAAGGCAGCGACCGGATGCCCCCTGCGGGGGTCACCGAGCAGCAGATCGCCGATCAGACCGGCCGTGGCGCCGTACGCGAAAATGCGATCGGCACGCACGGCTCAACCGGCCGTTACGCCTCGAAGTACCTTCGTACAGGCGGCTCTCGTCGAGAGCGCCACAGCAACGGACGCACGGCAGCCAGGCATGGCGATATGTCCTCACTCAGGGTCCGCGCCCTGGTTCGACGTGACCGGCGACGAGAGTCTCCTGGCTCCCGGATCCGCAGTTCCCCCGGCCTTCCAGCCCGCTCGCGCGTGCCGTGACTTCCGGTGTGGGGGACTGCTCCCCGGTGACAGTGGCGGGACCGCGCCGGATTCGCACCGGCTTCCTCTGCTGTCGCCGTAATTGGCTCCGGCAGTCCACCACGCTCTGCGAACCTCCGTCAACTCGCCGTTGACCTGCGACGGGGCAGTGTGCTGAGGCCCACATCTGCCCGGGTACGCCACCGGCTCCACCACAGCGGGCCGGACACACGAGGTGTGTCCGGCCCGACGGGGGAGTGGGTGGCGGGGTGCTCAGGCGACGATCAGATAGATGCCGTACACGACCGCCGCGGCGCACAGCGCGAAGCAGACGTACCCGCCGGCGCGGGCCAGCAGCAGCGAGCCGCCCTGCGTCGCCGGTTCGGGCTGCTTGGAGAGACCGACGATGCCCAGGGTGAAGAGACCCACCAGCGCGACGGTGACGACGAGGGAGACGCCGAAGACGGAGCCGAGGGCTGCCCAGTCGATGTTCATGCTGAATCCTTAGACGGCCTGCCTGGACGGCTGGGCTAGACGGAGGCGGTTCGCGCCGGGTCCTGGGTGGTTTCGGCCGGGGCCGGAATGGTGGTCTTGAAGTCCTGGGCCGCGGTGGGCGGCGGGCTGACGGCGGCGACGGCCGTGGTGACGACGCCCGCGGGCTCGGCTTCGCCGTGCGTCGGCGCGACATCGTCGTGGCCGACCGGCTTGCGGCGCGACACCAACCAAATCGAACCGGAGCCCACGACCAACAGTGCCGCGGCGACGACGACACCCCAGGTGCCCTGCTCGGTGAGGAGTTCCGCGCCCGCGCCGATCAGGGCCGCGGCCGGCAGGGTCAGACCCCAGGCGACGAACATCCGGGTGGCGGTGGACCAGCGGACCACGCCGCCCTGGCGGCCGAGGCCCGCGCCCATCACGGCGCCGGAGCAGGCCTGGGTGGTGGAGAGGGAGAAGCCGAGGTGCGAGGAGGCCAGGATGACCGTGGCCGCACTGGTCTGGGCGGCGAAGCCCTGCGGCGGCTTGAGGTCGGTGAGGCCGCTGCCCATGGTGCGGATGATGCGCCAGCCGCCCAGGTAGGTGCCGAGCGCGATGGCCGTACCGGCAGAGACGATGACCCAGACCGGCGGGTTGGAGCCGGGGTTCAGGACGCCGCTGGTGACCAGGGCCAGGGTGATGACGCCCATGGTCTTCTGCGCGTCGTTGGTGCCGTGGGCGAGGGAGACCAGTCCGGCCGAGGCGATCTGACCGGCGCGGTAGCCCTTGGCGGTGGCCTTCTGCTGCGCGTCGTTACGGATCTTCCCGCCGATCCGGTACGTCAGCTTGGTGGCCAGCAGCGCGGCCAGACCGGCGACGATCGGGGCGGCGACCGCGGGGATCAGCACCTTGGTGACGACGGTGTCGCCGTTGACCGACGACCAGCCCGACGACATCACCGCCGCGCCGATCAGGCCGCCGAACAGGGCGTGCGAGGAGCTGGACGGCAGTCCGACCAGCCAGGTCAGCAGATTCCACAGGATGGCGCCGACGAGTGCCGCGAAGATGACTTCTGTCTGCAGCCCTTCCTCGTTGATGATCCCGCCGGAGATCGTCTTGGCGACCTCCACTGACAGGAACGCGCCGACGAGATTGAGAACGGCGGACATGGCCACCGCGGTCTTCGGTTTGAGTGCGCCGGTCGAGATGGTGGTCGCCATCGCGTTGGCGGTGTCGTGGAAACCGTTCGTGAAATCGAACACTAGGGCTGTCACGATCACAATCGCGAGCAGCAGCGTGATGTGTTCCATTTACCCAGGCAATCGTTCGATGTCAGTGGTAGGTGGACCGTAGGCAACCTGGGTGAACGGAAGGTGAACTGGGCGGGGCGCTGTGGTGACTCGATCCGGAGCCGGGATGCCCACTTGCCCTCCGTTTGTCCTCCACTTGTTCTCCGACGGGCAGCAGGGGCCGGGCGCAGGGCCCTGCTGGGCCCGATTCGGTCCGCCGCCACCCCTTTGTGAACCTCGCCCGGTGAAGTTCTCCCTGTGACCTTTCTCCTTGTGAACCGCTCCGGCCGATCGCATGTCCGTTCGCCTCCCGGGCTGAGAGGATCTCCGTATGAGCGATCAGCAGCGGGACGCGATCGAGCGGGCCTGGGACGGTGTCGTCGCCACCGCCCGCAGGACGGCGGCGGACGGCCTCGTCATCGGGACCTCGGGAAACGTGTCGGCACGGGTCGGCGCGACGGTCCTGGTCACCCCGAGCGGAGTGCCGTACGACCGGCTCGGCCCCGGGGATGCCGTCGGCGTCGATCTGGAAGGCAACCGCGTCCTCGGTGAGCTGGCGCCGACCAGCGAACTCCCACTCCATCTCGCGGTCTACCGGAACAGTGACGCGGCCGCCGTCGTGCACACCCACGCGGTGCACGCCACGGCCGTCTCCACCCTGGTCGCCGAGGTCCCCTCGGTCCACTACGCCGCCGCGATGCTCGGCGGCCCCGTCCGGGTCGCGGCCTATGCGCGCTACGGCACCGAGGAACTGGCCGAGAACATGCTCGCCGCCCTGCGGGGCCGTACGGGCTGCCTGCTCCAGAACCACGGAACCGTCACCTACGGGGCCACCCTGGACGAGGCGTACGACAGGACCGCCCAGCTGGAATGGCTCTGCCGGCTCTGGCTCAACGCGAGTTCCGTACCCGGGCACACCCCGAACCTGCTCTCCCCGGCGCAGTTGCGCGACGTACAGGAGGCGCTGAAGGGATACGGACAACCGGGCTGACCCACCCCCGCCCCTGCTGCCCTTGCTGTCCCTTGCTGTCCCTGCTATCCCCGCCGATCCAGCCGTCGCGCCCCTGCTCGGTCACCGGACGGCCCCGTCCGCTGGCAGGGTGCGGCACACCCCACGACACTGGAGCAGTGCGCCCGGCAACAGTCACGGCAGCAGCCGTCACCACGATCCTCGGCGTCGGAGCGGCAGCGGTCGCGGTCGGCAGGTACGCCAGCGACGCCGTCCTCAGGGCGCCGTCCGGACACCCTCTCCCCGCCGACCGCAGACTCACCGTGCACGCCACGGCGGCCGGGCAGGTCACCCTGACCCGGTCCTTCGCCGCCCTGCGGCCCGGTACCTACGGGCTGGTGGGCGATGACGTCCATGCCGTCGTCGGCCCGGTGGTCGAGCATGCCCACCACGCCCCCGACACCGTCGTCCGCAGACTGGAGCGCGTCAACCGCGGCAGCCTGGAACCCGGCGTCAAGGTCCGCGTCACCCCACAGTTGCACAGCGGCGACCCCTCCTCGGCTCTCGGTCTCGATCACAAGGAAGTCGAGATCCCCGGTGAACTCGGCGCCCTGCCCGCCTGGTTCCTGCCCGGCCCCCGCGACACCTGGGTCATCACCGTGCACGGTCTCGGCACCACCAGGGAACACCCCATGAACGTCATGGAGTTCCTGCACGATCTGCACCTGCCCGTGCTCGACCTGGCCTACCGCGGCGACGCCGGAGCCCCGCGCTCCCCGGACGGCCTCGCGCACCTCGGCGAATCCGAGTGGCGCGACCTGGACGCGGCGATCCGCTTCGCCGTGCGGTACGGAGCCGAGAAGGTCGTTCTGCACGGTTGGTCCACCGGTGCCTCGATGGCGCTGCACGCGGCCGTCAACTCCGCGTTGCGCGACCGGATCTGTGGTCTCGTCCTCGACTCCCCGGTCCTGGACTGGGCCACCACGCTGCGCGCCCTGGCCGTCGCCCGCGGCGTCCCGACCGCACTGCTGCCGCTCGCCGTCCGCGCCGCCCAGGGACAGACCGGGCTGCACGGCGCCCGGCTCCTGGACGTCTCCCTCGCACCGGCGCTGCATGTCCCGACCCTGATCTTCCACGGCCCGGACGACACCCTGGCCCCCTGGCAGCCGTCCCGCGACCTCGCCGCCCGCCGCCCGGAACTGATCGCCCTGCGCGCCGTACCGCAGGCTCCGCATGCGGCGATGTGGAATGCCGATCCGGTCCACTACGAAGAGGCGCTGCGCCGCTTCCTCACGCCCCTGATGTGACCTGATGCGGGCGATCGGCTGATTGGTGCCGGACTTCGTCCACCGCCCTCCCCACCGCGAATTCAGGTTCCGTTTGGGCTTTCGGGCCGTCAGGGGCAAGACTGCTCCCCGTGACGTCCCGTACCCCGCGCGACTCCAGGCTGCGACTTGTCCGCCCGCGACCCCTTGCCACCGCTCGCAAGGCCGTGACCACCCGGCGCACCAGGCCGGCTCCCCGCCCCCCGGAAGGCACCCCGCCCCGGGCGGAACTGGCCCGCCAGGCCAGGACGGCCCTCGCCGATGCCGTACGGATCGCCCGCTGGGCAGCCGACGGCGCCATCCCCGGCGCGCCTCCGCTCGCCACCCAGGCTCTCGAACGGGCCGCGACGGCCCTGGAGTTGTCCCCGGCCCAGGTGCGCTCCGGCTGGGACCGGGCCCGTCTCGCCGGTCTCGTCGAACTGCACGGCGACACCGCACGCCCCGGCTGGCGGCTGCGCGCCTGGGACCGCGACGACTCCGCCGTACTCCGCGGCTGGGTGGCGCTGTTCGACGCCTGGTCGTTGGTCCACCCCGCGCCCGACGGCATCGAGTCCACCGCGGTCGCCGAGGCCGTCGAGGCCGTGCCCCAGGTGCTCTCCCTCCTCCAGCTCTCGGCCGGCCCGGTCACCGTGCCCGCCCTCCTGGACCTTCTCGGCCAGCGCGTCGCGGAACTCCACGAGGAGCGCTGCGAGGTGCCGTACGGGCCGCAGACGCCGCCCGCACCGGCCGAATCCGCCCCCGCCGAGCTGGTCGCCCTTCTTCTGGACTGGGCCCTGGAGGGACTGGCCGCCGTCGGTGCGCTCACCCTCGGCGCCGGTCACGCCACCCTCACCCCGCTCGGCAACTGGGCGGTCTGGGTCAAGCTGGAGCAGATCTGCGTCGCGGCCCAGAGCCCGGCCGGGAACATCGAGCAGTCCGCCGCAGACATGCTGCTCGGCTGCGCCCGGCTCACCCCCGGCCCGGCTCGCGACGAATACCGCGCCTGGCTCGCCGCCCGCCCCGTCGGCAGCGCCGTCGCCGAACTCCTCACCGTCGCCCGCGGCGAGGACGCGCTGCTGCGCGGGCTCGCCTTCGAGGCACTCCGGGTCGTCGGCGCCCCCGCCGAGCCCGAGGTGCGCTCCGTCGTCGGCGACCCCTCGCTGCGCCCGTACGCGCTGCTGTGGCTGGCCGAGTACGACGGGACCGACCCCGAGGACGCCCAGGACGTCCTCAGCCGGGAGGAAGCCACCTGGCTCTGGGTCGACACCGCGGCGGCCGTCGCCGACCACGGCGAGACCGGGCTGCTGGTCCGCCATCTCGACTCGGCCGTCCAGGGCACGGTGCCGGCGCTGCTGGACGAGGTGCGAGCCGTCGGCCACCCCCGCACCGTGCAGGTCCTGGTGGCCCTGGCCGCCGCGCACCCGGACCCCGCACTGGCCAAAGCGGTCCGCCGGGCGGCGTTCCAGGTGCACACGGGCGGCGCGTAGCGCGGCTGCGACCGCGTCGGACGGGCTTGATCCCGAGCCCGTCCGACCGTCAGTCGGCCGATCCCGGGGCGTATGTCCCGAAGCTCCACACGTTGCCCTCCGCGTCCCGCGCCATGTAGTCGCGCGAGCCGTAGTCCTGGTCCGTGGGCGGCATCAGGATCTCCACCCCGTGCTCCACGGCCCGGGCGTGGTGCGCGTCGACCTCCTCCACCACGACGTAGACGCCGGCCGGGCCCGCGCCCTGCATCGCCTTGGCGAAAACACCCTCGCGGCCCTTGGAGCCCAGCATCACCCTGCCGTTGCCGCAGGACAGCTCCGCATGGAGCACCGTGCCGTTCTTGCCCTCGTACACCGCTTCCTGGGTGAAGCCGAGGCCCTCCGTCAGCGTCCTGATGGCGGTCTTCGCGTCGTCGTACAGAATCGTCGGATAGATCGTCGGAACGCCGGCCGGTGCGCCTGCCATGGCGCTCACCCCTTTTCTTACTCCCGTGACTCGTTTCTGTGATCTGCGTCTCAGTCTTTCATCGGCCGCCGACAATGGCCCGGCCCAGTGGAGGGTGTTGCAGTGGGCCATGTCGCCGCCGCGGAAGCCCGTCGTGAACCACTGCTGTCGTTGCGTGCCCGAGCCGTGTGTCCAGGACTCCGGTGCGACCCGGCCCTGGAACTTCTCCTGGATCCGGTCGCCGCCGGCCTTCGGACGTGTCCGGATCGGCGTCGTCGTCGAACCGCATGGGTCACCACCCTCTGCTCCGGCCGCGGTGGTCGCGCCACCTCTGCCGTGCATTGGGTGGTTCACACCGGCATGCCCTTTTTTTGGTCGCACGGTGGAGTGGAACGGCAGCCCAGGGCGAGCTTCCAGGCGCGTTTTTGGGCGAGTTCTCGGCAAGTGCCGTGAGGGCATGCGGGAAAGAAGTTGCACACCGCCAGTAGAATGACCCGCATGGCAATTCTCCTTGTGCATGAGTAGCGGCGTCGAGTCGAACTCTGTAATCGCCCCGTCCGCCGCCCCCACCGCCCTGGAGTTTTACCGTGATCACCGCTTCCGGCATCGAGCTGCGCGCCGGCGCCCGCATCCTCATCGAGTCCGCTTCCTTCCGTATTGCCAAGGGTGACCGCATCGGCCTCGTCGGCCGCAACGGAGCGGGCAAGACCACTCTCACCAAGTGCCTCGCAGGTGAGGGCAACCCCGCCGGCGGCACCATCGCCCGCTCCGGCGAGGTGGGCTACCTCCCGCAGGACCCCCGCACCGGTGACCTCGACGTACTCGCCCGCGACCGCATCCTCTCCGCCCGCGGTCTCGACGAGATCCTGCGCAAGATGCGCGAGAACGAGGAGCGGATGGCGAACGGCAAGGGCGCCACCCGCGAGAAGGCGATGAAGAAGTACGAGCGCCTGGAGACGGAGTTCCTCACCAAGGGCGGCTACGCCGCCGAGGCCGAGGCCGCCACCATCGCCGCCGCGCTCAGCCTGCCCGACCGGGTGCTCGGACAGCCGCTCCATACGCTCTCCGGCGGTCAGCGCCGCCGTGTCGAGCTGGCCCGCATCCTGTTCTCGGACGCCGACATCATGCTGCTCGACGAGCCGACGAACCACCTCGACGCCGACTCGATCGTCTGGCTGCGCGACTACCTCAAGACCTACCGCGGCGGCTTCATCGTGATCTCCCACGATGTCGAGCTCGTCGAGACGGTCGTCAACAAGGTCTTCTACCTCGACGCCAACCGCTCGCAGATCGACATCTACAACATGGGCTGGAAGCTCTACCAGCAGCAGCGCGAGGCCGACGAGAAGCGCCGCAAGCGCGAGCGGCAGAACGCCGAGAAGAAGGCCGCGGCCCTCAACTCGCAGGCCGACAAGATGCGTGCGAAGGCCACCAAGACCGTTGCCGCGCAGAACATGGCCAAGCGCGCCGAGCGGCTGCTCTCGGGCCTGGAAGCCGTCCGGGTCTCCGACAAGGTGGCCAAGCTGCGCTTCCCCGAGCCCGCCCCGTGCGGCAGGACTCCCCTGATGGCGGAGGGCCTGTCCAAGTCGTACGGCTCTCTCGAAATCTTCACCGATGTGGACCTCGCCATCGACAAGGGCTCCCGGGTCGTCATCCTCGGCCTCAACGGTGCGGGCAAGACCACGCTGCTCCGGCTCCTCGGGGGCGCCGAGAAGCCGGACACCGGCCAGGTCATCGAGGGCCACGGACTCAAGCTCGGCTACTACGCCCAGGAACACGAGACCCTCGACCCGGAGCGCTCCGTCCTGGAGAACATGCGCTCCGCGGCGCCCGACCTCGATCTCGTCGACGTCCGCAAGACGCTGGGCTCGTTCCTCTTCTCCGGTGACGACGTCGACAAGCCCGCCGGAGTCCTCTCCGGCGGTGAGAAGACCCGTCTCGCGCTGGCGACCCTGGTGGTCTCCTCCGCCAATGTGCTGCTCCTGGACGAGCCGACGAACAACCTCGACCCGGCCAGCCGTGAGGAGATCCTCGGTGCGCTGCGTACGTACAAGGGCGCCGTCGTCCTCGTCACGCACGACGAGGGCGCGGTCGAGGCCCTCCAGCCGGAACGCATCATCCTGCTGCCGGATGGTGTCGAGGACCTGTGGGGTGCGGACTACCAGGACCTCGTCGCACTGGCCTGACCCCGGCCAGGTCACTGTCTGATCCACTCCGTCTGGATCATTCGGCCTACGCGTGATCCATCATCTGAGTGAGTACGTCTCGTACATCGGCGCGGCGCCCGGCAGATACCTGCCGGGCGCACCCATATGGGGCCGCAATCCCCATGTGGCCCTGACCTGGCAATTCGCCCCGGGTCTGTCCCTGCCCGCCTCCACAACCCTGCGGAATGTGGGATTCCGGTTGTGTTGGCTCCCTCACTGGACGGGAATCAGGTGGCACGGACCTTGCCGAATGGGTGGCCAGGAAGCCCCCGAGGGGTGATCATGAGAGTCCAGAGCGCACTTCCCATGAGGAGGCACGGGTGGCCGAGACTCTGAAGAAGGGCAGCCGGGTTACCGGCGCCGCGCGCGACAAGCTCGCGGCAGACCTGAAGAAGAAGTACGACTCCGGTGCGAGCATCCGGGCGTTGGCCGAAGAGACAGGCCGCTCCTACGGATTCGTCCACCGGATGCTCAGTGAGTCCGGAGTCACGCTGCGAGGACGCGGCGGAGCGACACGAGGCAAGAAGGCCGCCGCGGCCTGACGGCCTTCGGCGGATCGGGGCAGGTCGTCCGGCCTGTCCCGGGGCTCACCGGTTTCGGCGGTGGCCACCCGGTCGATCGTGATGTCGGTCGGGTGGTTACTGTTCAGTCACTTAGCTCGAAGTGCTGACTGACCCGATCCGGAGGCGTTCCATGACCTCGCTCGACTCTGTGCTCGACAAGGACGGCGTACGACTCACCGTCGATGACGCGGTTGCCACGGTGACCCTCGCCAATCCGGACAAGCGCAACGCTCAGTCTCCCGCTCTGTGGCGGGCGTTGACAGAGGCCGGACGGGCACTGCCCGGCAATGTGCGCGTCGTCGTGCTCCGCGGCGAGGGCAAGTCCTTCTCCGCGGGCCTCGACCGGCAGGCGTTCACCCCCGAGGGGTTCGACGGTGAGCCGTCCTTCCTCGACATGGCGCGCGGCCCGGAGGCCGAGCTCGACGCGACCATCGCCGAGTACCAGGAGGCGTTCACCTGGTGGCGCCGCAACGACATCGTGTCGATCGCGGCCGTCCAGGGGCACGCGATCGGTGCCGGCTTCCAGCTCGCCCTTGCCTGCGATCTGCGGATCGTCGCCGAGGACGTGCAGTTCGCCATGCGTGAGACCAGCCTCGGTCTGGTCCCCGACCTCACCGGCACGCACCCCCTGGTCAACCTGGTGGGGTACGCCCGCGCGCTCGAAATCTGCGCCACGGGCCGCTTCGTGCACGCCGAGGAGGCCGAGCGCACCGGTCTGGCCAACCTCGTGGTCCCCGCCGACGAACTCGACGCCGCAGCCCGTGACCTGGCCGGCGCACTGCTGGCCGCCCCGCGCGACGCGGTCGTGGAGACCAAGGCGCTGCTGAGCGGTGCCGTCTCCCGTGGTTACGAGGAGCAGCGCGTCGCCGAACGTGCCGCGCAGGGCCGCCGACTGCGCGATCTGGCGGGCATCGCCGACTGAGCGGCATGTGTCCTTCACCGCCGTGCGGGCTCGCCCCTCCAGCAGCCGGTCCGGCGGTCGGTCGTTCCTCGGCCCCGTCAGGCGGTCGGTCGCTCCTCAGCCCCGTCCAGCGGTCAGTCCCGCTCCACCACCGCAGTGACCAGCACCGCGACCGACGGACGCCCCTCCACCGCTTCCGCCACCGCCTCCCGCACCGCACGTGCCACATCGAGCGCTCGATGGGCCGAGTCCGTCGCCAGCTCGATCCGTACATGATCCGGGCCCGTGTGCACCGCATGGCCCAGCACCTGGGTCAGCGTCACGACACCCGCAACGCCTGCCGCGGCGACCCCCGCCGCCCCCTCCGCCCTGGCCGCGCGCACCTCGGCCGGTGCGGGGGCCGGACGTTCGGGTGGTGTGTCCAGCAGCTCCGTCACCAGGAGATCCACCTCGTGGACCACCAGGCCCAGCCGCTGCCCGGCAGCCGTCAGCAACGCCGAGCGCAGCGCCTCGGCCGCGGCGGGCAGCGGCTGGCCGGACATTGCCGACATGGTCGCCTCGATCCGCAGCGGCCCCGGCGGCAGCGCACTCGGCGGCGGCTCCACCGCCGCGTTCGGGGCATTGTCCGGATCCGCCACGGAGATCCTGAGCTTCCCGAGCACCGGGCCGGGTCCCGTCCCGGCCACCGCGCCGCGCAGCACCGCGACCGCGGCCTGCTCCGAGATCCAGGCCCCGTCCGCCGGACCGCCCAGCGGAAGGAGCCGGCCCAGACCGAGCCGTCGCCGAACCGCTGCCGTCCATCCGTCGGCCCCGTGCGGGCTGTCAGCTGTCGTCATTACCCCAGCCTGCCGCATTCACGGCGCGAAATGGGGCAAGCGCACTTAATGTGGGCAACGAGGTCCAACCTGCCCCGAAGGGAAGAGTGGCGATGACCGACACCCCACAGCGGAACCGTCCCGAGAACCCCGACAAGGAATCCAGCCCACTCACCAAGCGCGGCGGGGGAGCACCCGCCACCCGTGGCCGTACGACCATCGCCGACGGCGTGGTCGAGAAGATCGCGGGAATGGCGACACGTGACGTGGCCGGTGTCCATGCGATGGGCAGCGGCTTGGCCCGTACATTCGGCGCAGTACGCGAACGAGTTCCAGGCGGCGGGAAGTCCGTCACGCGAGGCGTCAAGGCGGAGGTCGGCGAGTCGCAGACCGCCCTCGACCTGGAGATCGTCGTCGACTACGGCGTGTCGATCGCCGATGTCGCCGGGGACGTACGGGAGAACGTCATCGCAGCGGTCGAGAGGATGACGAGCCTCGAAGTCGTCGAGGTCAATATCGCTGTCAGCGATGTGAAGCTGCCCGACGAGGAAGAAGAAGAGCCCGAGCCACGTCTCCAGTAGGCCTCCGGCGTGAGGCAGTTGAGGAGCGCACGATGAACATGGCTGTGGTCGGCATGGTGGCCGGCATGGCACTCGGTTTCGCCGGGTACTTCGGCGGATTCGGTGCCTTTCTGCTGGTGGCCGCGTTGGGGGCGATCGGCTTCATCGCCGGTCGCTTCCTGGAGGGTGACCTGGAGCCCGGCGACTTCTTCCGGAGTCGCGAACGCGGCGACCGACGGCGGTGATGGCGGTGTCGGGGGTGAGCGGACGGATCGCCGCCGGGGAGCGCGGAGCAACCCGGATCGCCGACCGGGTGGTCGCGAAGATCGCCGCACAGGCGGCGAAGGAGGCGATCGACGAGCCGCCGAAGGAAGGTGTTTCGCCGCGCGCCACGGTCACGGTGCACCGTGACACCGCCCGCGTGCGGGTGAGCCTGGAACTCGCATACCCCTCCGACATCGGCCGCCAGTGCGGCGGGGTGCGTCGGCATGTCGCCGAGCGGGTAAAGGCGTTGGCGGGGATGGACGTGCGCGAGGTGGCCGTACAGGTCGAGCGCCTGCATCCGACGGCAGCGAGCATCGCGGCACAGGGGAGGATCCGATGACCGAGCCCCATGAACCGGAACGCCGTACGCAACGGCAGCCCACCGCCCGGCCCGTCGAACAGGGGGACGTGCCCGCACTCGACCGGTCCGCCTCGTCCACCGCGCACAAACCGAGGCACGCACAGCGGGATGGCGGTGGCAGGGCGGGCCGTTTCTGGTCCGCGCGCCGTGTCCCCGCAGCGATCCTCGCCCTGCTGATCCTCGGCGGTACCGGTCTGCTGCTCTACGACGTGGTGGCGGTACGGGCCGACCACCCGGCGATGTGGTGGCGCCGCACGCTGGCCGACGAACTCGCCGACCGGCCGCTGGACGACATCTGGGTGCTGGGCGCCGCGGTGGCGGTCATGGCGATCGGCCTGTGGCTGCTCGTGCTCGCCGTCACTCCCGGACTCCGCGACCTGCTGCCGATGCGCCGCGACCGTCCCGGCGTACGGGCCGCCCTGGACCGGTCCGCGGCCGCACTGGTCCTGCGCGACCGGGCCGTCGAGGTGTCCGGTGTGCAGTCGGTACGGGTCCGGATGGGCCGGGGCAAGGTCGGGGTGCGTGCGGTGTCGCACTTCCGTGAACTCGACGATGTACGGGCCGATCTGAACACCGTGCTCGGGACCGGCATCAAGGAACTGGGGCTGGCGGGACCGCCCAGCCTGTCCGTAAATGTCCGCCGTCCGGCGAAGAAAGGGTGAGCCCGTTGCTCAGGACCGTCAACCGGGTACTGCTCGGCCTGGCCGGGCTGGTGCTGATCTGCGGCGGCGGTGCGGTGCTCGCCGCCGGGCTCGGCCTCTCCGTACCATCCTGGTGGCCCTGGTACGGCAAGGGCGATGTGCTCATCAGCGAGGCCGACCGGGACCGCTGGCGCGGCGAAAGCTGGTGGTGGCCGACCGTGATCGCGGTCCTCGCCGTTGTGGTCGTCCTCGCCCTGTGGTGGCTGCTGGCCCAGCTGCGCCGCGCCCGCCTCGCCGAGGTGCTGGTGGACAGCGGCGACGGCGAGGGCGCGCTGGTACGGGGCCGGGCCCTGGAGGGGGTGCTCGCCGATGAGGCGAAGACCCTGGACGGGGTGGCCCGCGCCCGGGTCGCGCTGACCGGGCGGCGCAGTTCGCCGCACGCCAGGATCCGTCTGCTGATGGAGCCGCACGCGGCGCCGGACGAGGCGCTCGGCCGCCTCACCGACGAGGCGCTGGCTCATGCGCGGGATTCGGCGGGGCTGGCCGAGCTGCCGGCCGAGGTGCGATTGAGGGCCGTCAAGCACCGTGCGGAAAGGGTGAGTTGACGGCCGCTGCCCGGTTTCCTGGCTCCCCGGCCGGGCTTGATTCCTCAAGCCGTCCGGGGAGCCAGGACAGGGCGAGGCCGGTTCAGAAGCCGTGCCGGGAGCCGCCGTCGACCGGCAGCATGATGCCCGTCAGATACGAAGCCGCAGGGGAGAGCAGGAACGCCGCGGTCCGGCCGAACTCCTCCGGAGTCCCGTAACGCCGCAGCGGAATACGTGCCTCGTTCGCCGTGCGAGAGGCCTCGACATCGCCCGAGAGCGCATCGAGCTCACGCATCCGGTCCGTGCCGATCCTGCCCGGCAGCACACCCACCACGCGGATGCCCCGGGGGCCGAGCTCGTCGGCCAGGGACTTGGCGAAACCGGCCAGGCCGGGGCGCAGACCGTTGGAGATCGTCAGCCCGGCGATCGGCTCGTACACGGAGCCGGAGAGCACGAAGCCGATGACACCGCCCTCGCCGAGCGTGGCCGCCGCGGCCCTGGCGAGACGTACCGCGCCCAGGAAAACCGACTCGAAGGCCGACTGCCACTGCTCGTCGGTGTTGTCGGCGACGAAGCCGGGCGCCGGTCCGCCGACACTGATGAGAATGCCGTCGAGCCGTCCGAAGCGCTCGTGCGCACTGCCCACCAGACGCTGCGCGGAGGCCGGGTCGGCGTTGTCGGCGGCGAGGCCGACGACATCCGGCCCCAGTTCGGCGGCGGCCGCCTCGACGCGCTTCTCGTCCCGGCCGGTGATGATCAACCTCGCGCCGTCCTCGGCCAGCGCCCGCGCCGTGGCGTTGCCCAGCCCCCGGGTCGCTCCGGTGACGATGTACACACGGTCTTTCAGTTCGAGATCCATGGGCCCTATCCTGCCGCGTCGGCCTCCAGCGTGTCCTCCCCGGCCAGTGCCATGGCGGTGCCCACCAGTCCGATGTGGCTGAACGCCTGCGGGAAGTTGCCGAGCTGCCGGTGTCCGACGGTGTCGTACTCCTCTGCGAGCAGCCCCACATCGTTACGGAGTGCCAGGAGCCGCTCGAAGAGATCTCTGGCCTCTTCGCTGCGCCCGGTCAGGTGCAGGGCGTCGGCCAGCCAGAACGAGCACGCCAGAAAGGCCCCTTCGCTGCCGGGCAGTCCGTCGATCGAGGCGCCGTCCGTGCTGTAGCGGCGGACCAGACAGTCGCTGCCCAGCTCCTCCCGGACCGCGTCGACCGTCCCGACCACCCGGGGATCGTCCGGCGGCAGGAAACCGGTCCGGGGGATCAGCAGCGTCGCGGCGTCCAGGTTCCGGGAGCCGTAGGACTGCGTGAAGGTGTTCCGTACCGGGTCGAACCCCTTTTCGCACACCTCCCGGTGCACGGCATCCCGCATCGCCCGCCACCGGTCGGCGTCTCCGGCCAGCGAGGGGTCCTTCTCCAGGGTGCGTACGGCACGGTCGGCGGCGACCCAGGCCATCACCTTGGAGTGCACGAAGTGGCGGCGCTGGCCGCGGATCTCCCACAGCCCCTCGTCCGGCTCGCGCCAGGTGGACTCCAGGAAGCCGAGCAGGCTGAGCTGCAGATTCCAGGCGTGCGGCTTTTCGTCCATGCCCGCCTCGCGCGCGAGCCGCAACGAGTCGATGACCTCCCCGTACACATCGAGCTGCCGCTGGCGCACCGCGGCGTTGCCGATCCGGACCGGGCCGGAGTTCTTGTATCCGCGCAGCCACGGCAGCTCCGCCTCGGGCAGTCTGCGCTCGCCCGCCAGGCCGTACATGATCTGTAGATCGGCCGGGTCCCCGGCGACCGCCCGCAGCAGCCAGTCCCGCCAGGCGGCGGCCTCCTCCAGGTAGCCGGCCGAGATGAGGGCGCCGAGGGTCAGTGTGGAGTCCCGCAGCCAGCAGAAGCGGTAGTCCCAGTTCCGTACGCCGCCGATCTCCTCGGGCAGCGAAGTGGTGGGAGCCGCCACGATCCCGCCGGTCGGGCCGAAGGTGAGAGCCTTCAGCGTGATCAGCGAGCGGATCACCGCCTCCCGGTACGGGCCCCGGTACTTGCACCGCGCGGACCACTCGACCCAGTCGGACAGGGTGTTCTCCAGTGCCTCGAACGGGTCGACGAGTTCGGGGCGGGGCGAGTGCGAGGGATGCCAGGTCAGGACGAACGCCACCTGTTCCCCCGCCGAGACGGTGAACGACGAGCAGGTGGAGAACTGCTGGCCCCATGTCTTGACCGGCGGCTCGCTGCGCAGCCAGGCCGAGTCCGGCCCCGCGACCGCCACCCGGTGCCCCTGCGAACGGCGCACCCACGGCACGACCGAGCCGAAGTCGAAGCGCAGCCGGATCACGGAGCTCATCTCGACGGTTCCGCTGACGCCCTCGATGATCCGCATGACATCGGGTTCCTGGTCGCGCTGTGGCATGAAGTCGATGACCTTGACCGTGCCGGTACGGGTCTCCCAGAACGTCTCCAGGACGAGGGACTCACCCGCATAGCCGCGCCGGGTGCAGGTGTCCGCGTCCTTCGGGGCGATCCGCCAGTGGCCGTTGTCCTGGTTGCCGAGGAGGGCCGCGAAGCAGGCGCCCGAGTCGAAGCGGGGCAGACAGAGCCAGTCGACAGAACCGTTCCTGCCGACCAGGGCGGCTGTCTGCAGATCGCCGATGAGGGCATAGTCCTCGATGCATGGGGTCACGTTCTGGCGTGTTCCCGAACCTGGGCCTCGTTAAGCAGCCCTCCACCTACGTGAGGCGGGGCACCCCGACACCCGGGCGGGCACGGCGTCAGGCCGTCGCGGGCTCCGGTTTCTCCGGCTCGGACGCGTCCTGTTCCCCGGCGGCGGCCTTGGCCGCGGCCTCCGCACGGTCGCGCCTCTCCCTGCGGGCGAGGACCACGAAGCCGACCGGGACACCTGCGGCGAACAGCCACCACTGCACGGCGTACGCCATGTGCGGGCCGATCGACTCGTCGTCCGGGGCGGCGATCAGTTCCGGGGTGTCGCCGGACGGCTCGGGTGCAATCTGCTCGATATAGCCGCCGAGCACCGGCCGGGAAAGCCTTTCGGCCTCCTGGGTGCTGTTGATCAGCATCACCTGACGGTCCGGCAGGTCGGAAATGTCCTTGATGCCGCTGCTGCTCGTGGTCTCGTCGGCCTTGAGTCGCCCGGTGACGGTCACTTCGCCCTTGGGTGCGGCCGGTACGTCGGGGAAAGCGCGCTGGCTGTCGGCGGCGGGCACCCAGCCGCGGTTGACCAGGACCGTGCCGCCGCCCTTGAGGTCGAGCGGGGTCAGTACATGGACGCCGATCTGGTCGTCGGCGGAGGTCCTGCGGCGTACGACCACCTCATGCGCGGTGTCGTACGTGCCCGTGGCTGTCACCGTGCGCCAGTAGTCGGAGCGCGGGACCGTGTGACCCGGGGAGGTGAGCGAGGTGACCGGAACCGGTTCCGCCTTGATGTTGCGGGAGATCAGGGCGTTCTGCGCGACCTTGTTCTCGTGCCGGTGCAGCTGCCAGAAGCCCAGCTCGACCATCGTGGGAATCAGTACGAGGGCGAGGAGGGCGAGGATCAGCCACTGCCGGGTCAACAGGAAGCGGTACACCCCATGACGGTACAACTGCGTCATGGGGTGCATCGCGGAGGGGTGGGGAGAAGGGGGCGCGGCAGCCGGCGGTCAGACTCTGTCGATGATGCCCACCTTCCCCTCGGCGCGGGCGCAGTGACCGCCGCAGAACCAGTGCCCGTCGACCTCGACCCCCTGGCCGATGATCTGGACCCTGCAGTGTTCACAGATGGGCGCCATGCGATGAATGGCGCAGGAGAAGCAGTCGAAGACATGCACCGCGCCCTGCGCGTGCACCTCGAAGGACATGCCGTAGTCGTTTCCGCAAACCTCGCAACGTGCCATGCGCCACAGGTTGGGACGCGAAAGCGGCGGCGGGCGAGCGGTGGGCGGGCGAGTCGCCCCGGTTCACTCCGATGACGGCGCGGCTGCCCGCGTCGCCGCCTGCGCCACATCGCGCAGCAGATGGGTGAACGCGCTCTCGTCCAGGATCGGTGTGCCGAACGACTTCGCCTTCACCGTCTTGGACGTCACCGAGTCCGGGTCGTTGGTGACGAGCAGGCTGGTCAGCCGGGACACGCTGGTCGCCACATGCAGCCCGGCCTCCACGGCCCGGTCCTCCAGCAGCTCGCGGTCCACGGAGGTGTCCCCGGAGAACGCCACCCGCATGCCCTGCATGAGAGGTTTGTCCTTCTCGTACCGTCCGGGGTTCGGATGCGGGCACGCCGGACGCTTGCGCGAGGGACGCCAGTTGTTCTGACCGTACGAAGGCTGGTAGCCAACCCGCGGTGTGACCGGGGAGTCCGACCACTCGGTCAGCGGCCGGCACTCCAGCAACGGCAGCCGCACCCCGCCCCGCGCCGCCGCATGCAGACTCGGCCGGAACGCCTCGGCCAGCACCCGGGCATCGTCCAGGGCGTGGTGGGCGCGCTGCTGCACGACTCCGAAGTGCGCCGCCAGCGACTCCAGCTTGTGGTTGGGCAGCGGCAGCCGCAGCTCCTTGGAGAGCGCGATGGTGCACAGCCGCTGCTCGACGGGGGCGGTGACCGAGGCCCGTGCGTACTCCCGCGCCAGCATCGACCAGTCGAAAGCCGCGTTGTGCGCGACGAGGACACGGCCCGTGAGCCGCTCGGAAAGCTGGGTGGCGACCTCCCGGAAGAGCGGAGCGTCTTCGAGCACGTCGCTGGTCAGCCCATGGATCCAGACAGGACCGGGATCACGCTGAGGGTTGACGAGGGTGTACCAGTGGTCCTCGACATTGCCCTGCGCGTCCAGGCGGTAGACGGCAGCGGACACTATCCGGTCGTCCCGCGCGAGTCCGGTGGTCTCCACGTCGACGACCGCGTACCCCTGCGGGTAGGCGGTCGGCCACGGTGCTGCGGTCTGGCGGTCGTCGAGCATGGTCACAGAGAATACGGGCCGCGACTGACAGTCTCCTATTCGGCCGTCTCCTGCCCCCGCGTGCCGGTTTGGTGGCGCGAAGCCTGTGGTACGGGGCGCGCCAACAGCCCCTCCACCAGGGCCCGTACGGAATCGGCGAACAACCGGTCCGGGTCGGCGGGCCGGGCCAGTGCGCGGGCCAGTGCCGGGTCGTCGTCCGCAGTGGACGCGGTCCACAGATCTCCCTCGCCGGGTGACTGGACTACTACCACGGACGGCTGGTCGCGGCGGCGACCCGGACATCCACCGCCGAGTCCAAGTTCGGTGCGGGACTGGCTGCTTCGATGGGGAACAGCCCCAGCGAGGTCTGGCGCGACAACTGCTTCGTCGGCGCCAGCTTCATGCGCCCGCATGAGGTGCCGCTGCGCGACCGGATCGGCCTCGACAAGATCATGCGGGGCAGCGACTACCCGCACGACGAGGGCACTGCCCCGTACTCGCGGGAGGGCCTGCGGATCGCGTACGCGGGCCTGCCGCCCGAGGAGATCGCGGCGATGACCGGCGGCAACGCGGCCCGCGTCTACGGCTTCGACCTGGCCGCCCTCGACCGCCTCGCGGCGGAGGTCGGCCCGACGGTCGAGGAGATCGCCGAGCCGCTGAAGGAGGCCCCTCCCGACGCGACGAGCCCCGCCTTCGCACCGGGCGGGTCGGTACGCGCGTGGTGACCGGGCGGAGTGAGACCATCCCCGGGTGACGGATACCCAGGCGCATGACGAAGCGCACGGCAACGGGCTCGGCACGCGGCTGAACTGGCTGCGTGCCGCGGTCCTCGGTGCCAACGACGGTGTGGTGTCCACCGCGGGCCTGGTCGTCGGCGTGGCCGGCGCCACCGGCGACCGCGGCGCCCTGCTCACGGCGGGCCTGGCCGGTTTGCTGGCCGGGTCCATGTCCATGGCGGCGGGCGAGTACGTATCGGTCTCCACCCAGCGCGATTCGGAGAAGGCAGCGCTGGCGGTGGAGAAACAGGAGCTTTCGGAGGCCCCTGAGGAGGAACTTGCCGAACTGACCGGCCTGCTGGAGGGCAAGGGGCTGAGCCGTGAGGTCGCCCGCGAGGCCGCTCTTCAACTCACCGAACGCGATGCGCTGCGCGCCCACGCGGTGGTCGAGCTGGGCATCGACCCGGACGAGCTGACGAACCCGTGGCATGCGGCGGGCGCTAGCTTCCTGGCGTTCACCGCCGGCGCGCTGCTGCCGCTGCTGGCGATTGTGCTGCCCCCGGCGTCGCTGCGGCTCCCCGTGACCGTCCTGTCGGTACTGGCGGCGCTGTCCCTGACAGGCTGGTGGAGCGCCCGCCTGGGCGACGCGGCGCCGGGGCCCGCGGTGCTGCGGAACATGGGTGGGGGAGCGGTGGCGATGGCGGTCACCTATGCGGCGGGGCAGTTGCTGGGGGCGGTGGGGGTTTAGCCTCCGGTTCAGGCCCTGCCGTCGATCGGTCGTTGAACTGCAGACGTCGCCCAAGGACGGCCGTACGGCCTCCGGTGCGTGCCCCCGCATTGGCAGAAGTCACCAAAGACTGCTGACGCCGCGTCTCGCATACTTGTTGGTAACAACGTCTAGTCCCGGGCCGACCTGCGGCTCTACGGTGCAAGCATGCCGCCGAACCTGCCCGATGTCGTACTCTGGTCCATACCAGCCTTCGTCCTGCTCACCGTCCTCGAAATGGCCCTCCACCACTTCCATCCCGATGACGAAGCCGCCGGATACGAGGCGAAGGACGCCGTCACCAGCATCACCATGGGGATCGGCAGCCTGGTCTTCGACCTGCTGTGGAAAGTGCCCATCGTCGCGATCTACACCGTGGTCTACGAGCTGACCCCGCTCCGTGTTCCCGTGCTGTGGTGGACCGTCCTGCTGATGCTGCTCGCGCAGGACTTCTTCTACTACTGGTCCCACCGCGGCCACCACGTCATCCGGATCCTCTGGGCCTGCCACGTGGTCCACCATTCCAGCCGGAAGTTCAACCTCTCCACCGCGCTGCGACAGCCCTGGACATCGCTGACCGTCTGGCCGTTCTATGTGCCGCTCATCGCCTGCGGTGTCCATCCGGCCGCGCTCGCCTTCTGCTCGTCGGCGAACCTCGTCTACCAGTTCTGGGTGCACACGGAGCGCATCGACAAGCTCCCCAAGCCCTTCGAATACGTGCTGAACACGCCCTCCCACCACCGGGTGCACCATGCATCGCAGGGCAGCTACCTGGACCGGAACTTCGGCGGCATCCTGATCCTGTGGGACCGGCTCTTCGGGTCCTTCACCGCCGAGACGGAGCGGCCTGTGTTCGGCCTCACCAAGAACATCGACACATTCAATCCGCTCCGTGTCGCCACCCATGAGTACGCGGCCATCGCCCGCGATGTGCGGGCGGCGGTCAGCTGGAGCGAGCGGGCCGGGCGGATCTTCCGCGGGCCCGGCTGGCAGCCGGCCGGTACGGCCGCCCGTACGGCCGTCCCCGCCCAGGAGCGCATCGGATGAGCGCCGCAGCCGTCACGGACCGGCGGGAACGTCTCGTACGCCCGCTGCTCATCGCCTTCCTTGTGGCCTCGGCCGTCGACCTCTTCGGCATCCTCGCCGACATCGCGGTCGCCCACATCGTCGCCAAGCCCCTGCTGATGCCGCTGCTGGCTGGGTACGCCGCCGCACGGCGCGCCCCGCGGCTGCTCATCGTGGCGCTCCTGTTCGGATGGGGCGGCGACACGCTGCTGCTGTCCGATGCCGATGCCGCCTTCCTCATCGGGATGGGCTCCTTCGCCGCTGGTCACATCTGCTATCTGTGGCTCTTCGGACGTGCCCGCAGTTCGCTGCTCGCCGGGGCCGTGTACGCCGCCGTCCTGGCCACCTTCATCGCGCTGCTCTGGAGCGGGCTGCCGGCGGACATGCGGATTCCGATTTCTGGCTACAGCCTGCTGCTCACAGCGATGGCGTACCGCGCCGGCACGCGCGGCCGGTATGCGGCCGTCGGCGGGGCGCTCTTCCTGATCTCCGACGCGCTCATCGCCACCGGCATCGCCGACTGGCCGCAGCTGCCCGCCCCCGACTTCTGGGTCATGCTCACCTACATCGCCGCACAGTTCCTGCTGACCCTCGGATGTCTCGCACCCGATGCGAAAAGGGCTGGTGCCACCCCTGGGGCGTACCGTGAGCGGAGTATCAGTATCTGAGATCAGCAAGGACCCCCACGCATGCGCGCCACCGTCATCCACGCCCCCCACGACATACGCGTACAGGAGGTGCCGGACCCGTCGATCCAGCAGCCCACCGATGTGGTGCTGCGGGTCCTGCGGGCCTGTATCTGCGGCAGCGACCTGTGGGCGTACCGCGGCGAGTCCGCCCGGCAGCCGGGCCAGCGCATCGGGCACGAGTTCCTCGGGATCGTCGAGGAGGCGGGTTCCGAGGTGGCCGGCTTCGCCGTCGGTGACCTCGTCGTCGCACCCTTCGTCTGGTCCGACGGCACCTGCGCGTACTGCGCGGACGGCCTGACCACCTCCTGCCCGCAGGGCGGCTTCTGGGGCTCGGTCGGCTCCGACGGCGGCCAGGGCGAGGCCGTGCGCGTCCCGTTCGCCGACGGCACGCTGGTCAAGCTCCCCGCTGCCGCGGCCTCCGACGACCATCTGCTCACCGCGATCCTGGCCCTGTCCGACGTACTCGGCACCGGGCACCACGCCGCCGTCGGCGCGGGTGTGAAGCCCGGCACGACGGTCGCGGTCGTCGGTGACGGGGCGGTCGGTCTGTGCGGCGTCCTGGCCGCCAAACGGCTCGGCGCCGGGCGGATCATCGCGCTCGGGCGCCACCGGGTGCGTACGGACATCGCCCGCACCTTCGGTGCCACGGACGTCGTCGCCGAGCGCGGCGAGGCGGCCGTCGAAGCCGTACGGGAACTGCTCGGCGGCGAGGGCGCACACTCAGTGATCGAGGCCGTCGGCACCGAGCAGTCGATGCGCACCGCCGTCGGGATCACCCGCGACGGCGGCTCCATCGGCTACGTCGGCGTGCCGCACGGCAGCGGCACCGGCCTGGACCTCGGAGTCATGTTCGGCCGGAACATCGCCCTGCGCGGCGGCGTCGCCCCCGTGCGCACGTACATTCCGGAGCTGCTTCCCGACGTGCTGTCCGGCACGATCGACCCGTCGCCCGTCTTCGACCTGACCATCGGCCTCGACGACGTCCCCGTCGGCTACAAGGCGATGGATGAGCGCATGGCGCTGAAGGTGCTCATCAAGCCGTGAGCCAGGCGGTCGCGTCCGCCCCCAGCGGGCCGGGCGGGCGCGACCAGTCGGCCGGGGAACCGTCGAAGGCGACCGGCGGCAGCGCGTGACGCAGCCGGCCCAGGGGGCTGTCCGTCTCCGTGAGCCACTTCTCCGGGTCGTACGATCCGGCGGCCCCGGATGCGGCCCCGAACTCCTGCCGGGCGGACAGCTCGTCGAGCAGCCAGGCGGCGGTCCGGGCGAGCGAGAGCGTGGCCAGCCGCGAGCCGCCTTCGTCGTGCTGCTCGGTCAGTGCGCGCAGCACGGCGGCGGCCAGCAGATAGCCCGTGCCGTGGTCGAGTGCTTGGGCGGGCAGCGCACCGGGCATGTGCTCCGCCCCGGCCTCGACCGAGGCGATGCCGGTGGCCACCTGCACCAGACTGTCGAAGCCGCGCTGCTGAGCCCACGGCCCGTGCCCCCAGGCCGAGAGCTGCCCGATCACCAGCCCCGGCCTGCGCGCGGCCAGGGACTCCGGCGTCAGGCCGAACCGCTCGACCGACCCCGGCCGGTAGCCGATGACGACCACATCCGCGCCGGTCAGCAGTTCGTCGAACGCGGCCGTACCGGAGCGGCTGCCGAGATCCAGGTTCACCGACCGCTTCCCGAAACCCGTGTCGCTGTGCGCGTCCGGGCTCTCCGGGAGCTGCGGGGCGTCGATCCGCAGGACGTCCGCGCCGAGCAGCGCGAGCGTACGGGTGGCGACGGGCCCTGCGATGACCCGGGTGAGGTCCAGCACGCGCAACCCGGCGGCGGGCAGCAGCGGTTCACCGCCGAGCGCCGTCGTCCGGCGGGGTGCGCTGTCGATACGGTCCCTGGCCACCAGCGGCGTGCCCGCGACCGCGGCGCCCCGCGGGTCGGCGGCCCACTCCTCGGGCGTACGGGCGACGACGGCCAGGCCGCCCGCCGCGTACACGGTCTGTTCGATCTCGTCGCCCCGGCGCCCGGCGAACGAGGCGGCGACGGCGTCCACGGCGATGTCGTCCGAAGTGTCCGCGGGCAGCCCCAGGGTGGCGAGCAACCGGGCCCGGTGGTGCGGGTAGTTGGCGTGTGTACGTACCCAGCCGTCCGCCGTGCGCCAGAACCGGGACAACGGGGCGAAGTTGGTCGGTGCGCGCCCGTCGATCCGCAGATGGCGCTCGCTGGTGAACGCCGTGGCCACCGCACCGTGGTCGATCCGGACGTGCGGCACGGGGCGCGCACTGCGACGGGCGGCCAGCTCGGCGGCGGCCAGTGAGCAGACCGCGACGGTGGAACGGGCCAGCTCCATCACCGGCAGCCGGGCGGGCAGCAGCCCCTCGGGACCAGCCGTCCCGATGTGCGCAAGAAGCGCCAGGTCACCGCCGAGCGCCGCCCAGGCCTGCTCCGTACCGGACGTTTGTGCATGAGTCATCCCCGCACTATGGCACCGAGTGCCACCAGCCGGGAAGAGACCCGGGAAGAGACCCGGGAAGAGACCCGGGGAGAGGGCCGGGAAGAGACCGGACGGAGACCGGGAGGAGCCGGCCGACGGCTCCGGCCCCTCCCGTCACATCGCGTTCCCTACCAGCGGACCGCGTTCAGCGCGTTCACCACACCGGCCCCGTAGAAGCCGTTGCGGTTCTTGCCGCCCTCGCAGACGGCGTCGATCTTGCCGTCACTGTTGATGTCGTACGGCGCGCCGCACGCGGTGGCGTCGGCCTCGGCCGTCAGGAGCGCCTTCACCGCAGCCGCCGAGGCCTGCGGGTGCGTCGACTTGATCAGGGCCGCGACACCCGCGACATGCGGGGACGCCATCGACGTACCGGCCTTGTAGCCGAACTTGCCACCCGGCAGCGTGGACAGGATCAGACCGCTCGTGGCGGGCAGTTCGGGCGTCTGGTAGACCGTTGAGTCGCCGCCCGGGGCCGCCACGTCGATGACACCGTTCCCGTAGTTCGAGTACGAGGCCTTCAGACCCTTGGCACCTGTCGCGGAGACCGTCACGACGCCCGGCAGCATCGCCGGGATGTCGAGGCACTCGCGCGGGTCGATGGTCCGGGTGGCCGCCGTGGTGTCGTTCGGGCTGGTCGTGTCCTCGATCGCGCCGGAGGCCAGGTCGAAGCGGCTGTTGCCGGCCGAGGCGACATTGACCGCGCCCTTGCGCTCCGCGTACCGCGTGGCACGGGCGACGGCCTCGACCAGAGCGCCCTGGTCCGGGTCGTTCTTGCAGTTGAACATCCACGGGTCGGTGTAGTAGCTGTTGTTGGTGACATCGACACCGTGCTCGGCGGCCCAGACGAAACCGCAGACGATCGACTCGGTGTAGAAGAAGCCGTCCGGGTTCGCCACCTTGATCCCGGCGACCTTCACGCCCGGGGCGACCCCCGTCACCCCGGTGCCGTTCTTCGCGGCGGCGATGGTGCCCGCCACGTGCGTGCCGTGGTCGCTCTCACCGGTCTTCGGACGCCAGGCACCATCCGTCGTGTCCGGCGCCCCGGACACGCAGCTCGCCGAGGCACCGCGGTCGAAGTTCGGCGCCAGGTCCGGGTGGGTGTCGTCGACACCCGTGTCGATGACCGCGACCGTGACCTTGCTGCTGCCCAGCGTCTCCCGATGCGCCTGGTCCGCCTTGATGGCGGGCAGGTCCCACTGCAGGGGCTCCATCGGATCCTGCTCCGCCGTCGCCTTCGCCGCCGCGTTCCGGGCCTGCTCGGCGCTGAGCGGCTGCTCGACCCCGATGTCCGTGGTGGCCTGCGGAACGATGGGGTTGGTGCGGGTGGCCCCCGCCGAATCGACACCCCTGACCCGGCGGATCGACTGCGCGAAGTCCGGGTTCTGCGAGTGGACGACGATGACACCGATCCGCTCGTAGGCGACCACCACCGTGCCGCCGGCTTCGGCTATCGCCTTCTTCACCTGCTTGACGGTCCTGTGACCGCCACGTGTGTTGACCACGTAGGAGAGCTTCGGGCCGTCCGTCGACACCGCTGCCGTGGGCTGCGCGTCCACCGGTGCGGCAGAGGCGGCACCCGTCGGCAGGAAGCCGAGCGAGGCCGTGAGTGCCAATCCGACGGGCAGCGTCAGTGCGCGCGTCCGTCTGGATCCCAGATGAGCCATGGGGTCTCCACATCATCAGTGCCGGGCGACCGGACACGGGTGTGCCCAGTCGCGTACATGACGAGTGAAGCTATCGCTGATCGTCCCTGCTCATCAATGAGTTCGGGGGACGGGTTCGGCCGGATGCGCGCGAAGAGGCGGGTTCGAGAAGTGCGAACTTGCGGTGAACCGCTTCGCCGCGCTCTCCGTGCCGTTGTCAGGGGAGGCGCACCATCACCCCCGACGATCGAGGTTCCTCAGTGAAATCCACCGTCCCCACCACCACCGCACCCGCGTCGCGAGGAGATTCCGTGGCTACCGATGCACCGTCACCCGAGGCCAGTACGGACACCAGCCCTGCCCAGCCCGTGACCGAGGCGTTCATCGCGATGCAGGCGAGTGCGGAGTTCGGCGAACTGCGCCGCGCGCACCGCTCGTTCGCCTTCCCGCTGACCGTCGCCTTCGTCCTCTGGTACCTGCTGTACGTGCTGCTGTCCAACTACGCGGGCGGCTTCATGGGAACCAAGGTGTACGGCAACATCAACGTGGCCTTCGTGTTCGGTCTCGCCCAGTTCGTCACCACCTTCTTCATCGCCTGGTTCTACTCACGCCACGCAGCCGCGAAGCTCGACCCGAGGGCCGAGGCCGTCAAGTCCCGTATGGAGGCCGACGCATGAGCGCCGCGTACCACTCGCATCCCGCCCTCCAGCTGGCCGCTTCCTCGACCACCGAGCACCGGCCGCTGATCATCGCGCTCTTCGCCGTGTTCGTCGCCGCGACCCTGGGCATCACCGTCTGGGCCGGTCGGCAGACCAAGAGCGCCTCCGACTTCTACGCGGGCGGCCGCCAGTTCACCGCCTTCCAGAACGGACTCGCGGTCTCCGGCGACTACATGTCGGCGGCCTCGTTCCTCGGGATCGCCGGGGCCATCGCCCTCTTCGGCTACGACGGCTTCCTGTACTCGATCGGCTTCCTCGTCGCCTGGCTGGTGGCCCTGCTGCTGGTCGCCGAACCACTGCGCAACTCGGGCCGCTACACGATGGGCGACGTCCTCGCCTACCGGATGCGGCAGCGCCCGGTCCGTACCGCCTCCGGCGTCTCCACCATCATCGTCTCGATCTTCTACCTGCTGGCGCAGATGGCGGGCGCGGGCGTCCTGGTCTCCCTGCTCCTCGGCATCACCAGCGACGCGGGAAAGATCCTGATCGTCGCGCTGGTCGGCGTACTGATGATCGTGTACGTCACCATCGGCGGCATGAAGGGCACCACCTGGGTCCAGATGGTCAAGGCCGTGCTGCTCATCGCCGGTGCCCTCCTGATGACCTTCCTGGTGCTGCTGAAGTTCGACTTCAACATCTCCGACCTGCTGGGCACGGCCGCCGCGAAGAGCGGCCACGGAGCGGCATTCCTGGAGCCCGGCCTCAAGTACGGTGCCACCGGCACCTCGAAGCTGGACTTCCTCTCCCTCGGTATCGCCCTGGTCCTCGGCACCGCCGGTCTGCCGCACATCCTGATCCGCTTCTACACGGTGCCGACCGCCAAGGCCGCCCGTAAGTCGGTCAACTGGGCCATCGGCATCATCGGCGCCTTCTACCTGATGACGATCGCGCTCGGCTTCGGCGCCGCGGCATTGATCGGCCCGGACGAGATCAAGGCGAAGAACCCGGCCGGCAACGCGGCCGCCCCGCAGCTCGCCGAGTATCTCGGCGGGGTCGGCACCACCGGCGGCGCCGTCCTGCTGGCTGTGATCTCGGCCGTCGCCTTCGCCACCATCCTCGCCGTCGTCGCGGGCCTCACCCTCGCCTCCTCGTCCTCCTTCGCGCACGACATCTACGCCAACGTCATCCGCAAGGGGAAGGCCACCGAGAAGGAGGAGATGCGGGCCGCCCGCTGGTCCACCGTCCTCATCGGCGCGGTCGCGATCATCCTCGGCGCCTTCGCCCGCGACATGAACGTCGCCGGACTCGTGGCGCTCGCCTTCGCCGTAGCCGCCTCCGCCAACCTGCCGACGATCCTCTACAGCCTCTTCTGGAAGCGGTTCACCACCCAGGGAGCGCTGTGGTCGATCTACGGCGGTCTGACCAGCTCGGTGATCCTGGTGCTGTTCTCGCCGGTCGTCTCCGGCAACCCGAAGACGTCGATGTTCAAAGGTGTCGACTTCGCGTGGTTCCCGCTGGAGAACCCGGGCCTGATCTCCATCCCGCTGGGCTTCCTGCTCGGCTGGATCGGCTCCATCCTCTCGAAGGAGCAGCCGGACAAGGGCAAGTACGCCGAGCTGGAGGTCAAGTCCCTCACCGGTGTCGGAGCGCACTGAGCGAGCAATCCCCGGAGCGGAATCCGCACCGTCGGCACTCTCGGCAAAGGGGTCCGGCCTGGCGGCACTCTCCTTCCACGGTCGTGTCGTAGAGTCCTACGACACGACCGTGCCGCTCCTCATGCCGTACGAGCCCCCTCCGAGGTCACAGGTCTCGCGTACTCTCGGAAGAGTCAGCCGGAAGAGTCGGCCGGGAAATCCAGCCGGCAAATTCAGCCGGGAGAGCAAGCCGGAAGAGCCGGATTCGGTAGCCGGGAAGCAATTGGGGAGGGGGCCACGTGCTCATCGACACCTACGATCGGGTTGCCACCGACCTGCGCGTCTCTCTCACCGACCGGTGCAATCTGCGGTGCACGTACTGCATGCCGGAAGAAGGCCTGCAATGGCTGGCCAAGCCCGATCTGCTCAGTGACGACGAGATTGTCCGGCTGATCCGCCTCGCCGTCACCCGGCTCGGCATCACCGAGGTCCGCTTCACCGGCGGTGAGCCGCTGCTGCGCCCCGGACTCGTCTCCATCGTCGAGCGGTGCGCGGCCCTGAGCCCGCGCCCCAAGATGTCGCTCACCACCAACGGCATCGGGCTGAAGCGCACAGCGGCCGCGCTCAAGGCCGCCGGCCTGGACCGGGTCAACGTCTCGCTGGATACCCTGCGCCCCGACGTCTTCAAGACACTCACCCGCCGTGACCGCCACCACGACGTGCTGGCCGGCCTCGAAGCCGCCCGCGAGGCCGGTCTCACCCCGGTCAAGGTCAACAGCGTCCTGATGCCGGGAGTCAACGACGACGAGGCCCCCGACCTGCTCGCCTGGGCCGTCGAGCACGACTACGAGCTCCGCTTCATCGAGCAGATGCCGCTCGACGCGCAGCACGGCTGGAAGCGCGACAGCATGATCACGGCAGGCGACATACTCCAGTCGCTGCGCACCCGCTTCATCCTCACCGAGGAGGGAGACGCCGAGCGCGGCTCCGCCCCCGCCGAGCGCTGGCTCGTCGACGGCGGACCCCACCGCGTCGGTGTCATCGCCTCCGTCACCCGCCCCTTCTGCCGGGCCTGCGACCGGACCAGGATCACCGCCGACGGCCAGGTGCGCACCTGCCTGTTCGCCCGCGAGGAGACCGATCTCCGCGGTGCCCTGCGCTCGGACGTGCCGGACGAGGAGATCGCCCGGATCTGGACGCTCGCGATGTGGGGAAAAAAGGCCGGATCCGGTCTGGACGACCCGTCCTTCCTGCAGCCCGAGCGGCCGATGTCGGCGATCGGAGGCTAGGGCCCCGATCCGCTGGACTCCCACTCCGCCAGCGTCACGACATCCTTGAGGAAACCCCGGACGCCCAGGAACGAGGAGAGGTGCTCGCGGTGTTCCTCGCAAGCCAGCCAGGTCTTACGGCGCTCCGGGGTGTGCAGTTTCGGGTTGTTCCAGGCAAGCACCCACACGGCGTCGGCCCGGCAGCCCTTGGCGGAACAGATGGGTGCGGTGGCAGCGCTCTCGGCGGCGGATTCAGCGGAGTTCACGGACTCAACCCTAGGTCAGCGCCTGTGCCGGCCCCACGGGCCGACTGCCCGACACATCCCCTGCTTGAGAAAACCGGAGAAAAGCGACGCCGAGCAGCCACGGGGGGAGCTGCCCGGCGTCGGTCTGTCGCTCCGACGGGGGATGCGGAGCGCCTACGAAGTATGTCACGCAGACCGGGGTATGGTGCACCGTAACTTCATGATTGATCTGAGGTTTTCTTGAGCCCTGGGTGCGGTCCGGCCCCAACTGTGCTCATGCCGATTCGCTCATGCCGATTCCCCGCCGTGCCGGGCCCCGTCGGCCTCCGGACCGGACTGCTCGGATTCGGCCATGGGCGCCGCATCGAGCGCCGGACGCATGGGCGCCGGAACGAAGGTGGAAGGAAGCGAAGGGGTGTTCTCCCGGCCCGCGTTGGCGATGACCACCGCCACGTACGGGAGCAGAGCACCGAGTGCCAGCGCCACGATCGCGACATACCGCTCGACGTTCCACAGCACAGCGGCCAGGATGACCGAAACCGTCCGTACGGACATCGAGATCACATAGCGCCGCTGCCTGCCGCGCACATCGTCCGCGAGCCCCTGCCGGGCCCCCGTGATCCGGAAGACCTCGGCACCGCTCTGCTTCCGCATCACGTCTCCACCACCCTTCCCCAGCGCCTCGCGGGCCGGGGGACCTCATATTCCCGCGCCGGACGCTCCCCGGACCGGACCGTATCCACGGTACGCCCGGTGTCCGACGGCTTCGAGACCGGGGCGCGCCGCGTTCGTGCACATCGGCAGCCGCACCGCACGTACGGACGCGTCCGACATGCGGCGTACGGCCCAGGGGCCGAGACTGGGCGCACGTGCGCGACATCGCGTCGCGCGAGGAGGCGACATGGGCTGGTTGTGGGCAATTATTGTGGGTCTGGTGCTCGGTCTGATCGCGAAAGCGATCCTGCCCGGCAAACAGAACATCCCACTCTGGCTGACGGCGGTCTTCGGCATTATCGGCAGCGTCCTCGGCAATGCCGTCGCCACCTGGATCGGGGTCAACGAAACCAAGGGCGTCGACTGGACCCGCCATCTGTTCCAGCTGATCGGTGCCGTGGTCATCGTAGGTGTCGGCGACATGCTGTGGTCCTCGTTGCGCGGCACCAGACAGAAAGCTTGAGCCGACAGAAGGCCTGAGCCAGCACCAGGCCCGAGCCGAGAAGGCCTGAGCCAGTACCAGGCCCGAGCCGACAGACAGCTCGGGCCCGCCGGGCCACAACGCACCGCGGCCGGACACGCGTCTTGCGTGCCCGGCCGCGGTGCCGACGTTCAGGGTTCAGCCGGTGACCTCGACGGCGGCGAGGTTCTTCTTGCCCCGGCGCAGCACCAGCCAGCGCCCGTGCAGCAGTTCCTCGCGAGCCGGTGCGCTCTCGCCGTCCGTGACCTTGACGTTGTTCACGTACGCGCCGCCCTCCTTCACCGTGCGGCGGGCGCCCGACTTGCTCGGCGCCAGGCCGACCTCCACCAGGAGGTCCACCAGCGGGCCGAGCTCGGTGACCTGTGCGTGCGGCACCTCGGACAGTGCGGCGCTCAGCGTCGCCTCGTCCAGCTCGCCGAGCTCACCCTGGCCGAAGAGCGCCTTCGACGCCGCGATGACCGCGGCGCACTGGTCGGCCCCGTGCACCAGCGTCGTCAGCTCCTCGGCCAACGCGCGCTGCGCCGTCCGGGCCTGCGGGCGCTCCTCGGTGACCTTCTCCAGCTCCGCGAGCTCCGCGGGGCTCCGGAAGCTGAGGATGCGCATGTACCGGGAGATGTCCCGGTCGTCCACGTTCAGCCAGAACTGGTAGAACGCGTACGGCGTCGTCATCGCCGGGTCGAGCCAGACGGCCCCGCTCTCGGACTTGCCGAACTTGGTCCCGTCCGCCTTCGTCATGAGCGGGGTCGCCAGCGCGTGCACCTCGGCGCCCGGCTCCAGGCGGTGGATCAGGTCGAGGCCCGCGGTGAGGTTGCCCCACTGGTCGCTGCCGCCCTGCTGGAGGGTGCAGCCGTAGCGCCGGTACAGCTCCAGGTAGTCCATGCTCTGGAGCAGCTGGTAGCTGAACTCGGTGTAGCTGATGCCCTCGTCGGACTCCAGCCGCCGGGCGATGGAGTCCTTGGTCAGCATCTTGTTGACGCGGAAGTGCTTGCCGATGTCCCGGAGGAACTCGATCGCGGACATGCCCGCGGTCCAGTCCAGGTTGTTGACCATGACCGCCGCGTTCTCGCCCTCGAAGGACAGGAACGGCTCGATCTGGGACCGCAGCCGCGACACCCAGTTGGCCACCGTCTCCGGATCGTTCAGCGTGCGCTCGGCGGTCGGCCTCGGGTCACCGATCTGACCGGTGGCGCCGCCCACCAGGGCGAGTGGCCGCAGACCGGCCTGCTGGAGCCGGCGCATGGTGAGCACCTGCACCAGATGGCCGACGTGCAGACTCGCCGCGGTGGGGTCGTAGCCGCAATAGAACGTGACGGGACCGTCCGCGAGAGCCTTGCGCAGTGCGTCCTCGTCAGTGGACTGGGCGAACAGCCCGCGCCACTTCAGCTCGTCGACGATGTCCGTCACGGTTCCGTGTCTCCTCAGCTACGTGTATCGAAAGGCAACAGTCAGTCTAGGCGGGTCACACGCCCGGGCTCACCGAGCTCATGTTGAAGTCCGGGATCCGCAGCGCGGGCATGGCGGCCCGGGTGAACCAGTCGCCCCACTCGCGCGGCAGCGTCTTCTCCGTACGGCCCGCCTCCGTGGCCCGCGACAGCAGGTCCACCGGCGATTCGTTGAACCGGAAATTGTTCACCTCGCCGACGACCTCGCCGCCCTCGACGAGATACACCCCGTCGCGGGTCAGCCCGGTCAGCAGCAGCGTCGCCGGATCGACCTCCCGGATGTACCACATGCAGGTCAGCAGCAGCCCGCGGCCGGCCGTCGCGGCCACCATCTCCTCCAGGGACCGCTCACCGCCGCCCTCGAGCATCAGGTTGTCGATCGCCGGCGCAACCGGCAGCCCGGTCAGCTCCGCCGTGTGCCGGGTGGTCGTCAGATGCTCCAGCCGGCCGTCCCGGATCCAGTCGGTCGACGTCAGCGGCAGACCGTTGTCGAAGACGGAAGCGCCGTCCCCGGAGGCATGAGCGATCACGAACGGCGCCGACTCCAGGCCCGGTGCGTACGGGTCGCTGCGCAGCGACAGCGGCAGCTCGGACAGGGTCTCGCCGATCCTCGTCCCGCCGCCCGGACTGGAGAACACCGTCCGGCCCTCCGCGGCGTCCCGAGCCGTCGACGACCACAGCTGGTAGATCAGCAGATCGGCCACGGCGGTCGGCGGCAGCAGCGTCTCGTACCGCCCGGCGGGCAGCTCGATACGGCGCTCCGCCCAGCGCAGCCGCTGCGCCAGCTCCGCGTCGAGCCCGGCCGGGTCGACATCCTTGAAGTCACGCGTCGAGCGGCCCGCCCAGGACGAGCGGGTCCGGTCGGGGGACTTCGCGTTGAGCTCCAGCGTCCCGTTCGGCTGGTCGTGGCGCAGCCGCAGCCCCGTCGACGTACCGAGGTACGTAGAGGTCAGCTGGTGGTGGGCGAAGCCATACAGCTCACGGCCCCCGGACCGGGCACGGGCGAAGGCGTCGCCGAGCGCCGGGGCGAACTCCGCGAAGACGTCCGAACCCGTCTCGGCCGGCGCGTCCGTGAAATCGGGCGACGAGGGCACCCCGCCGACCAGCGGCTGCGCGTCCTCCGCCGGACCGGCCCCGCGCGCGGCGGCCTCGGCGGCCCGCACCAGCGGCTCCAGATCTTCGGCGGTGACCGCGGACCGCGACACCACCCCGGACGCGGTGCCCTGCGCACCGTCGACGGTCGCGATGACGGTCAGGGTCCGCCCCCGCGTCACCCCGTTCGTCGTGAGCGCGTTGCCGGCCCAGCGCAGATTCGCGGACGACTCCTCGTCGGCGATGACGACACAGCCGTCGGCGGTGGACAGTTCGAGCGCCCGCTCGACGATCTCGTGCGGCTTGCTGTTTTGCCTGCTCATCGACTGTCTCCAGTGCAGTGTGGACATGAGAGTTCCCTTGGCCGGGCCGTCGGGTCGCGGTCAGTCGACGGCGCCCGGATGCGCCGTGTCGATGATGGCAAGGCATCAGCTGAGGGAGGAGAGCTTATCCGCCGCAGACCCGACAGTCTCGGCCTGCTGGGCGGAGTGATTCTGCGGTGTCGTAGTCATGTTCGATATGAACTCTGTTGAGTGAACGGCAAGTTGGGGATGCGGTGGTGTGTGCATATCTTCGTTGCGCACGTGTAGCCAATCGACATGCATGGGGTGAATTTGTGTGGCGGCCATCAAACACGAAGACTGCGACTGCCCAGGGCGCAGGAAGCCGGACTGCGCTCACTTGACGTATCGCGTGGCATACCGCCAGGCGGGCGAATCGCGTGAGGTTCCTTTCAAGCGGCTGGAGGATGCGGAATCCTTCGCGATCGGGGTCGAACGACGTAAGGACCTGGGAGCACGGCTCGACCCCGAGGCGGGGCGGAGGCTCTTCGCAGATGTCTGGCGCGAGTGGGTCGAGGCCGGAGCTCTCGAAGAGTCGACGAAGCGGAACTACCAGAGTGTCTATGACAACCACTTCGGGCGGACATTTGGATCCATGGAGATGGCCGACATCGCACCTGCGGATATCGAGCGGTGGGAGGTGCACCAGCGGGGACGCGGCTACGCGGAGAACGGTGTCAACGGTCGCAAGAACGTGCTCTCGTCCGTGTTCAACTACGCGGTGACGGCCGAGATCATTGGTCGGAACCCTTGCCGCAAGGTGAATCCTCACCGGCGTGCTGGGAGGCCGCTGACGCCGATCGCCGACGACGATATCCCGGCCATGGAGGAGGTGATGGGGATCATCGCAGAGGCCCCGAAGCTGATCCGTGCCGGATTTTGGGCGATGGCGGGATGCGGGCTGCGTCCAGGCGAGGCCTTGGCGATCTCGGGTGCGTCGATGAACTGGGATCGCGGCATCCTCGCGGTGGACCATCAGGTGTCGGCGTACGGGTGCCAGGAGATCTCTGGCTCTCGCCGCGGTGTGAAGCGTGGAACTAAGAGCCGTGGCTCGGGCGAGGCGCGGAGAACCCCCGTCCCCCACTCCATCCGTCAGGTCTTCAACGATCACGTCGACGCGTTCGGGATGTGGGGTGACAGGGGATGGTTCTTCGAATCTCCGCGTCAGAACGACCGGCACCCGTCGTACGACTGGCTCCTGGCCCAGTTCAAGGTGGCGGCAACGGCTGCCGGGACCCCGCGGTACACCCCCAAGAGCTTCCGGCACTTCTTCGTCTCCGAGGCGATCCACTCTGGTATCCCGCTCTTCGAGATCGCGGCGTGGGTCGGGCACCGCACTACCCGCACGACGGAACTGATCTACGGACACCTGGTGCGAAGGTCGATGCACCAGGGGGCGCTCGTCATACACAACCGCCTTGGGCTGGATCTCGCGCCTCTCCAGGGGAGCATTCCGTTGCCAAGTCTGAATCCGTCCGGCGAAGCCGCCGACGACCAAGACGATGCCGCATGATTGCATGTCGCGCTGCCGCGTCAGGAGCGTCCTGACTCGCTCGAGGTGTTGAGGATGTTCACGCCCCGGAACAGAGCGGTCGGGCAGCCGTGCGAGACGGCTGCGACTTGGCCGGGCTGAGCCTTCCCGCAGTTGAAGGCTCCACCGAGTACGTATGTCTGGGGGCCGCCGACTGCTGTCATGGACCCCCAGAAGTCCGGGGTCGTCCCTTGGTAAGCGACATCCCGGATCTGGCCGACGAGACGGCCGTCCCGGATCGCGTACGCCCGTTGCTGAGTGAATTGAAAGTTGTACCTCTGCATGTCGATCGACCAGGACCGGTCGCCGACCACATAGATCCCGCGCTCCACTCCGCCGATCAGGTCCTCCGTGGACAGCCCGCCCGGATCCGGCCGCAGCGACACGTTCGCCATCCGCTGGACGGGGACATGGGCCGGCGAGTCCGCGTACGCGCAGCCGTTGGACCGGCCCAGCCCCGTCAGCTTCGCGATCCGCCGGTCCAGCTGGTACCCGACCAGCGTCCCGTCCTTGATCAGGTCCCAGGACTGCGCCTCGACGCCTTCGTCGTCGTACCCGATGGTCGCGAGCCCGTGCTCGGTGGTGCGGTCGCCCGTCACATTCATCACGGGGGAGCCGTACGCCAGCTTCCCCAGCTGGTCGAAGGTGGCGAACGAGGTCCCGGCGTACGCCGCCTCGTACCCCAGCGCCCGGTCCAGCTCGGTGGCATGACCGATCGACTCATGGATGGTCAGCCAGAGATTGGACGGGTCGACGACCAGGTCGTACGTCCCCGCCTCGACGCTCGGCGCCCGCATCTTCTCGGCCAGCAGCCCGGGAATCCGCTCCAGCTCGTCGTCCCAGTCCCAGCCGGTGCCCGTGAGGTATTCCCAGCCGCGGCCCACCGGCGGGGCGATCGTCCGCATCGAGTCGAACTCGCCGGTCGTCCCGTCCACGGCGACCGCGGTGAACTGCGGATGCAGCCGCACCCGCTGCTGGGTGGTGACGGTGCCCGCCGTGTCCGCATAGAACTTGTTCTCGTGGACGGTCATGAGTGAGGCGTCCACATGCGCGACACCCTCGGCGCCCAGGAGCCGGCTGCTCCACTCGGCGAGCAGCCCCGCCTTCTCCTCGTCCGGTACGTCGAAGGGATCGATCTCGTACGCCGAAACCCAGGTCCGCTCACCGTGCACCGGCTCGTCCGCCAGCTCCACCCGCTCGCCGGAGCCGGCCGCCGCGATCACCTTCGCCGACAGCTTCGCCATGGCGACGGCCTGCGAGGCCACCTTCGCCGCGGCGTCCATCGTCAGATCCACCCCGGACGCGAACCCCCACGCCCCGCCGTGCACCACGCGCACCGCGTATCCGAGATCGGTGGTGTCCGAGGAGCCGGAGGGCTTGGCGTCCCGCAGCCGCCAGGACGCGCTGCGCACCCGCTCCAGCCGGAAGTCCGCATGCGTGGCGCCCAGCGCCCGCGCGCGGGCGAGCGCCGCGTCGGCGAGGGCACGCAGGGGCAGGGCCAGGAATGACTGATCTACCTCATGGGGCATGTAGTACTCCGTCTTTTCGGCATGTGTCCGCAGTGAACCATGCCGTGCGTCGAGGCGACCGGCCATAGGTTTCCCGGACGAGCGCGCCGGGCTCTTCAACCGGTTCGGCGTGGGCCACCCGAGTCCTGGACCCGATCACGGTTCCTCGGACAGAGCTTTATCTCCTACGGGATGGCCCCTCGGGCAAGCCGCCTCGGCCTACGTACAGCTCGACTTCCTCGGGGGCGAGTGAGGAGACACGTACCCGCGCACAGCAACGGCCGCCCGCCCCGACGGCATCCTCGGGCGGACGGCCGTTCGCGTGCCCCAACCGATCACAGGTCGCCGTCGATCACGCCCGCCCTGAACGCGGCCCACCCCGAGGCCGTGAACCGCAGGGGGGTGCGTGCAGGGTCTTTCGAGTCGCGTACCGCGGTTGCTCCGCCGGGGAGGTTGGCGACCTCTACGCAGTTGTTCTCGGCTCCACTGGCGGAGGACCTGCGCCAGGACACGATCGAGAGGTCGTGTCCGAACAGCTCCGCCTCGGGCGCGTTCACCTTCTGTGGCCTTCTTCCATCTCAGCTATGCGTGCGGCCGAATCCTCCGTGGACAGCGCCGTGGCACGAATCCGCTCGAACGCCTTCGCGAAGGGCGACGCTCCTTCGCCCTCAAGGTAAGTCTCTCCGCTGAGGTTTTCCAGCAGAACCACGTCCGGGGCGGGGCCGGGGAAACCGACCATACTGAAGCCGCCTACGACTCCAGGGTGCGCGGTTGAGTCCAACGGCATAAGTTGGATGGTCACGTTGGGCATCTCCGCCGAATCGAGCAGGCGTCGCAACTGCTCGCGCATGGTGGCGGGACGGACGGCGAACCGCTGGTGGAGCGCGGCCTCGTGGATGATGGCCCACAGCTCCAACGGCTTTCCCGGTCGAGTGAGTACGGACTGCCGGGCCAGCCGCACTTCGGCAAGGGCCGCAACTTCGTCGGTGGTACGGAAAGTTGTGATGCCCGCGATGTTCTCGCGCGCGTACGCAGCGGTCTGCAACAAGCCCGGGATCACCAGCGGCGACCATTCGCAGATCTGCGAGGCGTCGGACTCCAGTGAGATGTAGTCGGCGTAGGCGGGGGACACGATTCCGCTGTAGGTCTGCCACCACCCCTTCTTGCTGGCGTCCTTGGCCAGATTGTCCAGGGCGTTGAGCGTTTCCGGATCGTTGATCCCGTAGACCTTGAGCAGTGCCACGACATCGCCGGGCCTGATGGCCTGATTGGCGCTCTCGATCTTCGACAGCTTCGGGCCTTTCCAGCCCATGGCGACGGCGGCCTCGTCGAGCGTCAGACCTGCGCCGTTCCGTAGGCGTCTGAGCGTGGATCCCAGGCGTCGGCGCCGGACGGTCGGTACCAGGGGAGAGTTGGGCATGTCGCAGTCATACCTCAGTAGTTGGTGGTGCTGAATACCCTCCGGGAACTCATAACCGAAAGAGGTAGAAAACTTGCTACCCGGGGTGGAGGGACGCATTATCGCTACTCATCGCAACCCACCGTGTATGCACAATTGCTCAGCGTGGTGGAGGTCATCACTTCGCGCGGCCCCGCGCCGCAGGCTGGAGGCGTCATGTTCGGCATGGCCGACGAAGAAGACCAGGACCCGCAATCCCCGCCACCCGCCGTCGGGCGCTACGTGCGTTACCGGAGCCGCGGCTTCGCGGCACACATCAACGCCTCCGGCCCGAACCTCCGCTCCGTACGTGAGCTCACCGCCAAGGCTCTGGCCGAACTCGGCGTGCAGGGCGACGTGGCCGACACCGCGCAGCTCGTCGTGTCGGAGCTCGTCGGGAACGCCGTCCGGGCCTGCGGGGATCACGTGCCCGTGGTGGTGGAGGTGTACGCCGCGGCCTTCGGGGTCGCGGTCAATGTCCATGACCCCGACCCCCGCACCGTTCCGCGCCGTCGCGGTATCGCGCTGGACGACGCGGAGGCCGAGGCCGGCCGCGGCCTCGCGCTGCTGGACCTGCTCGCACCGGGCTGGCATGTAGTCCGGTCGTCGATCGGCAAGCAGATCCGCTGCCGGGTTCCCTGTTCGGCCGAATAGCCCCACGCGGATGAGCGGACGGAGTCGCGAAGTGTCCCGCGCCCGGCACTTGCCCCCACGAGTGGTCGAACTCGCACTCAATTGCCGCAATGACGTGCGATTTCGCCGATTGTCATTCCCTCGGGGTAGTCTCTTCGTCACGCCGAGTTGACAGTCAACTTCCGTGGCGGCGGCGAGCGTTGGGGAGATGGTGGATGGTCGGGCGCGATGTGTCACCGGCGGATCACCAGGACAAAGAGATTCGAGAAGTCCTCAAGCGGCTCGTGGGCGGCGGGTGGACACTGCGCAAAGAGGGGCACTGGGCTCGGCTGTACTGCCCGTGTGCCGAAGGGGGCTGCCTGACCATCCCGGTGCCGGGTACGGCAGCGAATGCGGGTCGCGCGGCACGCCGGATCGCGCGGCGTGCGAACCTCTGTCCGCTGCCCGAAGGGGACCCGCGCCGCACCCTTGGGGGCGGTGTTGTCGTTTGACAACGTACCGACGCTGGGTAAGTCTGCCCTCACAGGGGTGGCGAACCCTGGCGCGGACGTTTGTGAAGGCACGGACAACGGGGGTCGAAGGCGCGATGGAATACGAGTTTCTCTTCGTCGTGGACGGCGTCAGTGTGGACGACGATGTGGCGGTCGGCATCGTCTTCGACGAGTTCGACGGCCTGCTCACCCGCCATCGAGGCAAGCACCTGCTCGATGTGTCCGAAGCCGGGGACAGCGCCATCGATGCCGCACACCGCCTTGTCGTCCGGCTACATCAGGAACTGCCCTCGCTACGACTCCTACGGCTGGACCCCGATCTGGTCGGGGTGTCGGACATCGCCGAGCGCACCGGCCGCAGCCGCCAGAACATCCTCCAATGGGTGAATGGCGAGCGGCGCCATGAGGCCGAGGGGTTCCCGGACCCGGAAGGTACGGTCGGCCGCTCCCTCGTCTGGCGCTGGGCCGAGATCAATGCCTGGCTGGCCGGCATTGGTGAGGGCGTCGGAGATGGGGGCGCGACCAGGGAAGACGCCCTGCACATCGACTTCATGCTGCCGCGCTGGCGACAGGTGCTCGACGACGGGCTGCCTATCGTCCGCTTTGTCGATGCCGTACCGGAGGACGAGCGTTCCGGAGACCGGGCAGCCGTCGCCCAACTGCTGGAGGGCACCCTCTCCGCGCCGGGTGTGCTGGAGATGATCTCCGCATTTCCGAGGGCCGAGCGGCGGCGGCTGACCGTCATCTGCGCCGTTCTGCCGGACCGGCTGGACGCGGTGGCTGCTCGTATCGGCGACGAGAGTGCGGTGATCCTCGCCTACCAGGGCCGGGAGAACGAGCTGCATCTCACCCCCGTCACCGCACGCGACGTGCCGGGCGCCCGTCCCGTCTCGGAACTGGGCCTGAGGGCGGACGCGACCGTGGGTGACCTGCTGCTTGTCATCGCCAACGGCGAGGTGGCGCCCACGACCCCGGTGACCGTGGCCACGTGACGGACGGATACCGTCCGAGTGCCTGCCGTGCCTGACCGCCCGGAGTCACGGCCGCACGCAACGCGCGAGAGGAAGCCGGGTCCACCCCCTTCGAACTGACCGCCCGAGCGCTCCATCAGGCCGCGAGCATTCTCGCCGACCATCTTCAGGGCGGTCTTCGCTTCCGTGAGTGCCGGCCGCTGATCCACCAGTCGGCGCTGCCACCCGGTTGACCAAGGCGGGCTGGCTGACCCGGGCGAACCGGACCTGGCGGCTGACCGGCCTGGGAGTCGCGGCGCTTGAGGGCTCTCCGGGCCCGGTGACGTTCCTGTCGGAGGCCAGTACCCGCTACAACCACTGGCGCTCTCCGCGCACTTCTTTCGACGCGGCGGTCAAGCTCCTGGTCGAGCTGCCCGACGAGCAGTGGATCAGCGTGGAGGTCCTGGCGGCCGAGTACTCCGTCGATGCCGAAACCCTTGCTGCCTGCCTCCAGGGCGCCCGCTCCGAGGGCTGGCATCTGGCACTCGCCAACGACGGGGAGGCGGGCTTCGGCGTGCCCCTGCTGCCCGCTCGTCGGCGGTGAGCGAACTGCTCCGCGACAAGCGGCAGTTGATCTTTCACGGTCCGCCGGGTACTGGTGAGACGCTGACGGCGCTCGCGCTCGCCCGGCACCTGACCGGAGGCAGCCCCAGTAACGTACGACTTGTGCAGTTCCACCCGGAGCACACCTACGAGGACTTCTTCGAAGGGTTCCGCCCCGCCGGCCGCAGCAGCAGGCCCCCGGCCGGGCGGCGAAGGACCTGGAGTCCGCGACGAGCTCGCGGAAACGCTCGCGCGGTCGCTGCCGTAACCACACTCCGACATTGTAGGTACAATCTCGGAGTGTAGGTACTTTCTGGGTTGCACGCCGAAGGGAGCCCCGCCCGATGAGCGCAATCTCCGTCCGAGAGTTCTCGTACAACCCGAGCGCCGTCTTCGCCCGCGTGGAAAAGGGGGAAGCGGTCCAGGTCACCCGGCACGGCAAGGTGATCGCCATACTGCTGCCCGGTTCCGGGGCGACCTCCCGGTACGCGGACCTGGTGGCCCAGGGGAAGATCCGGCTCAAGGCCGCGAGTACCTCGGACCTCGACAGCTTCCCGCGGTACGAGATCCCTCCGGGCGCCCCCGATCCGCTGGAACTCCTCCTGACCGAACGTGAGGAGGATGACCGTTGATCTACATGGACTCCTCGGCACTCATCACTCTGTTCACGGGCAGGCCACGTGCCGCTGAGCTCAGGGCCTTTCTGTCCGGCCGGCCCGGGCTCCCCTTGGCGACCAGCACCATCGGCATCGTCGAAACCGTGCGGCAGCTGGACAAGGTCGGAGCGTTTCCGGGCGCGCTGTCGGATCTGGACGGGATGGTCACCGAAATCCTGCTGACCGAAGAGGTCCGGGATCTGGCTACCAGGGTCTCCGGGGCTCTGAGGTCTCTCGACGCACTTCACGTCGCGAGTGCACTCGTCGTCGGTGAAGCTCTTGACTCCCTGATCACGTACGACAAACGCATATTGGAAGCGGCGCGGGAAGAGGGTCTGCCTGCGCATGCGCCAGGAATGGCGGAATGAGAGCGGGCCGGGGGCTCCGGCTGTAGGAACCCGACAGTGCTGTGCCGGAGCCACTGTCAGGGGCCGATTCTCCTTATGGGGTGCCGTACCGATAGGTTTTCGAGGTACCAGACCGCTATCGAAAGGGTGATCCGTTGAGCCGCTCGGTTCTCGTCACCGGAGGAAACCGGGGCATCGGCCTCGCCATCGCCCGCGCTTTCGCCGACAACGGCGACAAGGTCGCGATCACCTACCGCTCCGGCGAGCCGCCCCAGGTACTCACCGAGGCGGGCTGCCTCGCGGTCCGCTGCGACATCACGGACGCCGAACAGGTGGAGCAGGCCTACAAGGAGATCGAGGACAAGCACGGTCCCGTCGAGGTACTGGTCGCCAACGCCGGTATCACCAAGGACCAGTTGCTGATGCGGATGTCCGAGGAGGACTTCACGTCCGTACTCGACACCAACCTCACCGGCACCTTCCGGGTCGTCAAGCGCGCCAACCGCGGCATGCTGCGCGCCAAGAAGGGCCGCGTCGTCCTCATCTCCTCCGTCGTCGGACTCCTCGGCTCGGCCGGGCAGGCGAACTACGCCGCCTCCAAGGCCGGTCTGGTCGGCTTCGCCCGGTCGCTGGCCCGTGAACTCGGCTCGCGGAACATCACCTTCAACGTCGTCGCACCCGGCTTCGTCGACACCGACATGACCCAGGTGCTCACCGAGGAGCAGCGCAAGGGCATCGTGTCCCAGGTGCCGCTCGGCCGCTACGCGCAGCCCGAGGAGATCGCCGCCGCGGTGCGCTTCCTCGCTTCCGACGACGCGTCGTACATCACTGGAGCCGTCATCCCCGTTGACGGCGGATTGGGCATGGGTCACTGATCAGCATGAGCGGAATTCTCGACGGCAAGCGCATCCTCATCACCGGTGTGCTGATGGAGTCGTCCATTGCCTTCCACACCGCCAAGGTGGCCCAGGAACAGGGTGCCGAAGTCATCCTGACCGCCTTCCCCCGGCCCACGCTGACGGAGCGCATCGCCAAGAAGCTCCCGAAGCCGGCCAAGGTCATCGAGCTGGACGTGACCAACAGCGAGCACCTGGACCGCCTCGAAGGTCTGGTCCGTGAGGAGCTCGGTTCGCTCGACGGCGTCGTGCACTCCATCGGTTTCGCGCCGCAGGACGCGCTCGGCGGCAACTTCCTGAACACCCCGTTCGAGTCCGTCGCCACGGCGATGCACGTCTCGGCGTTCTCGCTGAAGTCACTCGCCATGGCCTGCAAGCCGCTGATGAGCGAGGGCGGCTCGATCGTCGGCCTCACCTTCGACGCGCAGTTCGCCTGGCCGCAGTACGACTGGATGGGCCCGGCCAAGGCCGCGCTGGAGGCCACCTCCCGCTACCTCGCCCGTGACCTGGGCAAGGACGACATCCGCTGCAACCTGATCTCGGCCGGGCCGATCGGCTCCATGGCCGCGAAGTCCATCCCGGGCTTCTCCGAGCTCGCGGACGTGTGGAACACCCGCTCCCCGCTGGCCTGGAGCATGGCGGACCCGGAGCCGGCCGGCCGCGGTGTCGTCGCCCTGCTCTCGGACTTCTTCCCGAAGACCACGGGCGAGATCATCCACGTCGACGGTGGCGTGCACATGATGGGCGCCTGATCCCGCACGACAGGCTGTGACACGGCCGCGTACCGCCTCCGATCGGGCGGTACGCGGCCGTCGTGCGTCTGTACCCGGCCCTGACCCGCTCAGGTCGAAAAGATGGTCGAACCACCGCAGAATGTGGTGGAACCGGACTTTTGGTCAAGCTGTGGGGAGGAGGTCGCTGTGCGCTCCACACGTCGCCGAACCTGGACCCTGCCGGCGGCCTCCATAGCCTTCGCCGCACTGGTCGCCCCCATAGGCATGTCCCTGGCGGGACGGGCAGGAGCCGGGGCGTCCGCCCCCGTCGCTCCCACGCCGGACCCTGCCGGATCCGAATGCCGTACGTCGGTCCAGGGCTCCCGGGCCGTCGCCTACTGCCACAACCCGTACCCCTCCACCGACCGCGTGCAACTGCACACCGAATGCCGCCGCTGGTGGGACATAGACGCGGACGCCACCCCGGTCGACGTGGGACCGGGACAGACCGTGCGGCTCGAGGACCGCTGCTGGAAGGAAGTCGGCTCCGTCTGGGTCACCCACCGGGTGCAGGACACACTCTGACGCTGTCCGGTCCACGTGGGTGCCCGGCCTGGACCCGGTCCACCGGACATCTCAGCGCATGACTCGCGGCCTCGGCCGCCGCCGTATCCGCGTCCCCCGCCCGGATCGCCTCGACCAGCCGACTGTGGTCCATATGATTCTCCGGCCGCAGCTCATGGCCGACATCGCCCCTGAGGTAGTCGCGCAGCAGATCGCCCAGGTCGGCGTAGAGACCGGTCAGAACATCGTTGTGCGAGGCCGCGACCACGGCCAGATGCAGCGTCGCGTCCGCCGCGACGAACGCCTCGGCGTCACCCGCGGCCCAGGTCTCCTCCCGGCGCGCCATGAGCGCGTCCAGCTGCTTCAGGTCCCGATCGGTGCGCCGGGCAGCGGCCAGCCGCGCCGCCGAGGACTCCAGGGTGGAGCGCAGCTCGGCGACATGGCGCGGATCGGCGGAGGCGAAGCGGCGGTGCATCACCCCGGCCAGTTCGCTGGTGGCCACGACGAAGGTGCCCGAGCCCTGCCGGATGTCGAGCAGGCCGTTGTGCGCGAGCGCGCGCACGGCCTCGCGGACGGTGTTACGGGCCACCCCCAGCTGTTCCACCAGCTCGGGCTCGGTCGGAATCCGTGAACCCACGGGCCACTCGCCCGAGGTGATCTGATTCCTCAGCTGGGCAATCACCTGGTCGGCGAGTGCCGAACGCCGCGGAGACGTCAGCGTCATGATGCTCCTTGCTCGGGTTGCTGGGGTGATGAGAGGCGATGGAGGCGTTCGCCAATGTTCTCAGAGGATTGGACAAGAAATCATCCCATGATTCTATGATGGGCGTCATGCCCGACGACGAGATCCAGCCGCAGAACCGGACCCTGAGCCCCGCCACCACCGCGGTCGACGCCACGAAAATCCCGGCCCCGCGAGCCCCGCAGACGGCACAGGCCGCCGCCGGTCCCTCCCCATGGCTGCTCAGGCTGGTCGTCGTCGGGCTCGTCCTTGCCGCGCTCAACCTCCGCCCCGCCATCACCAGCCTCGGCGCCCTCCTCGAAGAGGTGCAGGACGGGCTGCACATGAGCGGCAGCGTCGCCGGTGTCCTCACCTCCGTACCGCCGCTCTGCTTCGCGATCTTCGGCATCATGGCGCCGCGCCTCGCCCGCCGCTTCGGCCCGGGGGCGGTGGTCTGCGCCGGCATGATCGCCATCACGGCCGGTCTGGCGATCCGGCCCTTCGTCGGCGGTACGGCCGGCTTTCTCGCCGCGAGCGCCCTCGCCCTCATGGGCATCGCCGTCAGCAACATCCTGATGCCCGTGATCGTCAAACGCTGGTTCCCGGACCGCGTCGGCTCCATGACCGGGCTCTACTCGATGGCCCTGGCCCTCGGCACCTCGCTCGCCGCCGCCGTGACCGTACCCATGACCGATGCGCTGGGCGGCAGCTGGAAGGCGGGCCTCGGCATCTGGGCCGCGCTCGCCGCCGTCGCGATTCTGCCCTGGATTCCGCTGGTACGGGACCGGCGCGCAGCCTCCGGGCAGCCCGTCGCGCACCACCAGGACACCCCGATTCTCAGGATCACCCGCAGCCGTACCGCCTGGAGCCTCACCTGCTTCTTCGGCCTGCAGTCCACCGCCGCGTACATCACCATGGGATGGATGCCGCAGATCTTCCGCGACGCCGGGGTCTCGGCCGGTACCGCGGGTGTTCTGCTCGCCGTGACCATGGCGATGGGCGTGCCGCTCGCTTTCGTCATCCCGAGAGTCGCCGCCCGGATGAAGAGCCAGGGCCCGATCGTCGTCCTCCTCGGTAGCTGCGGACTCATCGGATACGCGGGCCTCTACCTCGCACCGGCCGACGGGGCCTGGGCCTGGGCGCTGCTGCTCGGCATCTCGAACTGCGCCTTCCCGCTCGCCCTGACCATGATCGGCATGCGGTCCCGCAGCGGCGCCGGAGTGGTCCGGCTGTCCGCGTTCGCACAGTCCACCGGCTATCTGATCTCGATCCCCGGTCCGCTGCTCGTCGGCGTGCTCCACCAGCACAGCGGCGGCTGGGAACTGCCGATCGCGCTGATGGCGGGCCTCATGGTGCCGCAGATGGTGGCCGGAATCCTGGCCGGGCGGGACCGGACGATCGAGGACGAATGCTGAGATGCGAGACTGAGCCCATGTCTCCTGTGCTCGACCCGAATCCCCAGAACGGTCAGAAGAAGTTCCTCCTCGTGCTCGGGGCGATGCTGCTGGTCACCGTGATCATCGCGCTGATCGCCTCGATTGCATCCCCCTGAGCCGCACGGCCGTCCGGCGCCCGGCGGTGGGGCCGGCACCACCGTCCCCTAAGGGGCCAGGGTCAGGGTGAAGTGGGTGGGTCGCCGGATAAGACCGGCACCCCCGTATCCGTAGGTTCGAGGTATCGGAACCGATGACCCACGGAGGCGAACATGTCGGCCCGTATGCACACCCGGTCCACCCACCCGGCCACGGGCGGCGTCGAGGTCCGGCTGCCGTGGTGGGCCGTCGCACTGCCCGCGATCGCGTTCGCCGCGCTCCTGGTGCTGATCGTGGGATCCGGCGAGGCGCACGCGGCGACAACCGACCCCGCGATCGGCCGGTTGCTCGAGCGAATCGTGTCCCTCATGACCCGCTGACGGTGTCCACGCATACCGCAGAAGCCCTTCAACACCCTGCGCCCGGCGGCACATTTCGTGCGAAGCTGAGGTGTATGAGCGTCGATACACCTCGCAGGATCGTCCTTCTCAGGCATGCAAAGGCGGAATGGTCGCAGGACTCCGACCATGAGCGGCCGCTCGCGGAGCGCGGCCGCAAGGAGGCCCCTGTCGCAGGCCGCAAACTCGCCGACTCCGGGATCGTCCTCGATCTGGCCCTCTGCTCGACCGCTGTCAGGACACGCGAGACGTGGAAGCTGGCGGTGCACGAGATGCCGCACCGCCCCAGGACCGTGTACGAGGAGCGACTGTACGAGGCGTCTCCCGGCGAACTGATCGCCCTGATCAACGAGACTCCCGACGATGTGCACGACCTTCTTGTCATCGGCCACAACCCCGGGATGCACGCCGTCGCCGATGCCCTCTCCGAATCGGCCGAGGGCGACGCCCTGGCCCGGATGAACCGCGGCGGTTTTCCGACCGCCGCCTTCGCCGTCGTCGAGTTCTCCGGCTCCTGGAAGGGCGTGGAGCACGGAGTGGGCAAGCTGATCGAGTACTGGACACCCAACGACTGATCCCGCTTCCCGCGGTCCTACGGCTCCCGCTGTCGTACGACCGCTGTCCTACAGGTTCTCGCTGTCGTACGAGCAGGGCCCCGGTGAAGAGGATCGAGAATCCACCGGGGCCCTGCTCGTGCGCGGGTGTGCGGGTACGCGTCAGTCGACGAGACCGTCGGCGGCCTCGACCTCCTCGCGGGTGATACCGAGCAGATACAGCACGGTGTCCAGGAACGGCACGTTCACCGCGGTGTGTGCGGCCTCGCGGACCACCGGCTTGGCGTTGAAGGCCACCCCGAGCCCGGCGGTGTTCAGCATGTCGAGGTCGTTTGCACCGTCACCGATCGCGACGGTCTGCGCCAGCGGCACCCCGGCCTGCTCGGCGAAGCTGCGCAGCAACCGGGCCTTGCCGGCCCGGTCGACGATGTCGCCGACGACCCGTCCGGTGAGCTTTCCGTCGACCACTTCCAAGGTGTTGGCAGAGGCGAAGTCGAGCCCGAGCCGCTCCTTCAGATCGTCGGTGACCTGGGTGAACCCGCCCGAAACCACACCCACTTGGTAACCGAGCCGTTTCAGCGTACGGATCAGGGTGCGGGCGCCCGGCGTCAGCCGCACCTCGGCGCGCACCTTGTCCACCACCGACACGTCGAGCCCCGCCAGCAGCGCCACCCGCGCGTGCAGCGACTGCTCGAAGTCGAGCTCACCGCGCATCGCCTGCTCGGTCACCTCGGCGACCTTGTCCTCGCAGCCGGCATGGGCGGCGAACAGCTCGATGACCTCGTCCTGGATGAGCGTCGAGTCGACGTCCATGACGACCAGCCGCTGTGCCCGGCGGCTCAGCCCTGCCGACACCACCGCCACATCGACACCGATCCCGGCGGACTCCGTCGCCAGCGCCGTCCGCAGCGCCTCGGTCCTGGTGCCGGAGACCGCGATCTCGACTGCCGTGACCGGGTATTTCGCGAGCCGGAAGATCCGGTCGATGTTCCCGCCGGTCGAGGTGATCGTGGCCGCTATGGCGGCGGTCGACTCCGCGGTCAGCGGGTGCCCGAGCACCGTCACGTGGGAACGTCCGTGGCCACGTGGCCGGTTGTCACCCGTACCGGAGATGATCTCGGCCTGCAGCTTCAGCGAATCGGCCCAGCTGTGCACGGTCGCTCGCAGGTCGCCCTCGGTGGCGCCGCCCGCGGTCGGGGGAGTGACCAGCGCGCACAGGACGATGCGGCCACGGGTGACGACCTGCTCGATGTCGACGACATCGACCGAGTAGGCGGCGAGGGTGTCGAAGAGCCCGGCAGTGATTCCGGGGCGGTCCTTCCCGAAGATTTTCACGAGAAGGGTGGGTGTGTCCGTGCCCTGACGGGACTCAGGGGGCTCAGGAGACGGGGAAGACTGAGGTGGCTGAGATGCGCTCATGGTGCTCCCACCGTATCGGTCCGCCTCACGGCACCGGAGGCCCGTCCCGAGGACCGGTCAGTGCGTCGTCCCCCCCGCCCCCGCTCGGAGCACACACGCCATGACGGACGGTGCGCGCTCGGGCACGTCCGGCGACGCGGGCGGCCGAGATGCTCCGGATCGGCCCGGCCGATCACGGTCCGTACGCACTCAGGGCGCTTGCCGTTCTCCGAACCCGTTTCTCCGACAGCGCAACGGCACAGGTCTCGGCAGGGTCTTCACCCCGCCCGACTTTCGTATCGGGGACTGCTCCTGGAATAGTTCCCCACGATGTTCAGCATCCCTAAACCCCCTGCGATGGGGGTAACTCGGGGGACAACTAGTGGGGCGCGGAGTGCCGGAACTCGTACTGGAATTGAATGGCAGGACCTGGACGCTCGATCCGTCCAGGTCGTACACCCTTGGGCGCGATCCGCAGGGCGATCTGACGATCGACGACGCCAGGGTGTCGTGGCGGCATGCCACGATCAGCTGGGGGGGCCGCAGTTGGTTCATCGAGGACCACGGCAGCACCAACGGCACCTATGTGCAGGGCCGACGAATCCATCAGCTGGAAATCGGGCCCGGCTCCGCCGTACACCTGGGCAATGCCACTGACGGACCACGGCTGAGCATCGGCGCCGCGGGGGGTGCCGATGTGCACAGCGGGCAGGGCGCGGGTGCGCAGCAGGCCCCCGCCCAGCAGCCTCAGCAGGGTGGCGCCGGCCGGCCCGGTTGGCAGGACCCCGCTCCGCAACAGCCGCAGCAGGGCTGGCAGCAGGCCCCCCAGGGCCAGCCGCAGCAGCCTGTGCAGCCGCAGGTCCCGCACCAGCAGCAGCCTGTGCAGCCGCAGGTCCCGCACCAGCAGGGCATAACGAAGACGCCCGGCGCAGGCGGGCCCGGCGGTGTCGCGGGGGCCCCGCCGGTGTACGGCGACCGAAGCCCGACCACGTTCCACCAGCTGGCCCTCGGCCGCGTCATGCGTATCGGCCGCGCGCTGGAGAACGAACTGGTCGTCTCCGACCTCCAGGTCTCGCGTCACCACGCCGAGTTCCATGCGACGCCCGACGGCCGCTTCGAGATCCGTGACCTCGGATCCCACAACGGTACCTACGTCAACGGCCAGCCGCTCCACAAGTCCGGCTCCGCGCTCATCGGTCCGAACGACATCGTCGGCGTCGGTCACTCGACCTTCCGCCTGGTCGGCGACCGGCTTGAGGAGTTCGTCGACACCGGTGAGGTCTCCTTCTCCGCCCGCCACCTCACGGTGACGGTCGACGGCGGCAAGGACATCCTCAAGGACGTCTCCTTCGGGGTTCCGGAAAAGTCTCTGATCGCGGTCATCGGCCCGTCCGGTTCCGGCAAGTCCACCCTGCTCAAGGCGCTCACCGGCTACCGGCCCGCCAACCAGGGCGATGTCCTCTACGACAGCCGGAACCTGTACAAGCAGTTCGCCGAGCTGCGCCAGCGCATCGGGCTGGTCCCGCAGGACGACATCCTGCACAAGGAACTCACCGTCATCAAGGCCCTCAAGTACGCGGCCAAGCTCCGCTTCCCCGCGGACACCACCGAGGCCGAGCGCCAGGCCCGGATCCTCGAAGTTCTTGCCGAGCTCAAGCTCGACATCCACAAGGACAAGAAGGTCACCTCGCTCTCCGGCGGCCAGCGCAAGCGCGTCTCCGTGGCCCTGGAGCTGCTCACCAAGCCGTCGCTGATCTTCCTGGACGAGCCGACCTCCGGCCTCGACCCGGGCATGGACCGCGATGTCATGCAACTGCTGCGCGGCCTGGCCGACGACGGCCGTACGGTCCTCGTCGTCACGCACTCCGTCGCCGAACTGGCGATCTGCGACAAGCTGCTCGTCATGGCGCCGGGCGGTTCCGTCGCCTACTTCGGCCCGCCGGAGGAAGCACTCAACTTCTTCGGCTACACCACCTGGGCCGATGTCTTCTCCGCGTTCGAGAACTACCGCGACTACGACTGGGCGGGCCGCTGGCGCGGTTCGCAGCACTACCAGATGTACGCCGCGGACATTGACGCCGTCGCCGCACAGTCCGTACACATGCCGCCCCCGCAGCAGATGCGCCCGCCGAAGCCGCAGAGCTGGACGGCTCAGCTGTGGACGCTGATGCGCCGCTACATCTCGGTGATCGCTTCCGACAAGGGCTTCATGGGCCTGATGGTGATCCTGCCCGCCGTGCTCGGTGTCGTCAGCGTGGTCATCCCGGCCGAGTTCGGCCTGGCCCCGCCGAAGCCGCCGTCCCGGTTCAACGGAGCCGCCGGAACGATCATGCTGATTCTCGCGGTCGGCATGTGCTTCTCCGGTGCGGCCAACTCCGTACGAGAACTGATCAAGGAACGTGTCATCTACGAACGGGAACGGGCCACCGGTCTCTCCCGCTCCGCCTATCTGATGTCCAAGGTGATCGTCCTCGGTGTGATCACGGCCATCCAGGGCGTCATCATCTGCGGCATCGGCTTCGCCACCCGCGAGCTGCCCGCAGAGGGCCTGATCATGCCCCCGGCCGTCGAGCTCTGCCTGACGATCATCGTGCTCGGCTTCACCTCGATGATGTTCGGCCTGGTGATCTCCTCGCTGGTGAAGACCGCCGAGAAGACCATGCCGCTGCTGGTCATGTTCGCGATCGTCCAGGTCGTCTTCACCGGCATCCTCTTCCAGGTGTACGGATCGCCCGGCCTGGAGCAGTTCGCCTGGCTGATGCCGTCACGCTGGGCCATCGCCGGCGCGGGCGCGACGCTCGACCTCTCGCACCTCATGGCACCGTGGGACCCGAAGAACCCGACCGACCTGGACCCGCTGTGGGAGCACTCGGCCGGTCAGTGGGGGATGAACATCTCGGTACTGCTGCTCCTCGGCATCGTCTGCGGCGTCGTGGTCGCGCGACTGCTGCGCCGCCACGAGCCGGAGGTCATGCGCAAGTAGGCGCGGGAACCGGCACGGAACGCCGAAGGGCGGCATCCCACGTGGGGCGCCGCCCTTCGGCGTATGCGTATGTCGTCCGAGGACGTCAAGAGCCGATCAGTACGCGCTGTTGACGTTGTCGATCGAGCCGTATCGGTCGGCGGCGTAGTTGGCCGCGGCGGTGATGTTGGCGACCGGGTCGTAGATGTTCGACGAGGTGCCGGGGACGTGGTACGCGTCGAACGTCGGCGGGATGACCTGCAGCAGGCCCTTGGACGGAATGCCGTTCTGGGCGTTGATGTCCCAGTTGTTGATCGCGTACGGGTTGCCGCTGGACTCCCGCATGATGTTTCGGTGCAGACCGTTGTACGAGCCGGGGATGCCGTGGGCTTCCATGACGTCCAGGGCCTGGGTGATCCAGCCGTCCAGGTTGTTGGCGTAGACCGGGGCACGGGCCTCGGAGCGGCTGGCGGCCTGCGTCTCGGCGCGCTCGGCGGCGGCCTCGGCCTTCACCTGGGCGGCGGCCTCGGCCTGCGCCTCGGCCTGAGCCTTGACCTCGGCAGCGGCGGCGGCCTTGGCCTTCGCGGCGGCCTCGGCCTTCGCCTTGACGGCGGCGGCCTCCTTGGCCCTGGCGAGGTCGGCGGCCTCCACCAGCTTCTCGGCGGTGTAGTGCTGTTCGATGATGCTGGCCTGCACGGTCTTGACCTGCGGAGTACCGGCGGCCGATGCGAGGGCCACGGGGGCGGCGGACACGGGGGTCTGCTCCTCGGGCTTGCTTTCGGCATTGGCGGGGACGAGCGAGAACGAGAGCGATGCGACAGCGAGGGCGGAGATACCCGCGACGGAGAGCTTCTGGGTCTTGTTCAGGCGACGACTACGGCCGGGGATGCGGGACATGGACATGCAGGCGTACCTCTTCGAATTGCGGGAGTCCTCACGGAGGACGAAGACGGGAGGCGGTGTTTTCGCATCTCCGTCGGAGACAGGTGCAATTCTTAGCGGCAGCAAAATCCTGTGGCAAAGGTGTGACGTACGACCCCGGGTAGTGGATCACGGGCCTGCTCGAACGTACTGAACCGCGCTCGTTCTTACTGATGTGGCGCTTGTGAAACCACTAGCAGGCTTCGTAAGTGATGTGGGTCCTGTGCCCGGCCTCACATCGAGCGTGCAACGAACTCACCAACTGTTGCTTCGGCAATTCGGAGTGTGAGGTTCCGTCTCGGGGAGTTGTAGATGGACGTCCTCGAAATCATGCCGGAGGCAATCACCGAGACAGGCATGACAACCGTCCTTGTGGTCACGACGACCGTCCTTGTAATTACGTCGGCAATCGCCGATGAACCTCGGCGCCCCCAACGTGGAAACGCCACCCCACCGCGCGCCTCGTCCAGGAGCCGCACCACCACACGGCACTTCGTCCTGGACCGGGACTTGGTCCACGGCCTAGGCCGTGTTTTGAAAGTGGTGCACGATGGGGTCGACCGCGTACCGATCGAAAGAAGTCTCGTGGTTGACCCCGTGCTGAAGCACGCCCTGCGCCATCTCCGCTCTGTGAAGTCGCAACAGCCGTCCGCTGCGGACTCCGTCGAGTTCGCTGACTGGCGGGAGAAGATCGCTGAGGCCTTGGACGCGTTGGCCTGTGTGCTGGTCTTCGAGGACGACCGGGGCAGGGCCAGAGCGGAGGCAGCAGCGGCGCGGGAGCAGGCCATAGAGGTTCGACGCCAGGGTGGGATTGGGGCTAACGAGCGCTGATATTGCGGGCGGCCATCCAGAGGGTGAGGCCGCGGGCGATGTCATTGATGCTGGTCGTGGTGGTGACCTCGTGCTCGTTTCGGGTGGTGTCGCGGCGGACGACCTCGTAGCCGCCTTCGTCCAGGACAGCCACGGAGGCGAACCAGACGGGGTCGTCCTCGTCGGGCTGGATCACGACGAAGGTGTTGTCGGAGTCGTTGAGATCGCTGATCATCATGAACAGCGCGTCCTCGGACGGGTCGTCGATGCGGTCGCCGTTCTCGCTGTCGGCGCCGTAGTACCGAGCACCCATCTGCTTCGTCTCCCCTCGCCCCGTTCACCCTGGTCGCGGTCAGCATGGCATGCGGGGTCGACGTCCCCTGTATGTCACAGCCATTCGCCGATCGCGGCGATCAGGACGGTCGCCTCGAAGCGGACCGCGAGCTTGTCGAACCGTGTGGCCACTGCCCGATTGCGCTTGAGCCGGTTGATCCCGCACTCGACCGCGTGCCGGGCCTTGTAGTCCTCACGGTCGAAGGCAGGCGGCCTCCCGCCCACCTTCCCGCGTCGCTTGCGGTTGCCGACCTGGTCAGCTGGCTCAGGGATCGTGCACTGGATCCCCCGCCTGCGCAGGTAGGCCCGGTTCGCGCGAGAGGAATACGCCTTGTCGCCCCTCACCCGCAGCGGACGGACACGGGGGCGGCCGGGCCCGATGCGAGGGACCCGGATGCCTTCAAGGACGGCCGTGAACTGGGGGCTGTCGCCGCGCTGTCCGGCGGTGACCAGCAGGGACAGCGGCCGCTGGCTTTGTTCGCAGGCCAGGTGGATCTTGGTGGTGAAGCCTCCTCGGGACCGGCCCAGGCCGTGGTCGTCAGGCTCGCTGCGGATACCGCCCGGCGGCTCCTTCTGGGCCCGTCCGTCGCGACGGGCGCCTGCGGCGTGCTGATGAGCCCGGCAGACCGTGGAGTCGACGTTCACTTCCCACGTGATGAGCCCAGCCGCGTCCGCCCGGGCCTGCAGCCTTGCCAGCAGCATGGTCCAGGTGCCGTCCCGCTGCCAGCGACGGAAGAGTCCGTAGACGGTCTGCCACGGCCCGTACTCCCGCGGCAGATCCCGCCACGGAGCACCGGTCCGCACCCGCCAGCGGATGCCGTCGATCAGCTTCCGCCGGCTCACCGGCGGCCTGCCCAACCCCACAACCGGCAACAACGGCTCCAGCACCGCCCACTGCTCGTCAGAAAGATCCCCTCGCCCCACACCGCGATCATCACGATGCGGGACGAGGGACGGAACCCACTTTCAAAGCACGCCCTAGTCCCTACGCCCTAGTCAGCAGCCGTCCTCAGGCCGATACGGCGTCACCGCCCCGCCGGTACGGTGAGGCCATGAGCCATCGCCCACCGTCGGGCCTCGCAGTGGTGAGTGCCGCGCTCCTCGCCATGAGCCGGCATCTCGAAGTGCGTGACGTCCTGAAGACGATCGTCGCCTCGGCCCGCGAGCTGCTGGACGCCGAATACGCCGCCCTGGGTGTCCCCGACGACCACGGCGGCTTCGCCCAGTTCGTTGTCGACGGCGTCAGCGACGAGCAGTGGAGGGCCATCGGCCCGCTGCCCCGGCAGCACGGCATCCTCGCCGCGATGCTCCACGAGGCGAAGCCCGAGCGCCTCGCCGATGTCCGCAAGGACCCCCGCTTCGAGGGGTGGCCCGCCGCCCACCCCGACATGTCCGACTTCCTCGGCCTGCCCATCCGGGACGGCGACGAGATCATCGGAGCCCTCTTCCTCGCCAACAAGCGCTGCCCCAAGCCGGAGGGCAGCTGCGGCTTCACCGCCGAGGACGAGGAGCTGCTGTCGATCCTCGCCCAGCATGCGGCGATCGCCCTCACCAACGCCCGGCTCTACGAGCGCAGCCGCGAGCTCACCATCGCCGAGGAGCGCTCCCGGCTCGCCCATGAGCTGCACGACGCGGTCAGCCAGAAGCTGTTCTCGCTGCGGCTGACGGCCCAGGCCGCCACCGCCCTGATCGACCGGGACCCGGACCGCGCCAAGGGCGAACTCCACCAGGTCGCCGCGCTTGCCGCGGAAGCCGTGGACGAGCTGCGCGCCGCCGTCATCGAACTGCGCCCGGCCGGGCTCGACGAGGACGGCCTCATCGCCACACTCCGTACCCAGATCCAGGTCCTGGACCGGGCCCACACGGCCCGGGTCACCTTCGAGAGTGTGGGCGTACGGGCCCTGCCCGCCGCTCAGGAGGAAGCGCTGCTCAGGGTCTCCCAGGAGGCCCTGCATAACGCACTGCGCCACTCCGGCGCCGAGCACGTGGACGTCACGCTGGCCCGGCACGGCGGCGGCACGCTGCTCCGGATCACCGACGACGGCAGCGGCTTCGAACCCACGGCGATCCGGCAGGCGGGCCGCCACCTGGGCCTGGTGTCGATGAGGGATCGCGCGAGCGGAGTCGGCGGAAAGCTCACTGTTGAATCGGCGCCCGGCAAGGGCACCACGATCGAGATGGAGGTACCCGGTGGCTGACAAGATCATCAGGGTGCTGCTGATCGACGACCACCAGGTGGTTCGCCGCGGTCTGCGTACGTTCCTGGAGATTCAGGACGACATAGAAGTGGTCGGTGAGGCGTCCGACGGCGCCGAAGGAGTGGCCAGGACCGAGGAGCTCCGCCCCGACGTCGTCCTGATGGACATCAAGATGCCCGGCACCGACGGGATCGAGGCCCTGCGCAAGCTCCGCGAGCTGCAGAATCCGGCCAAGGTCCTCATCGTCACCAGCTTCACCGAGCAGCGCACCGTGGTCCCCGCCCTGCGAGCCGGAGCTTCCGGTTACGTATACAAGGACGTCGACCCGGACGCCCTGGCCGGCGCCATCCGCTCGGTGTACGCGGGCCACGTCCTGCTCCAGCCGGAGGTCGCGGGAGCCCTGCTCGCCCAGGACGACGCGGGCAGCGGTACGGGCCGGGGGAGCACCCTCACTGAACGGGAGCGGGAAGTGCTGGGCCTGATCGCTGACGGCCGCTCCAACCGCGAGATCGCGCGAGCACTGGTCCTCTCCGAGAAGACCGTCAAGACGCATGTCTCGAACATTCTGATGAAGCTGGATCTCTCGGACCGGACCCAGGCGGCCCTCTGGGCCGTCAGACATGGGGCGGCGGGCTGACCGGCACCGAAGCGGAGCGCCTTCCTCCGGACTGAGATTCATACTGTCGGGTGTACGTCACCCGGACGGCGCAACCTGCTCGGCTCCGAGGCGTTCTCCAGGGTGCTGCGGCGGCTGGCCGCAGCCACGCTAGGAGGATCCTGAAGTGAAGAACCTGAAGAAGGCCGCTGCCGTCACCATGATCGCCGGTGGAATCATTGCCGCCGGTGCCGGCGCGGCCTCCGCTACCGGCCACGGTGCCGGTGCCCACGGCGCAGCGACCCACTCCCCGGGCGTGGTCAGCGGCAACGTCGTCCAGGTCCCGGTGCACGTCCCGGTGAACGTGGTCGGCAACACCGTCAACGTGATCGGCCTGCTCAACCCGGCCTTCGGCAACTTCGGCCTGAACGGCTGACCGATCTCACGGTCCTGTGTCGCCGGACGGGCGCATCGAGCCCGTCCGGCGACATTCACACCCTCTCGGGCACAGCCGAGCCGAGCCTGCTCAGGCGCATCCACGCCCACTCCCGCACGCTCAAGCCCGTCCGGCAATCAAAGGACAAAGGCACCCCAGCCCGTCCGGCGGTTGAGGACAAAATTGCCCCGGGGTCTCCGGGGCAACAAGGCCGCGCGCCCCGGGGCAACAAGGCCCCCGGACACCCCAGGCGCAACAAGCCCCCCGCCCTACCGCTCCCGCTCCTCCACATACGCGTTGTACGCGGCAACCTGCGCCCGCCGAGCCACCCGCTCCACCGGCCGCAGCGCCTCCCCCCGAGCCGCGATCTCCGACGCGCTCACCGCCCCGCCGTGTCCGTTCTCGTACGCCACCGAGATCAACAGCCCGACCCGCTGCGCCAGCTCCAGCACCCGCACAGCCCGCGGCGGAAGCACCTCGCGCCCCCGCTCCACCCGCGCCCGGTACGCATCCACCGCAGCCTCCGCCACTGGCCCGGAACCGGCCACATCCAACCGTGACAGCACCGCCGTCGCATCCCGCAACGCCTCGGCGAGCTCCCGCTCCGCCTCACCCAGCGACGGGACATCGGCCGGCATTGCCTCCCGTACCGGCAGGCAATGCCACACCACCTCGACGTGCAGATCCCCGCCCGGCCCCACCTCACGCACCTCGGGAACCAGCCCGTACGGCGCACCGAAGGCGACAACCGCCTCCTCGGCCTCCAACGCCCGCGCGTTGAAGTCCGGCGGACCGCTCAGCCCCAGAGGGTGCCCGGGCGCCGGCAGCGCGACCCGGAAACCCGTCACCCCCAGACCCCGCAACCGCCCGAGCGCCAGCGTGAGCCCGACCGGCCCCGCCTCCCCCGGCAGTCCCTCGACGCGGTGCGCCGCGTCGTCCCCGACAATGGTGAGCGCCGCGTCGTCCGGCGACACCAATCCCGCCAGAAGCGCGTTTCCCCAAGCGGCCAGCAGCCCTGAGCGTGGTTCCGAAAGCATGGGAACAGCCTAGGGAACGCGGCCGGGGCCTGTCGTCGCACGGGCCCAGCGCCTGGGGCCCACATGCGGTGGCGTAGATTTCCTGGGGAGCTGTGCCCACAGGCACGCGACGATCTCGACACTGCATGGGGAGACAACGCGCCATGAGCGATGTACTGGAGCTGGTGGACGTATCCGTGGTCCGCGACGGACGTGCTCTGGTGGACGACGTCTCCTGGCAGGTCAAGGAGGGGGAGCGCTGGGTCATCCTCGGCCCGAACGGCGCAGGTAAGACCACCCTCCTCAACATCGCGTCCAGCTACCTCTTCCCGAGCACCGGCACCGCCAAGATCCTCGGCGAGCAGCTCGGCGGCGTCGGCACCGATGTCTTCGAACTCCGCCCCCGCATCGGTATCGCGGGCATCGCCATGGCCGAGAAACTGCCCAGGCGCCAGACCGTTCTGCAGACGGTGCTCACCGCCGCGTACGGCATGACCGCCACCTGGCACGAGAACTACGAAGCCGTCGACGAGGAGCGCGCCCGCGCCTTCCTCGACCGGCTCGGCATGACCGAGTACCTCGACCGCAAGTTCGGCACCCTGTCCGAGGGCGAGCGCAAGCGCACCCTGATCGCCCGCGCCATGATGACCGACCCCGAGCTGCTGCTCCTCGACGAGCCCGCCGCGGGCCTCGACCTCGGTGGCCGCGAGGACCTGGTCCGTCGCCTCGGCCGACTGGCCCGCGACCCGTACGCCCCCTCCATGATCATGGTCACCCACCATGTCGAGGAGATCGCCCCGGGCTTCACCCACGTCCTGATGATCCGCCAGGGCAAGGTGCTCGCCGCAGGCCCCATGGAGACCGAGCTCAGCTCCCGCAATCTCTCCCTCTGCTTCGGCCTGCCGCTCGTCGTCGAGCTCACCGGCGACCGCTACACGGCCCACGGACTTCCGCTCTCCTAGCGCAGCCGTACGACGACGGTCTCCGGGCGCAGTAGTGCCGCAGCCGACCGCTTGCGCCCTGTCCGCGAGGGCACCCGCGGTCCTACCATGACCACGTGGATATCGATGCGTGGGTGTGGTGGCTGATCGGCGCGGTGGGACTGGGCATCCCGCTCGTCCGGACCGCGATGCCTGAATTCGGCATGTTCGCCGTCGGAGCGGTCGTCGCGGCAATCGTCGCGGCACTCGGCGGCGGCATTGTGGCCCAAGTACTGGTATTCGTCGTGGTTTCCGTGGCGCTCATCGCCGTGGTCCGCCCGATCGCCACCAGACACCGTGCCGACCGGCCCCAACTCGCCACCGGTATCGATGCGCTGAAAGGCCGTCAGGCAGTCGTCCTGGAGCGGGTCGACGGCAGCGGCGGCCGGATCAAGCTGGCCGGAGAGATCTGGTCCGCCCGCGCACTCGACGGGGACCAGAGCTTCGAACCGGGCCAACAGGTCGATGTCGTCGACATCGACGGAGCTACGGCAGTCGTCATGTGACCGAACCACCCACACAGCAGAGCGCGTTCTGTCAGACTCGATGTCGATCATCATGAGATCGGGGCCGTCGAGGCATACGGCCCCCGCGATTTCGACCTCGATCATCGCGATCTGTCGGCAACCGAAGGGCAACGAGGAACACGATGCAACCGATCATCATCGTCCTGATCATTCTGGTGGTGCTCGTCTTCATCGCCCTGATCAAGACGATCCAGGTCATCCCGCAGGCCAGCGCCGCCATCGTGGAGCGCTTCGGCCGCTACACCCGCACGCTCAACGCAGGCCTGAACATTGTCGTTCCATTCATCGACTCCATCAGGAACCGCATCGACCTTCGTGAACAGGTCGTGCCGTTCCCGCCCCAGCCGGTGATCACCCAGGACAACCTGGTCGTCAACATCGACACCGTCATCTATTACCAGGTGACCGACGCTAGGGCCGCGACCTACGAAGTCGCCAGTTACATCCAGGCGATCGAGCAGCTCACCGTCACCACCCTCCGCAATATCATCGGTGGCATGGACCTGGAGCGGACCCTGACCTCCCGCGAGGAGATCAACGCCGCCCTTCGCGGAGTCCTCGACGAGGCCACCGGCAAGTGGGGCATCCGCGTCAACCGCGTCGAGCTCAAGGCGATCGAACCGCCCACCTCCATCCAGGACTCGATGGAGAAGCAGATGCGCGCCGACCGCGACAAGCGTGCCGCGATCCTCCAGGCCGAAGGCACCCGGCAGTCCGCGATCCTCACCGCGGAGGGCGAGAAGCAGTCCTCGATCCTGCGCGCGGAGGGTGAGGCCAAAGCCGCCGCCCTGCGCGCTGAGGGCGAGGCCCAGGCCATCCGCACGGTCTTCGAGTCCATCCACGCCGGCGACCCGGACCAGAAGCTCCTCTCGTACCAGTACCTCCAGATGCTCCCGAAGATCGCCGAGGGCGACGCCAACAAGCTCTGGATCGTGCCCAGCGAGATCGGCGACGCCCTCAAGGGCCTCAGCGGCGCCTTCGGCAACCTCGGCACCGGAGCCCCCGGATTCGACACCGGCAAGGAACGTCGGGAGCAGCCCCCGGTCGACTGACGCGTACACGCCCTCGTGCATGATCAGTGCACCAGGCACCGATCATGCACGAGGGATTCGCCATGACCACCTGGGAAATGCTCGCCGTCTTCGTCGCGGGCATCAGCGCCGGCACGATCAACACGATCGTCGGATCGGGAACGCTGATCACCTTCCCCGTCCTGCTCGCCACCGGCCTGCCCCCGGTCACCGCCACCGTCTCCAACGCCCTCGGGCTGATCCCCGGCTCCATCAGCGGCGCCATCGGCTACCGCGAGGAACTCGCAGGGCAGAGCCGCCGCGTCCTCAAGCTCGCCGTCGCCGCCCTCATAGGTGGCCTCACGGGCGCCACCCTCCTGCTGGCCCTGCCCTCCACGGCCTTCGAGACGATCGTGCCGATACTGGTGGCCCTGGCCCTCGTCCTGGTCGTCCTGCAACCCCATATCAGCAAAGCGGTCCAGCGCCGACGCGCACACACCGGCACTTCTGCCCGCCCCGAAGGCGGCCCGCTCCTCTTCATCGGACTGATGCTCGCCAGCGTCTACGGCGGCTACTTCACCGCCGCCCAGGGGATCATCTACCTCTCCCTGATGGGCATGCTGCTCGACGACACGATGCAGCGCCTCAACGCCGTCAAGAATGTCCTGGCCGCCGTCGTCAACAGCATCGCCGCACTCTTCTTCCTCTTCGTCGCGGACTTCGACTGGACGGCCGTCGTGCTGATCGCGGTCGGTTCCGCACTCGGCGGCCAGATCGGCGCCAAGGTCGGCCGCCGTCTCAGCCCGACCGTCCTGCGCATCCTCATTGTCGCGGTCGGGACACTCGCCATCGTCCAGCTGCTGCTCCGCTGACAGACGGAAACCCGCTTCCGCAAGGAGACAGGTTTCCGATACGACAAGATGCGTACGCCAACTACGCGGCAGTGCGGTCCAGCCACTCCGGCAGAGCCGACCGCTCACCGGCCCCCATCGCCAGCAGCATCGCCTCCGCCGGAGACGGCACGAACGGCTGCCGCAGCAGCGGCATCCCCGCCTGCTCCGGCGTCCGGGCCGCCTTGCGGTGATTGTCCTCGGCGCAGGACGCCACCGTGTTGAGCCAGGTGTCCTGACCGCCCTGGGCACGCGGAACCACGTGGTCGACGGTGCTCGCCCGCCGCCCGCAGTACGCGCACTGGTGCTGGTCCCGTATCAGCACGCCCCTTCTGGACCACGGAGCCTGTCTTCGGAACGGCACCCGTACGTACCGGCAGAGCCTGATCACCCGGGGCACCGGAATGTCCACGGCGGCGCCACGCATACGGAGATCGGGATGCGACTGCTCGACCACGGCCTTGTCCTGCAGAATCAGCACCACCGCACGGTTCAGCGTCACCGTCGACAGCGGCTCGAAGCTCGCGTTCAGTACCAGCGTGTCCCGCATCTCGCCCACCTCCCGTGTGCCGCCCGCCCCCTGGCAGGCCCGGATCAACTCTGGCTGGGCAGGCCGTGATGGACAACGCAATAAAAAATGCCCTGCCCTGATCTCTCCGAGACCAGGGCAGGGAAAACAGCAGGGGAACTTTCGGCTCACCGGGTACTGGTGCCCCTTCCGGCAGGCTTTGCCCCGTCGCGCCGCCCAGCACGCGCGCTCGCGGCGTTGACCACAAGCCCTGGTAGTTCCTTCCCCGAGCTCTCGACTTCGTTCGAGCAGGAAAGACCCCGTCCAAGGACTTCCGGCCGCCTTGCGATCGCACGCACTGGACGACGCTCCTTCCGGGCACACACTGCCGGTCACGGCACTAGGCGGGACCCGTGTACTCACCGATCAGCTGAGCACGGCCCAGCGTGTGGAACCGCAGATTGAATCCGACGACCGCGGGCGACACATCGCTGTCGACACCCAGCTTCTCGCTGTCCACCGCGTACACGGTGAAGACATAGCGGTGGTTCTCCCCGGCCGGCGGCGCGGCACCGCCGAAGTCCTTCGACCCGTAGTCATTACGGACCTGTACGGCACCCGGCGGCAGCCCCTCGAACTTCCCGCTGCCCGCACCGGCCGGGAGCTCCGTGACCGACGCCGGGATGTCGAAGACCACCCAGTGCCAGAATCCGCTGCCCGTCGGAGCATCGGGGTCGAAGCAGGTCACGGCGAAACTCTTGGTCCGATCCGGGAACCCTTCCCACCGCAGCTGCGGCGAGGTGTTCCCGGCCGCGAACACCTGGGCATCCGCCAGTGCGGCCCCGGGCGCGAGGTCCTCGCTCACCACCGTGAACGACGGAACCTCGGGATGGAAGTCGTGCGGCAGCGGCGCCCTCTTCGGCTCGGTCACGTCAGCACCTCTCCTGATCGCTCTCCTGCTGTCAGCAGGTCTCGCACCGACCCTAGAGCCAGTTGCGCTGACCGCCGACCTGGGCGAGCCACTGATTGAGGTACGCCGTCCAGTCGGTCCCCTGGAAGTCGTTCAGCCCGACCTTGAACGCGCGGTACGAGTCGCTGCCTTCGCTGAAGAGTCCCGGCTTCTTGTCCATCTCCAGGACGACGTCCATCTCGCGGTCGTCCGCGACGAACGTCAGCTCCACCTGGTTGAGCCCGCGGTACTGCTGCGGCGGGAAGAACTCGATCTCCTGGTAGAACGGCAGCCGCTGGCGCGTACCGCGAATGTGGCCACGCTCCATGTCCGCACTGCGGAAGCCGAAGCCGAGCTGCCCGAAGGCGTCGAGAATGGCCTGCTGAGCCGGCAGCGGGTGCACATTGATCGGGTCCAGGTCGCCCGAGTCCAGAGCCCGCGCGATCTCCAGCTCCGTGGTCACGCCGATGTTCATGCCGTGCAGATGTTGACCGGCGAACATCGTGATCGGCGTCTCCCACGGAATTTCGAGCCCGAACGGTACGACGTGCACGGCACCGGCCTGCACCTCGAACGCGCCACCGAGCCGAAGCTTGGTGAACTCGACGTCCTGCTTGATCTCCGTGTCCTGACCCTCGATCTCGACCCGGGCCTGCAGACCGACGGAGAGCCCCTCGATCTGCTGGTCCACGGATCCGCCCTGTATCCGCACCTCGCCCTGGACGACCCCACCCGGTACGACATTGAGTTCGGTCAGCTCGGTCTCCACCGAAGCACCACCGGCGCCCATGCTCGCGAGCAGCCTCTTGAAGCCCATGTTTTTCTCCTCCTTGGTCCTGACCTCTAGATACGAGCCACGACCGCAGTCGGTTCCCGGTAACCTCGAACGCCATGATCGAGGGCCTGGACCGTACGCCACTGACACGCGACTTCTTCGACCGCCCCGTACTGGACGTGGCACCCGACCTCCTGGGCCGGATCCTGGTACGCACCACGCCCGACGGCCCCATCGAACTCCGCCTCACGGAGGTGGAGGCCTACGCCGGAGAAATCGACCCCGGATCGCATGCGTTCAGAGGCCGCACCCCGCGCAACAGTGTCATGTACGGACCACCGGGTCACGCATACGTCTACTTCACCTACGGCATGTGGCACTGCCTCAACCTGGTGTGCGGCCCGGAGGGCAGGGCGGGCGGTGTTCTGCTCCGCGCCGGCGACATCCAGGTCGGTGCCGATCTCACCCGCAAACGTCGAATCTCGGCCCGAAATGACAAGGAACTGGCCAAAGGCCCGGCCCGACTGGCCACCGCCCTCGACATCGACCGCGCACTGAACGGCACCGACGCCATTGCCCACCCCGGCGCCCCGCTGTCCGTACTGCATGGCACCCCACCACCCCGCGGACAGGTACGCAGCGGCCCGCGCACCGGAGTGGGCGGTGACGGAGCCTCACATCCGTGGCGCTTCTGGATCGACGGGGACCCCACGGTGAGCCCCTACAGAGCCCATGTGCCACGCCGCCGCGCAACTTGACTCGCCCTTGGGGGCCGCCTAATGTAGCCCGAGCCGCTTGAAACGGGTACTGCTGTTGGTACGGTCCATCGGACCGCCCCGAGCATCCGGAAGCAGCCAACCACTATCTACGAATCACCCTGGCGGGTGCGAATTCGGCGTGCCGTATTTCGTCCCCATCGACTCGATTATGAGTCGCCAAGGAAATCGGTTAATGTGGTGGACACGCCGAAAGGCAAAGGCCAATCCAAAGGTCACTGGAATTCGAACCGGAAACGGTACGGAAAAGAGTCTGGTAAGGTTGGAACCGCCGGAAAGGGAAACGCGAAAGCGAAGAACTGGAAAGCAGCCCCGCTTCGACCGGGAATCGGACACGAAAGAGTCTGATAGAGTCGGAAACGCA
>NZ_JBVHDS010000021.1:83405-103036 GCF_055563255.1 Streptomyces sp. NPDC002958 | reverse complement strand
AACACCGGCAACGAAACCCCCGGCACCTCCACCGCCGTATCGTTCCACTCCTCCAACACCCGACGACGCTCACCCGCCACCAACACATCCAGACGGCCCAGCAGGAGGTCGGGAGTGAAAGCGATGGCTCGCAGTACGCGCTGGAGCGTGCCAGAAATCGCGTCCATGCGCGCGGCGTCGAAGAGGTCGGGGCGGTGTACCAGACGGCCGCCGACCTTCTCTCCCACACCGGTGATCAGGGTCAGCGGGTAGTGGGTGGCATTGCGTGACTCCACGTCGCGCACGCGCAGCGCGCCTGCGTCCGCGTCATCGGCGTGACGCGGGAAGTTCTCGAAGACCATGGCTGCGTCGAACAGCTCGTCGACGCCCGCGGCCCGCTGGATCTCCTTCAGCCCGAGGTAGTGGTGGTCCATCAGCTGGACCTGCTCCCGCTGTACGCGCACCAGCAGGTCGGCCAGGGACTCGTCCGGCCTCAGGCGGACCCGCATCGGGACGGTGTTGATGAACAGCCCGACCATGTTCTCGAAGCCCTCGAGCTCCGGTGGCCGTCCGGACACGGTCACGCCGAAGACGATGTCGTTGCGGCCCGTGAGGTGGGACAGGACGAGCGCCCAGGCGCACTGGAGCACCGTGTTGAGGGAGACTCCCCTGGCCCTGGCAAGCTCGGTCAGCGCTGCACCGGTCTCGTCGTCCAGGGCGAAGTCCAGGCGCTCGGGCACCACAGGGGTCCGGTCGGCGCCCGGGGAGAGCAGACAGGGTTCGGTGATGCCGGCGAGTGCCTCCTGCCAGGCGGCCCGGGAGGCCTTCTCGTCCCGGGTACGCAGCCACTCGGGGTGTTCGCGGTGGGACCGTACGGGAGGAAGTGCGTGCGGGTCGCCGCCGTTTCGGTAGAGGGTGACGAGTTCGCGCAGCAGCACTGCCATCGACCAGCCGTCCACCACGACGTGGTGGGCGGTGAGGACGAAGCGGTAGCGGTCTTCGCCGAGGTCGATCAGGGTGAACCTGATCAGCGGGGCGTCGCCGAGGCGGAAGCGCCGGGTCCGGTCGGCGGTCGCCTCGGCGGTCACGGCCTCGTCCCGGTCGGCGGTCGACAGGTGGCTGAGGTCGCACTCGCGCCAGGGCAGGCGCACCTTTCGGCGTACGATCCGCACCCACTCGCCCGACCTGCGCTGGCGGAGTCCGGAACGCAGGCTGGAGTGACGGCGCAGCAGCTCCTGGGCGGCCGTGCGCAGGGCGGCCCGGTCCAGCTCACCGTCGAGGTGGAACACGATCTGGGCCACGTAGACATCCGGCGCACTGTCGTCGTAGACGTGGTGGAAGATCATCCCTTCCTGCAACGGAGTCACCGGCAGGATGTCCTCGATCGACTGCGAGCGCGCGTTCACCACGGGTGTCCCTTCACTCCTCGACACAGAGCGTCAGATGAGAGGAAGTGGAAATGAGTTCCCGAAATTGTGTTGACCGCTCATCCTTCGAGACGGTCGACGAACTCGGTGAAAGTCCATTTCTCTGTTCCTCTAGGATTTTTTCCGACCATGGGCCGTGCCGAAGCTAGTTGATCGCGGAAGAGGGCGTCAAGCATTTCGGAAATGGTCGAAGAAGGCCTGCTACCAGCGCAGTTTTCGGCACGCCGGAACGACCCTTTGATTTAGGTGGGGGTTAATCCGGACCATTACCACCAGCGTCTTTTCATCAGGGGTGAATGCGGATCTCAATGGGCATCGGGGTCGTGGCCGGGTACGGAAACGCAAGGGGGGCCCGCCCGGAAACGCCGGGCGGGCCCCCCTTGCGTCGGCACCGTCAGCCCGTGGGGCGTCCGGCTGCCGCACACACCCTGGCGACGAGGGCAGCCGTCTCTGCCGCGCGCGTACTGGTGAAGTAGTGGCCGCCCTCGCCGAGTTCGTGCAGGACGACCTCGTCGGCCACGGCCATCCAGTCCCGGTGCCGCTCGGCGCGGTCCTTGGTGGTGGGGTCGTCCGCCGCGAGCACCACATGGACCGGGACACCGATGCGGTGCGGGGCCGGGTCCGCGTGCAGCTCCATCAGGTAAGCATTGGTCGAGCGCACATCGTGCTGGTACGCCGATCCCACGAGCGTCGCCCGTTCCGGCTTGAGCCGGTCCAGTTCCACATAGGAACTGTCCACCATGAGTCGTTCGGTGATCTGACGTGGAGTCAGTGCTCCGACCTCGTCGATTTCGGCCTGCAGGTCGGCCACCTGATCGAGGAGAAGTGCGCCGAGGAAGACCTCGGTCAGTTCCGCTCCGCCCTCCTCCAGCAGCCGTGCGGTCGCCAGTGCGTGAGTGCTGCCGGCACAGTGTCCCCACAGCATCACGGGTCCGGTGACTTTCCGGAGCACTTCGTCGCGTACACGGCGCGCGATTTCCGGCACTTCCTGGGGCCGCTCGGGAGCGCCCGCGAAGTCGTGGGCAGGCAGTTCCACGCCGAGTACCGCGATCCCGTATTCCGCCAGCCGTTCCGCGAACAGCCGGAAGTTCACCGCGTTGCCGCCCGCGTAGGGAAAGCAGACCAGGGTGGCCAGGGTGTCGGGTATCCGCTCCACCAGTGGCTGCAGCAGGCCGTACTCGGCTGCCCGGCCCTCTGTGCCCGCGTCGAGCAGAGCGGCCAGGTCCGACAGCACCGGCGAGCCGATGAGCTGCTTCAGGGAGATCGCGCGGTCCAGTTTGACGACGAGCCGCACCGCGGTGAGCGAAGTGCCGCCGAGCTGGAAGAAATGGTCGTCCCGGCCGATGCGCTCCAGGGGGACGCCGAGCGCTTCGGCCCATTCCGTGGCGAGCCACCGCTCGGTGGGCGTCGCGGGGGCGGTGTGCGATCCCAGCGCGTGGCCCAGGGTCTCGGCGAGCTCGGCGAGCATCCGCTTGTTGACCTTGCCGTTCTCGTTGAGCGGTAGGGCGTCCAAGGAGTGGAAGTGTGCGGGGACCATGTAGTCGGGCAGCAGCGCGCAGAGGTGTGCGCGCAGATCCTGCTCCTGGACCTGGCCCAAGGCCACGAAGAACGCCGCGAGGCTCTTGTCGGCCCCCGTTCCCGCACCGGGGTCCACGACGACGGCGCAGTCGCCCACCCCCGGTGCGGTGCGCAGCTTGTTCTCGATCTCACCGATCTCGATGCGGAAGCCGCGGACCTTGACCTGCTGGTCGCGTCGGCCGAGGTACTCGATCGTTCCTTCCGGCAGCCAGCGTCCGAAGTCGCCGGTGCGGTACATGCGTTCACCCGGTATGCAGGGATCCGGGACGAACGCCTCTTCGGTGCGCTCTCGGTCGTTGATGTAACCGCGTCCGACGGATACGCCGGAGAACACGATCTCGCCGGGTGTGCCCAGGGGGGCGAGCCGGCCACGGGCGTCGAGTATGTAGGTGCGGACGTTGCGCAGGGACCGGCCCACCGAGACGAAATCACGCACGGGTGGTGCGGTGAGCACCTCGTGCATCGTGTCGTCACTGACCTCGGTGGCCCCGTAGGCGTTGACCAGCTGGATGCCGGGCTGCACGCCGAACCAGCGCCGTACCGGGTCCAGTTTGAGTGCCTCGCCGGTGACCGAGATCGAACGCAGCACGCCGAGATCCCTGGGGTTGCGCTCCAGCAGGCCGAGCAGGATCTCGAAGTACGAGGGGACGAGCTGCGCGACGGAGACCTCGGCGTCGGCCAGCTCGTCGAGGAACCGCTCCGGGTCGAGCTGGATGTCGGTGTCGACGATCCGTACGGCCGCTCCGACCAGTAGTGGGGCGATCAGCTGCCACAGGGAGATGTCGAAGCACTGCGAGGCGGTCTGCGACACCACGTCGCCCGGACGCAGACCGACGGAGTCGATCTTCGCGTAGAGATGGTTGATCAGCCCGGCGTGTTCGCACTGGGCGCCCTTGGGTGCTCCTGTGGAGCCCGAGGTGAAGTAGACGTAGGCCGACTGCTCCGGCTTGATCTCGGCCTCCGGGTTGCCGGGATCGTCATCGCCCTCCAGCAGGGCCTCGGTGAAGAGTGTGGTCCTGATGGGCTCAGGCTCTCGGGCCGTGGCTTCCACGAGGCCGCGCGCCGATTGTTCCGCGATGACGAAACGGCAGTCGCTGCGCTGGAGTTGAGTGGCCACACGTTGCGCGGGGAAGTCGGGGCGCACCGGCAGGTAGGTACCGCCCGCCTTCATGACGCCGAGCACGGCGGCCGCCCATTCGGGGGTGCGGTCCATGACGACCGCTACGACGTCCTCGGGGTGCAGACCGTGCTGGAGGAGGGCGGCGGCGATGCGGTTCGCCGCGGCGTTGAGCGTCCGGTAGTCCCAGCTGGTGTCGTTCCGGGACAGGGCCACGTCGTGCGGGCGCTTGCGCACCTGTGCTTCGAAGAGCCCCGGGAACATTGTGTCGGGCAGCGGCACCACTGGGCCCGCCAGGCCGTTGATGTGGTGTTCGCGCTCCTGCTCCGACAGCAGTTCCAGCGGGCCGTGGTCGTCGTCGAGGGCTGTCGTCAGCCCGTACAGCGCGGCGCGGAAGTACCCGCCGAGCCGGGTCGCGTACTCGGCGTCGATGATCTGCGTGCGGTGGTGGAGGTGCAGAGCGGGGTTCTCCCCGGTCACGCAGACCACCTGGAGTGCGGTCCCGGGCGCGAGCGGGACCGGTTCGCCCGCGCCGAGCCCGCTGCCCGCCGGCAAGAGGTCCAGTACGACCTCGTACGCCTGGGCCGGGGAGATGCCCTGGCGGGCCAGGCTCAGTGCCCTGCTCGTCGACACGGCGGTCGCCAGGTCGCGCCAGCGGCCGTCGGGGATCTCGACATGGAGCGGGCGCAGCACGCTTTTTCCTTCCGGCTGCGCCGGGAGGTAGCCGACGGCGACGTATTTCTCCGCCGCGATCTCACCGAGCACCTTCACCAGCGGCGTCAGCAGGAGCGACTCCATCTCGACGGACTCGTCGGCCGACAGTTCGCGCAGGGCCCGGAGCAGGCCGTGCGGCAACGGCACCACCTGCACGTCCACCGAATCCCCGTCGGCGTCCCACGCCGCCCATCTCGGGACCCTGGTCGGCGCCACAGCCGGTTCGATGACTGCCGACTGCGACGACGAACTTGACTTTCCGGACACTTCAACCCCCGCTCCTCGGGCGACTGTCGCCCCCGGCTGATCCAGTTGACGAACCGTGTGTCACGTGCGAGATGCGCCTTCCATAGCCGCTATCAGGCTCTTGGGCCGCATGTCGGTCCAGTGCGTGTTGACGTAGTCCAGCGCCGACTGGCGGTCGGTCTCCGCGAGCGCAACGGTCCAGCCGGTGGGGACGTCGGCGAACGAGGGCCACAGCGAGTACTGGCCCTCGTCGTTGATCAGGACGAGGTAGACGCCTTCGGGGTCCTCAAAGGGGTTCACACTCACGGCTTGGCTCCTTCGGTTCCATCAGCACGCCGGATCGCCCGGCTCACACGACCGGAGTATACGAATCCCGGCCGAACGGAACAGCGGCTGAAAGCAATTCCGGGACGGATTAAGGAACGCCTTAATGACGACTCCGATTCGGACAGCAATGGCGTGGGATGTTAATCAGTCGGTGAAAGCCGGTGACGGCTGATCCGCCACTTGCGAAAGTATGGGGGCCGCAAGTCGGGCGAGTCGTGCGATCTGCGGAGAGGTGACATGGCGTGAGCGCTTCGCAGCACACCATGGTGACGAGCGGTGAATTCCGTTCGCTGATGTCGAGCTTTCCCTCGGGAGTCGCCGTGCTCACCAGCACCCGGCCGGACGGCACTCCGGTCGGGCTCACCTGTTCGTCGCTGTGCAGTGTCTCGCTGGACCCGCCGGTTCTGCTGGCCTGTGTCAGAAGGGCGAGCCCGACGCTGGACGCCATGCTGGCGTGCGGCGTCTTCGCGGTGAACCTGCTGCACGAGGACGCCGTGGCGACGTCCGAGCTGTTCGGTTCCGGAGCGCCCGACAGGTTCGACCGGGTCGCGTGGCAGCCGGCCCCGGTCACCGGTGTACCGCACCTGGTCGACCAGGCCCACACGGTCGCGGACTGCGAGGTTCGCCGGAGCGAGACGATGGGCGATCATACGGTCGTCTTCGGCGGGGTACGGCAGGTGCGTTCCCTGACGTCCGCACCGCCCAAGCCGCTGGTGTACGGCTTGCGCCGGTATACGGGGTGGCCGCCGCTGTAGGGCGGCCACCCGCGCTCGCTCACGGGGCCGCGGTCAGCTCCAGACCGTGGTCCACCAGCGGCTTCGGCACGGGGCTGCCCACGGTCACCAAGGCCGATCCGAGGGGCGTGAGGGAGTGCAGCATCGTATTGAAGCGCCGGCGGCTGGTGACCAGACCCGCGCCACGCAGCACCGCCGAGTGCTGGCTCGCGGCGGCGGGCGAGATGCCGAGCCTGCGTCCCAGTTCACTGGTGTTGCAGGTCTCGGTCAGTGCCTCCAGCACCCTGGCCCTCGTACGACCGACCAGGGCGGCGAGGGCACGGTCGTCGGTTCCGGCCGAGTCCCACAGGGCGTTGGCCGCGGCCGAGTCCAGGAGTGTCGGATAGACCAGGACGGGCGTGCGCCGCTCGTCCCGGGGACCGGTGAAGATCCTCGGTCGGTCGACGAACAGGGAAGGCACGATCGCCAGTCCCCTGCCGCCCAGTTGGATCTCTTCGCCGCGCCCTGACGCGATCGTCAGCGACGGCGGTCGCCAGCCCACCCATGTATGCAGATTGCTGAGCATGCTCTCGATGCCACCGGCGGCCATGATGCGGCAACGGTAGTCACGGTCGATCTGCAGATATCCACGCGCCTTGCCCCAGTACGGGGCGACACCCACTTGAAGCATCTTCTGCACCACGGGGTCCGGCGAACTCTCCGCTTCGCCGGATGCCGCCTCCCGGGCCAGGAGATCGAACAGCCAGGCACCTCCACCGCCGCCCCCTTGCGACGCGGGGGGATGGGCCGGCCGCGGGACGCGCGGGGCTGCTGGTCCGGGCGGCGTACGGCGCAGCCTCAGGCCGACCGCGTCCCGCCATCGGGCGAAGGGCGCGCCCCCTCCACCACGTCTGAAGAGATCGACGGCGAAAACCGCCTCGGCGGTAGGCCCCACCGTGGGCAGAACCCTGAGTTGCGCAAGGTCCTCCATCGTGAAATGCACACTTTGCATATGACTCCCCCTGCTTGAGCACAGAATCACTGATGGCCGATAAACGCGCCAACATACGCTAACCATGCGCTTTCGCTGCAACCACATCCGAACGGCGCTAAAAATGCGCCATCCGCCCCAACCGGGGCATGTGGTCGGGCTAATGGAGGATGACGCTGGGAGTTTCCTCCCTGTTGCCTCGCAGTCCTCCCACGCACCCCTCCCTGACTCATCAACCCCTGCACTCTATACGCAGATTGACGTAGAAGTCTTCGGTCATTGATCTAAATCATCTGCTTCGAATGCGTAGACACGGGGGTCAGCGAGGCCCCATATACCGAATGTCGGAGCATGGCAGCCCTCGAACAGACCGGCGCCCGGTCACACCTGGCGGGGGAATTGCAGGTGTACCGGGCGCCGGAGCATCTTGGCCGTCGGACGTCAGGCGTCCCTCCGGCGCAGCACGAAGACACCGGCCGCATGAGCGACGACAACCCATGCCAGCGTGATCAGAAGTCCGACCATCGCGGGGTAGGGAGCGTCGCCGTCACTCAGCATGAAGTGACCGCCCGCGCTCTGCGGCATGTAGTCGTTGATGGCCAGCAGCACCGGGCCGCCCAGCCCCACCAGCATGCTCGGCAGAGCGGAAATCACGAAGAAGAGCACCGACAGCGCCCCGGCCGCGGTCCGCAGGGCGAACGACACCCCTACCGACATCACCCCGATCAGAGCGCAGTAGATGCCGATGGCCAGGACCTGGGCGACCAGCTTGGACACGTCGAAACTGGCGTGGCCACGGAAGGGCACCCAGGCCACCGCGGCACCCAGCAGGCCGTACAGCGATCCGGCGACGAAGCCCACCACGGCGTTCAGCAGCGCCTTGGCCATGTGCACACGGTGTCTGACGGGCACCCACAGCAGTGAGGTGCGTACGCTGCTCGTCGCGTACTCACTCGTCACCGTCGTCATCGCCAGTACGACGAAGACGAACTGTACGAGGATGACGGAGGAGACCGAGGCGTTGCCGACCGGCTGGATCGGCTTCTCGTTGATCCGGGCGATCGAGCCGTAGTAGAAGGTGAAGATTCCCGTCACCACCACGCCCACCAGCAGGCAGACGTAGGGGGTACGGATGGACCAGAGCTTGGTCCACTCGGAGGCGAACGCGCCGACGAAGCCGCCTCCGCCATGGCTGGAGGGCGTGCGCTCGCCCGGGTCGGCACTCACAGCTGTCGACACGGCGCTCATGCTCCTGCCTCCTGCGCCACCAGGGAACCCACGTTCTCGAACACGGCGCTGCCGCCCGTTCCGTACTCCACACTCTGTGCTGTCAGTTCCATGTAAGCCTGTTCCAACGAAGCCGAGACATTGCGCAGTTCATGCAGCCGCACACCGAGCCGGTGGGCGAGATCGCCGACCTCCTCGACAGTGCGCCCCTTGACGACGATCTCGTCACCGGTCGGCGAATCCACCTGCACATCGCCGTACGACAGCAAGTGATCGACCATCATGCGCAGATCGTCCGGGCTGGGGGTGCGTACCCGTACCGAGGCCAGCGAGCTGTTGGCCAGCAGATCTGACATCGGGGTGTCCGCCAGCAGCTTGCCCCTGCCGATGATGACGAGCTGATCGGCGGTCAGCTGCATCTCGCTCATCAGATGGCTGGAGAGGAAGACCGTCCTGCCCTCCGCCGCCAGGGACCGCACGAGCTCTCGCACCCAGCGGACCCCGTCGGGGTCGAGGCCATTGACCGGCTCGTCGAAGATGAGCACCTTCGGGTCGCCGAGCAGAGCCCCCGCGACGCCGAGCCGCTGATACATGCCGAGCGAGAACGCCCCGGCGCGCCGCCGCGCCACCTTGGACAGACCGACCGTCTCCAGCACTTCGTCCACGCGGCGCAGAGGGATGCCGTTGCTGCGGGCCTGCGCCACCAGGTGACTGCGCGCCGAACGGGCCGGGTGCAGCGCCTTCGCGTCCAGCAGCGCTCCGACCTCTCGGATCGGGTGGCGCATCGAGGAGTACGGCTTCCCGTCGATCAGCGCCTCGCCCTCGGACGGGTGGTCCAGACCGAGGATCATGCGCATCGTGGTCGACTTGCCGGCGCCGTTGGGCCCTAGGAAGCCCGTGACCTGGCCTTCCTTGATGTCCAGCGTCAAGCCGTCCACGGCGACGGTGTCGCCGTAACGCTTGGTCAGCCCTCGCAAGGTGATCACAAGTTTTCCCTTCGGCTTTGCGAACTGCTTCAACGGTAGGGAGAGCTGGGGCGGGGCACATCGATCGTTCGCCAGGAGCACCATTACTTTCGTAAGGGGTGGGATTGAGCCCTCATGCACGCCCGGTCGGCCAATGCCACGGTCAGGGCCCTGGCGGACCCCCTGGCCCCCTCCGTCATCGCCCCTGCGGTACTAGGCTCTTCCCGTGCAACAGACGCCGCCGCAAGACAAGCCTCCGGTGCGGATCCTCCTCGCCGATGACGAAGCGATGATCCGTTCGGGAGTACGAGCGATCCTGGCGAGAGCCCCCGGAATGGAGGTGGTCGCCGAGGCGGCCGACGGGCACGCGGCCGTCGAGCTGGCCCGCAAGCACCGTCCCGACGTGGCGCTGCTGGACATCCAGATGCCCAGGCTCGACGGGCTGGCCGCGGCCGCGCAGATGTACCGCGACCGTCCGGGAGCGGCCGTGATCATGCTGACCACGTTCGGAGAGGACGAGTTCATCGCCCGCGCCCTGAAGGAGGGTGCCAGCGGATTCCTGCTGAAGGCGGACGACCCCCGGGAACTGCTGAACGGCGTGCAGGCAGTGGCCGCCGGGGGTGCCTACCTCTCGCCGAACGTGGCCGCCCGGCTCATCACCGGACTGCGCGCCGGCCGGATGGCGAACGAGCCGCCGCGGCGCGGCATCGTGGAGCACCTCACTCAGCGGGAGCACGACGTGCTGTCGCTCCTGGGTGCCGGGCTGTCCAATGCCGAGATCGGAGCCAAGCTCTATCTGGTGGAAGGCACGGTCAAGGCGCATGTCAGCGCCATCCTCGGCAAACTCGGCGTACGCAACCGGGTCGAGGCGGCCATCGCCGCGTACGAGGCAGGGGTGGTCAGGCGTAAGTAGCCGGTAGTGCGGGCGTGTTCAGATTTCGCCGCGAGCGACCGGTCACCCCACAGGCTCTCAGATCTCGACGCCGGCGACCGGTCGTGCGGACGTGTTCAGGCCTCGCCACGAGCGACCGGTCGTGCGGGCGTGTTCAGACCTCGACGCCGGCAACCGGTCGCACGCGCGGCTCAGACCTCGGCATAGGCATCGGCCTGAAGCGCATACATCTGCGCGTATCTGCCGCCCAGGTCCATCAGCTCCGCATGTGTTCCCTGCTCCTCGATCCGGCCCTCGTGCATCACGATGATGCGGTCCGCACGGCGGACGTTCACCAGCCGGTGCGTCACCAGGATGGTGGTCCGCGAGCCGCCCTCGCTCAGCTCGCTGGCCCTGCGCAGCCCCTCGAAGACAATGGCCTCCGCCTTGGCGTCCAGAGCGGCCGTGGGCTCGTCCGCGACGAGCACGGCGGCGTCGCGGTAGACACCGCGGGCGACCCCGATGCGCTGCCACTGTCCGCCGGAGAGGTCACGTCCGCCGACGAACTCCTTGGAGAGGATGGCCTCTTCGCCGTCCGGCAAAGAGGCCATCACCTCGTCGACGCCCGACGCGGACACCGCCTCGCGCCACCGCTCACCCGAATCGTCCGGGTCGTCGAGACGGCCGATCCGGACATTGGTCGCGGCGGTCATCGGCCACCGCGCCGGTTCCTGGGCGATCAGACCGACCTGGTCGAAGACCGACTTCTCGGACGCCAGCGCGATGTCCACGCCGTCCCAGAGCACGGCTCCCGACGTCGGCCGGTACAGGCCCGTGATGATCTTGCTCAGTGTGGTCTTTCCCGATCCGTTCTCACCGACCAGCGCCACCACCTCACCGCGGCCGATGGACAGCTCGATGCCGCTCAGGGCCGGTGCGGCGCTGTCGGGGTAGCTGAACTCCACGTCGGCGAGGTGAATCCGGGCAGGGTTGTGGGGTGCGGCGATGCCGGACGGCGGGCGGCGGCGGGACGCCGCATCGGCCAGCAGGGTGCGGTAGAGCTGGAGGTAATGCGACAACTCGTAGATTCGGTTGACCGACCGCATGGTCACGGAGAGTCCGGCGTTCGCGTTGCGCATCGCCACCACAGCCGTGCCGGCGAGCGCCAGCGGCATGACCCCTGTGTAGAGCAGGTACCCCAGCAGGATGTACGCCAGGCCGGTGCTGCACCCGGTCATCGTGCGCCCGATCAGCTGGACGAAGCCCTTCTTCGTCTCCAGCGCCACGGCCTCGCCCGTCAGCACCGCTGCAACACGCCGGTGCTCCGCCATCAGGGGCTCCTGCAGGCGGTAGGCCCGCACCTCGGCGGCCACCTCCCGCTTCACGATCAGGTCCTGGACGACCCCGATGCGCAATTGCCGGGTGGCATTGTCGAGGAAGCTGAGAAAGTCCAGCTTGCCGACCTGTGTGGCGGTCCAGATCTCCGCGAGCGCGGCAAGGAGCATGACGGGGAGCAACCACAGGCTCAGCAGTGCTGTGGCGAGGAGTGCGGCCAGCATCGACACCAGTGACCTCAGCACCTCTGCCAGCAGGCGGATGCTCTGGTCGATCGAGGGCATTCCGCGCATCACACCCTGACGGACGAGTTCGCGGAAGCTGGGGTCGTCGAAGGCCTTCAGCTCGACGGCGACGACGGAGCTGTCCATCGCGTCCTGCGCTGCCGCCATGATCCGGGGGCGCAGCCGTCCCTGGAGGAGCGTCGCGGCGCTCTCCATCAGGCCACGCAGGGCGTACGAGCCCACTACGGCGAAGACCGAGGGCAGCGAATCCATCACCCGGTCGGGGGTGGGGCCCTGGGCCAGCAGAACCGTCAGCACGTTCGCGGTGGCGATCAGGCCGAACGCGGCCGCGCCGCCGGCGAGGAGCTGGGCGAGCCCGACCACCAGGGTGAGGGATCGCGAGGCGCGCCAGGCGAGGGTCACGATGACCGCGACCGCTGACGGTACGGCACGCAGGGTCGAGACGACTCCCCTCTTGGCGATGGTCTCTCCGGGGGTCGCCCAGGTCGGCGTCCGGAAATTGTCGGTGCCTATCAAGGAGGTGCTGCGCTGCGCCGGCTTTCCGTCCACAGGATCTCCTCAACTGCTCACGGGGAGCGGTGTGTTCGTAAGGTGCCCGCCCATGCGGTCGAGGGCCGGGGCGATCTCCGCGCGGTCGCGTACGAGAGAGATCCTGACCCAGTCGTCGCCGACGCACGGGTCCGCGAAGAAGGACGTTCCGGGGGCGACGAGCACCTTCGCGTGGGTGATCAGTTCGCGGGCCAGCGCGGAGGACGTCCGGCCGAGACCGGCCGTTCCCGCAAGGAGGAACCAGCCGCCTTCGGGGGTGTGCACGGTGAACCCGGCGCGGCGCAGCCCGTGGCAGACGAGGTCGCGTCGCTCCTGGAACTGCGCGCGTGCCGCGTCCGCCTCGGCCTCGTCGAGCGGTCCGAGGGCGAGCGCGCCCCGCTGCAACGGGTGCGGGGTGCCGAGCGTGGTGCGCTCGTGGACACTGCGCAGGCCGGCGGTGATCTCCGGGTGCGCCACGCAGTAGCCCAGCCGCCAGCCGCTCATCCTGCGGGTCTTCGAGAAGCTGCCCACGACGACGCTGCGGTCGCGCAGGGCGGGGACGGAGCCCAGCGGTGACAGATGCTCGCGGCCGTCGTAGGTGAAGCGGTCGTACACCTCGTCCGTGATCAGTGTCAGGTCGTGGCGCTCGCAGACCGCCGTGAGCGCGGCGAACTCGGCTTCGTCGAAGACCCGGCCGGTGGGGTTGTGGGGGTTGTTGAGCAGCACCGCCCTGGTCCGTGGGGTCACGGCGGCGGTCAGCGCGGCCTCGGTCAGTCGCCAGTCGGGGCCGGTGAGGGTGACGAACCGGGGTACGGCACCGGCCAGTTCGACGACCCCGGGGTGGTTCTCGAAGAACGGCTGCGGGACCAGTACCTCGTCGCCGGGGTCCGTCGTGGCGATCAGCGCCACGAGCAGCCCCTCGGTGGCGCCGGCGCTGATGATCAGCTCCCGCTCGGCATCCACGCTCACCCCGCGTCCGGCGCCGAGCTCGGCCGCCACGGCGAGGCGCAGGTCGAGGAGGCCCGCCGGGTCGGCGTACTGGTTCGCCCCGGAGCGCAGCGCGGCGGTCGCCGCCTCGACCGCGGCCGCGGGCGGGTCACCGACCGGGATACCGAGCGCGAGATCGGTCGCGCCGCCCGCGCGGGCCGCGGGCAGCAGCGTGGCCAGGCCCAGGGGCGGAAGACCGGCCGTTCTTTGCGACAGATGCCGCACGGTCACAGCTCGCAGTCCTTCCGGGTCACCGGGTCGCCCATGGCGACCAGCACCTCGCGGTCGCCCTCGTACGGTTCACGGCCGTGTGCGAGACGGATGTTGTCGACCAGCAGGATGTCGCCGGGTTGCCAGCGTTCGGCCATCCTGACCTGTTCGTACGCCGCGTTGAGCTGCTCGATCTCCCGTCGGCCGACCGGTTCGCCGTCGCCGTAGTACGTACGGAAGGGCAGATCCTCGCCGCACTCGCCGCGCAGGAACTCGCGTACCTGCTCCTCCAGGCTCCACTCGCTCCAGAACGCGACGTGGTTGAACCAGGAGATGTCTCCGGTCCCCGGGTGCCGGACCAGTGCGGAGCGGAGCTGGGTCGTGGTCAGCCGGTCGCCGTGCCATGTGGCCGTGAGCTGTTGCTCGGCCGCGTACCGCTCCACTTCCTCGCGGTCCTCGGTGCCGAACGCCTCCTGCCAGGTGAGTCCGAAGTGTCCCCAGTAGTTGCGCACCAGCTTCCAGCCCTGCTCGCAAAAGCGCGCCACCATGTCCTCGGGCAGCAGCTCGGCCATGGCGCGCATGTCCCCGAGGAAGGTCTCCCCGCCCGCCGTGGGCGCGATCAGGCAGGCGAAGACGAGCAGGCCCGGGTAGCTGAGCGCGTAGCTGTTCTCGTTGTGCAGCCGGATGCGGCGCCGGGCCGGCACATCGGTCGCGGTGAACACACCACGCCCGTAAGCACTGCGCGGGGTCGCCTTCTCCACGTAGTCGGCCGGCCTGCCGATGATCCGGTCACGCAGGAGCGCGAATTCGTCGGCGGTGGTGTACGGCAGGCCGCGCAGCATCACCGAGCCGCGCTCCGTGCGCAGTTCGTGCAGTTCGTCCAGGTGCTCGGTGAGCCAGTCGGCGGCACCCTCGACGGAGAGGTCCTGCGGGACCGGGCGGACGGGTATCCGGTTCGGCGCGAGATCGGTCGGCATGATGAATGGATTCCTTCAGCAGGTGTGGGCGGCGCCGGACGGCACGCGGGGGGCGGGCCGGATCAGGCGCCGACGGGAAGGTGCAGCAGGCCGCGCAGGGCGGCGGTGGGCCGACGCCTGGGTTCGTCGGTCAGGCGGAGGCCCGGCGCGCGCTCGGCCAGCACCCGCAGCGCCACGTCGGCCTCCATACGGGCGAGCGGGGCTCCCACGCAGTAGTGGGCACCGCTGAGGAAAGCCAGGTGGGAGCCCGCGTCGGGCCTCGTGATGTCGAAGCGGTGCGGGTCGTCGAAAACCTCGGGATCACGGTTCGCCGCGCCCAGGACCAGCATCAGGACCGTGCCCGACGGCAGCTTCTCGCCCGCGGCCTCGAACTCCTCGCGGGCGGCGCGGATCGAGTACTGCACGGGCGGGTCGTACCGCAGTGACTCCTCGGCGGCGGCGGAGGCCAGTTCGGGCTCGGCCACGAGCTTGTCCCACTGTTCGGGCGCCTCCTTCAGCCTCAGTACGGCGTTGGAGACCAGGTTCGTCGTTGTCTCGAAGCCTGCGGTGAGCAGGAGCTGGCAGGTGCCGACGATCTCGCGCTCGGGCAGTTGCTGGTCCCCCTGGGGCCTCAGCAGTTCGCTGACCAGGTCCTCGCCCGGTTCGGCACGGCGCCTGCGTACCAGTGCGCCGAACAGTTCGTCGAGTTCCCGCACCGCGGTACGGAACTCGTTGGCCTGACGTCCGGAGCGGATGCCGTCGATGGCCTTGCCGGTCACCAGCCCGTAGTGGGCGAACAACTCGACGTCCACGTCGGTGAGTCCGAGCAGTTCACTGATCACGGTGATGGGCAGCGGCGAGGCGTAGTCGGTGACCAGGTCGAACTCGTCCTTGGCCAGTGCGGCGTCCAGGAGCCGGTGGGCGACCTCTTCGGTGCGCCTGCGGTACTCACCGATCTTGCGGGGGCGGAAGGCGGGTGCGACCAGGCGCCGCCACCGCATGTGGTCGGACACCTCCTCCTGGAGGAACGAGGAGTCGGGGGCCGGGCCCTGCTCGCCGGGGGGTGTCAGACGCGACGGCTCCTCATTGCGCCGGGCGAAGGCGGGGTCGCGCAGCACTCTGGTGCAGATTTCGTGCGAGGTGACGGCGTGCAGGCCGGTACTGCTGCGGTAGACCGGGCCCCGGTCGCGCATCTGCTCGTAGAGCGGGTACGGGTCGGCCAGCCGTTCGTGCAGCAACAGTTGGCTGACGAGGTCGCCTCTGCGCGCCTTGGTCCATACTCCGGCGCGCCGGAACTGCAGTTTCGCGGTACGGCGGAGATCTGCGGCTATTGGCATGGGGCACTCCCGGGCAGTGACGTCGCTGACTCTTCCAGCGCGACGGCATACGGACAATCTCGTTCGGGCAGGGCGAAAAGACGTGCGTCGGTCATCGGGGCGCACGAGCGGTGCGCCGCGGGCGCGGGTCCCTCACCATGTCGGTTCCTCCTCGTCCAGGTCGAAGTCGAGCTCGAACTCATCGATTTCGTCCTGGCTGAGGTGTGGCACCGTCACATCGGACGGGGTGAGCCCGCGTTTTGCCGAGGCATGGCGGACGAAGGTCTCCAGGGCCCGGTTCCACAGCTCGGACAGTGCCTCGATCCGCTCCTGCGGGATGGCATCGAAGGCCCAGGTCCAGTTGGCCAGCAGGGTGGGGGCGCCTTCGTGGTCGGCCACCAGCGCGGACAGGTCCAGCAGATGGGCGAGGGGGGCGGTGGGGTCCTGATCGGCGCCGGTCTCGAAGCCGGACAGTGGTGTGAACCTGCCGGGGCCGTCGCCTTCGTCGACGGCCCCGGTGAACCGGCCGAGATAGTTGAACGCCAGCTCCGGTGCCGGTGTGGCGGCGAGCTCGGCACCGGTGTCCGGGTTGAGGTGGCGCAGCAGCCCGTATCCGGACCGTCGCAGCGGCAGGGCGCGCAGCTGCTCCTTGACGCTGTTGAGGAGACGCCCGGTCGCGGGGCCGCCCGACCAGGCTTCGGCGCGGTCCGGAGCGGCCAGGTCGAGGCGCACCGGGTAGGTCTGGGTGAACCATCCGACCGTCCGTGACAGGTCGGCCCCCGGTACCAGTTGCTCGTCGCGGCCGTGCCCCTCGATCTCGGCCACCACTGCGGATTCGCCGTCCGCGGACCAATCGGCCACGGCCCAGCCCAGGGCGGCCAGGAGTATCTCGCGCAGCTCGCAGCGGTAGGCGGCGGGTGCCTCGGTGAGCAGCGCCGCCGTTGTCGCGGCGGACAGCCGTGTCATCAGATGGCCGGATGTCCGGGCCAGGTCGATCGCCCGGTCGAGCGGCCGGTCGGCGAGGGACACCCTCGGCCGGCGCAGGGTCTGCACCCAGCGGGGTGCGTCGGCGGCGAGCGAGGGCTCCTGTGCCAGTTCGGTGAGTCGCGTGGCCCAGAAGCGCAGCGAGGTGCCCACCGGCTGGAGCCGGACGGGCTCACCGGCCATGAGGGACTCGCACGCCTCGGCGAGGTCGGGCAGCAATACACGCCAGGAGACGGCGTCCACCGCGAGATGGTGCACGACGAGCAGGAGCATGCCGTCCTCGGCGAGGCCGCGGTCGAAGTACGCCGCGCGCAGCACGGCGCCCTGTTCCGGGTCGATCCGTGACCTGACCGCTTCGCCCTCCCGGGCCAGCACGGTCCGCAGTGCGTCTTCGTCCAGCCCGGAGACGTCCACCCGGTGCAGGCACGCGGACGCGTCGACGGATCCCGGCTCCCGTACGCGCTGTTCCCACCCGCCCGGTCCGGTCGTCAGGGTCAGGCGCAGTGCGTCGTGCCCATCGAGCAACGCGGCGAGTGCGTCCCGTACCTGGGTTGCGCTCAGGCCGGCCGGGGTCGTTACGAGGGTGGACTGGCTGAATCGGGTGGCCGGCGCTCCGGTGTCCCGCAGCCATGCGGCGATGGGGGTCAGCGGTACGGGTCCCACGCCGCTGCCCTCGGGTTCGGCCGCGCCGACGGCCGATGTGATCGCCGAGGCGAGCCGGGCCGGTGTGGCGTGCTCGAACACCTGGCGCGGGGTGAGGACGAGACCGGCCCGGCGCGCCCTGCTCACCAGCTCGATGGCCAAGATGCTGTCGCCGCCCCGGTCGAAGAAGCCGTCGTCGACGCCCACTTCCGGCAGATTCAGCACATCGGCGAAGAGTCGTACCAGTGTCTCCTCGCGCTCGCCGGATGCGGCGCGTGTCTCTCCGGCGGGTGCGAAGTCGGGCGCGGGCAGCGCGGCCCGGTCGATCTTTCCGTTCGGGGTGACGGGGATGGCCGGCACGACCACGACGGCGGCGGGGACCAGGTGCCGGGGCAGGACGCTCGCGGCGTACTCGCGTACCGCGGCCGGATCCACGTCCGTACCCGGTTGTGCGACGACATGGGCGACCAGCCGCGGCACACCGTTGGCGGTGTGGAGTCCGGCGACGGCGGTGACGACGCCGGGGGCGGCGGACACGGCGGCTGCCACCTCGCCCGTCTCGATGCGTACGCCGCGCAGCTTGACCTGGCCGTCGGCGCGTCCGAGGAAGACGAGTTGGCCGTCCCGGCGCCACTGGGCCAGGTCTCCGGTGCGGTAGGCGCGTTCACCCGGTGCGCCGAACGGGAGAGCGACGAAGCGCTCGGCGGTGAGGCCGGGGCTGTGGAGGTAGCCGCGGGCGAGCCCGGCACCGCTCACATAGATCTCGCCGGGGACGCCGACCGGGACGGGCCGCAGTGCGGCGTCCAGTACGTGGACCCTGGTGTTCTGGACGGGGCGTCCGATCGGCACGTCACCGTCCGGGGTGATCGGGTCGGAGGCCGAGGTCACCACGGAGGACTCGGTGGGCCCGTAGGCGTTGACCATGCGGCGGCCGGGCGCCCAGCGTGCGACCAGCTCGGGCCCGCAGGCCTCGCCGCCGACGACGAGCGTCGCCATCGAGGACAGGGCGCCCTCGGGGACGGTCGCCAGCGCGGCCGGGGGAACCAGGGCATGGGTCACGCCGTGGGCTGCGACGACCTCGGCGAGCAACTCACCGGCGAGCGGGCCGGGTTGCGGTACGACGAGCGCGGCGCCGGCGGCGAACGCGGAGGTCACTTCGAGGACCATCGCGTCGAAGCCCGGGGCCGACAGCTGGAGGAACCTGCTGTCGGGTCCCACCGCGAACCGCCGCCCCTCCTCGGCTGCCAGCGAGGCGAGTCCGGTGTGCGGGACGATCACGCCCTTGGGCGTCCCCGTCGAACCTGACGTATAGATCAGGTAGGCGGGGTTGTCGTGACGCAGCCGGCGTACCCGGTCGGCGTCGGTCGGCGCATGACGTGGGCGGGACGTCAGGTCGAGTTCGCCGACAACGATGGCGGGGACGTCCCCGACCCGCGCGGCACCCGCCCGGTCCGTCAGGGCCAGGACGGCGCCGCTGCCGTCGAGGACCACATGGATCCGGGCGTCGGGGTGCGCGGGGTCGATCGGGGTGTATGCCGCACCGGCCTTGACCACGGCGAGCAGGGAGACGATCAGCTCGGCGGACCTGGGCAGCAGCAGCGCGACGATGTCCTCGGGACCGATGCGTGCGGCGATCAGCTCATGGGCGAGGGCGTTCGCGCGGGCGTCGAGCTCGGCGTAGCTGAGTTCGAGCCCCGCCGCGACGAGGGCGGGTGCCTGCGGTGTTCGGCGGACCTGCGCCTCGAACAGCTCGGGGAGTGTGGAGCTGCCCGCGTCGGACGCGGTGTCGTTCCACTCGTCGAGCAGGCTGCGGCGCTCGGCGGCCGGCAGGATGTCGAGCGCCAGGACGGACCGGTCAAGGTCCGCGGTCGCGGACTCCAGCAGTCGCACCAGGCGGGCCGCGAAGGACTCCGCGGTCTCCTGGTCGAACAGGTCGCGGCTGTACTGCAGCGAGCCGGTGAATCCGCCCTCCTCCCGCTCCTCGAAGCCGAAGGCGAGGTCGAACTTGGCGGCACCGGTGTCGACCGGGCAGGACTCCGCGGCGAGTCCGGGGACGTCGGGCAGCGGCGGTGTGTTCTGCGCGTCGGCGTTCTCCATCGACAGCGAGACCTGGAAAAGGGGGTGGCGGGCCGCCGAGCGTTCCGGGTTGAGGATCTCGACGATCCGCTCGAACGGTACGTCCTGATGAGCGAACGCCGCCAGATCAGCCGCCCGCACCCGACCCACCAACTCACGGAACGACGGATCACCCGACACATCCGTACGCAGCACCA
>NZ_JBVHDS010000021.1:0-83308 GCF_055563255.1 Streptomyces sp. NPDC002958 | reverse complement strand
CGCCTCCGCAAAATCAGCAGCCAACGGCCCCACGGACCAACCATCACCAGCAATGTGATGCATCACCATCAACACCACATGCTCATCCACACCCAACTCGAACAAGAACCCCCGCACCGGCAACTCACCCGACAGATCAAAACCCCGCCGAGCCGCAGCCGACAACTCCCCCGCCAACTCCCCCTCCGACACCGAACACACCACCCACTCAGGAGAAACAGACCCCGCATCCAACACCACCTGATACGGACCCTCACCATCCTCCGCAACCACCGTCCTCAACACCTCATGACGCACCACCACATCACCCAACGCCCCGAACAACGCCCCACGATCCAACCGCCCCGACAACCGCAACGCCATCGGCACGTTGTACGCCGCACCCGGACCGTCCAACCGATGCAAGAACCACAACCGACGCTGCGCGAACGACAACGGCAACCGACCCGGCCGCACCACCCCACGCAACGCCACACCCGAAGAACCCACCGAACCCAACAACCCCGCGAGACCGGAAACCGTCGGGGCCTGGAACACGTCGCGGACCGACAGTTCGGCCCCCAGGACGCTGCGTATGCGGCTCAACAGCCGCGTGGCGGTCAGGGAGTGTCCGCCCAGGAGGAAGAACTCGTCGTCGATACCGACCGAGTCCACGCCGAGCACATCGGCGAACAGCCCGCACAGGATCTCCTCCTGCGGGGTGCGCGGTCCGCGTCCGGTGCCGGTGCCGGTGCCGGTGCCGATGGTGCGCACAACCGTCAGTGCGGCCCGGTCCAGCTTGCCGTTGCGGGTCAGCGGCAGATCGTCCACGAGCACGACGGTGGAGGGCAACAGGTGGGCCGGGACCCGCTCGGCCAGCGAATCGCGCAGCTGTACCGGGTCGAGCGCGACGCCGCCTTCGGCCACGACCAGCGCGACCAGCCGCTGCTCGTCGGTGGTCACGGCGCAGCGGGCCACGCCGGGCTCGTCGCCCAGGTATGCCTCCACCTCGGCCGGTTCGATGCGGAATCCGCGTACCTTCACCTGGTCGTCGGCCCGGCCCAGAAACTCGAGCTCACCGTCGGGGCGCCATCGCACCAGGTCGCCGGTGCGGTACATCCGTTGGCCGGACGCGGCGGCGACGAACCTCTCGGCGGTGAGGGCCTGGTTGCCGAGGTAGCCGCGGGCCAGTGCGGGCCCCGAGACGTACAGCTCACCGGTGGTCCCGGTCGGCACCGGGCGCAGCGCGAAATCCAGCACGTGCACGACGGATCCGTCGATCGGGCGACCGATCGGCGGGATCCCCGCGTCGGGGGCCAGCGGCTCGGACATGGTCGCGCAGACGGTGCACTCCGTCGGTCCGTAGGCGTTCACCATGCGGCGGCCCGATGCCCAGCGGCGGACGACCTCGGGGGTGCAGGCGTCGCCGGCGACGGTGATCATGGTGTCTGCGGGTACGGCGTCGTCCGGCAGGACGGAGAGCACGGCGGGCGGCAGGGTGACGTGGGTGATCTTGCTGTCCGCGAGAAGGGTGGCGAGCCCGGGGCCCGGCAACAGCCGGTCGGCGGGGGCGAGGACCGCCGTTCCTCCGGCGAGCAGCGCGATCATCAGCTCCGAGACCGAGGCGTCGAAGGTGGGCGAAGCGAACTGCAATACCTTGCTGTCCTCGTTCACCGCGAACCGCTCGATCTGACCTGCGGCAAGTGCGGGCAGTCCCGCGTGGGTGACGACCACGGCCTTGGGACGGCCTGTCGACCCGGAGGTGTGGACGGCGTAGGCGGGGTGGGCGGCGTGCAGCGGGGCGGTGCGCTCCTCGTCCCGTACGTCGTCCGCCGCCGACGCGGCAAGGCTTTCGAGGGTGGCCGGGTCGTCGAGCAGGAGGCGCGGCACGCCTCGTTCCTCGAAGCCGGCGTCCAGGGAGGTGACGACGAGCACCGGACCGGTGTCGTCGAGCACCAGCTCGATACGCTCCGCCGGGTGGGCGAGGTCGACCGGCACCAGGGCCGCGCCCGCCTTGGCGACGGCCAGCATCACGACGGGCAGTTCCAGCGAGCGGGGCAGGGCCACGGCGACGAAGCGCTCGGGGCCGGCGCCCCGGGCGATCAGCAAGCGGGCCATCCGATTGGCGCGCTCGTTCAGTTCGGCCGCGGTCAGGACGATGCCCTCGAACTCCACGGCGGGGCGGTCCGGTTCAAGGGCGGCTCGTCGCTCGAACACGTTGTGCCACAGGCCGTACCGCTCGGCGGCCCGGCCGCGGCTGCCCACGCCGTCGGCCAGTGCGGCCTCGTCGGCGGTGAGCAGCCCGGCGCGGGCGACGGGCAGCCGCGGATCGCCGCTGATCGTGCGCAGAATGCCGGTGAACCGCTCCGCCACCGCCGCGAGGCCCCGGTCGTCGAACAGGTGTGGGTCGCAGTCGAGCCGCAGCCTGAGGACATCGTCGGGGAGCACGGCGAGGGCGAGCGGGAAGTGGGTGGAGTCGTAGCCGTCGGTGCCCAGCACCTCGAGTCCGGGCTCGACCTCGATGACCTCGTCGCCTGCGGGGTAGTTCTCGACCACCAGGGCGGTGTCGAAGAGTTCGCCGTGACCGGCGATCCGCTGGATCTCCGCGAGCCCGACGTGTTCGTGCGCCAGCAGAGCGGAACGCTCCGCCTGCACCCGCACCACCAGATCCCCCAGCCCCTCCGCCGGATCCACCCGCACCCGCAACGGCACCGTGTTGATGAACAGCCCCACCATCGACTCGGCACCGTCCAACTCGGCGGGACGGCCCGAGACCGTCACCCCGAACACCACATCACCACGCCCCACCAGACCACCCAGCAACACCGCCCACGCCGCCTGCACCACCGCACCGACCGTCACCCCCCACTCCCGCGCGAACCCCGTCACCGCCGCGGACGTCACCGGGTCGACTGCGCTCTCCAGGCGGCGGGGCGCCTCGGCCGCGCTGTCCGTGTGCGCGGCGAGCAGGGTCGGCCCCGGCAGTCCGTCGAGCGCGGCGCGCCAGGCGCCCGCGGCGGCCTGACGGTCCCGGCCCGCGAGCCACCGCAGATGGTCACGGAACGGGCGCACCGCGGGCAGCTGTACCGGGTCGCCGACCCGGTACAGCTGGATGAGCTCCTTGAGCAGGATGGGCTGGGACCAGCCGTCCCACAGGACATGGTGGTTGGTGATGACGAGCTGGAAGCAGACGTCGTCCAGGCGCAACAGGAGGCAGCGCAGCAGCGGGCCCTGCGCGGGGTCGAAGCGGCGGACTCGGTCCTCGTCCGCGCGGCGGGCCGCCTCGGCCTGCGGGTCCCGGTGACCGCGGAGGTCCGCTTCGGCCCAGGGCAGTTCGACCTCGCGCGGGATGACCTGGACGGGAGTGCGTACGCCGTCGAAGCGGAAACTCGCCCGCAGGTTGGGGTGACGGCGCAGCAGCGCGGCCATGGCCGCGCGCAGCCGCACGGGGTCGAGGGCGCCGCGGAGTTGGAGCGTCGCCTGCGCGTTGTAGACGTCCGGTACGTCCTGATCCAGGACGTGGTGGAACAGCAGCCCCTCCTGCAGCGGCGCGAGCGGCAGGACGGCTTGCGGCGCCGGGCCGGTGGCCACCAGGTGCTCCAGCTCCCCGGGGGTGAGCGTGACATCCGCGGTGTCCACCGGGAGGGACCGCGCGGGACCGGCCGGGGCGGGGGCGGCGGGACCGTGCGCGCCGCCCCCGCCGCCTCCGTGGCCGGGGCCCTCGCCGCCGCCGTCCGGCTCGTCGCCGGTGCCGCGGGCCAGGGTCCGCAGGGCCTCGGTCCACGCCCCGGTGAGTTCGGTGACGTCCTGTTCGGTCAGCAGCTCGCCGGCGCAGGACCAGGTGGCGGTGAGCCGGGGGCCCGCGATGTCCTGCGTCGCCACCGCGTCGAGGACGAGGACGTGGCTGAGCGGCGCGGTGGGGTCGTCGTCGCCGACGCCGAGCGCCTCGGGTACGAAGCCGTCGGTGTCAGCGGGCGCGCCGACCCGGCCCAGGTAGTTGAACATGATCTGCGGTGCGGCGGCGCGGGCCAGTACGGGTGCCGTCCGCGGATTGAGGTAGCGCAGCAGTCCGTAGCCCACGCCTCCGTCGGGGACGGCCGTGACGGCTTCGACGACCCCGCGCAGCGCGGTGTGCGCCGCGTCCCGGGCGAGCGGGTCCGGGGTCGCGATGCGCAGGGGGTGGACGCTGGTGAACCAGCCGACGGTGCGGGAGAGGTCGGCGCCCTCGACGAGGTGCTCCGCACGCCCGTGTCCCTCGACGTCCACGAGGAGACCGGAGTCGTGGCGGTGGCCGCGCGCGGCACGCCGGCGTCCGACGGCGACGGCCAGCGCGGCGAGCATCAGCTGGTCGGGGCGGCCCGAGGCGAGTACGGCGCCGGACAGGTCCCCGGGCAGCACGACCGCGGTGCGTCGGACGGTGGCCGCCAGGTCGAGTTCCGGGTCCAGCGGCCGGGCGCCGAGCAGCGGGTCCGGGCCCTCCAGGGCGGCCTTCCACAGCGGGAGTTCGGTGCGCCGGGACGCGGCCTGTTCGGTCAGGCGGTGTGTCCAGGTCCGCAGGGAGGTGGCCACCCGGGGCAGCCTGGGCCGCTCGCCCCCGGCGCGGGCCCGGCACGCCGTGGCCAGGTCGGAGATCAGGATCCGCCAGGAGACTCCGTCGACGGCGAGGTGGTGCACGGCCAGGACGAGCAGGCCCTGCTCCTCGTCCCCTCGGTCGAGGAGGACGGCCCGCAGGACGACTCCCTTGGCCGGGGAGAGCTGCGCCGTGGCGCGTGCGGTCAGTGACCGTACGTCCTCGGCCTCGCCGTCCGGCGTACCGGCGTCGACGCATTCCAGTACCGACTCCGCACGGACCGCGCCGCGGTCGCGTACCGCGGGCACCCAGCCGGCCTCGTCGGACTCCAGGATCAGCCGCAGCGCGTCGTGGTGGTCGACGAGGTCCTGGAGCGCCTCGGTCAGATGACGCCGCCGGGTGCCTGCGGGCAGGCGGACAGCGACGGTCTGGGCGTGGCCGTCCACCGGCACTCCGGACTCGGCGAGCCGGACCATGATCGGTGTCAGTGGGATCTCGCCCACGCCGTCGTCGTTCGGCTCGGGCTCGGGCCCGGCGGGCTGCCCGGCGGCGCCGGCGAGCGCGGCCACGGTGCGGTGGTCGAAGACGTCCCTGGTGGTCAGGGAGAGTCCGGCGCGCCGTGCCCGGCCCACGAGTTGCATGGACAGGATGCTGTCGCCGCCCAGGCCGAAGAAGTCGTCCTCGACGCCCACTTCCGAGACGCCGAGCACCTCGGCGAACAGTGTCCGGAGCAGGGCCTCCTGCTCGTCGAGGGGTGCGCGGGTGCCGGTGGGCGCGGTCTGCTCGGGGGCGGGCAGCGCCTTGCGGTCGAGCTTGCCGCTGCTGGTCAGCGGCAGTTCGGGCAGCACGACGACCGTGGAGGGAACCAGGTGTTCGGGCAGCAGCCCTGCCAGGTACTGCCTCAGGTCGTGCTCGTCGGGGCCCGTCAGTACGGCGTAGCCGACCAGGCGCCGGTCCTTGGGCCGGTCCTCACGCACCACGACCGCCGCGGCGGATACCGCCGGGTGGGTCTCGAGCGCGGTCTCCACCTCGCGGGGCTCGATGCGGAATCCGCGGAGCTTCACCTGCTGGTCGGCCCGGCCGGCGAACTCCAGCCTTCCGTCGGGTCGCCGCCTGGCCAGATCGCCGGTGCGGTACAGCCGGTCTCCGGCGGCGCCGAACGGGTCGGCGACGAAGCGCTCGGCCGTGAGATCGGGCCTGTTCAGGTATCCGCGGGCCAGCTGCGGCCCGGCGATGTAGAGCTCCCCCACGACGCCGGGGGCGACGGGTCGCAGGGCGGTGTCGAGCAGGTGGACGCGGGTGTTGAGCAAGGGCCGGCCCAGGTGGGGAGCCGTGCCGCTCGCGACCGTGGCGCCCGTGGCGTCCACGGTGCACTCGGTGGGGCCGTACAGGTTCCATGCGGTGGCACGCGATGCGGCGAGTGTCTCCCAGGCGGCGGATCCGACCGCCTCGCCGCCGAGCGCGACCACGGCCGGGTGGTGTCCGCCGCCCAGGAAGCCCGCGTCCACGAGCCGGTCGAAGTAGGTCGGGGTGACTTGTACGTAGTCCAGTCGGAACTCGTCGACGTGGGCGACCACGGCGTACGGATCGAGCCGGGTCACCTCGTCCAGGACATGCAGCTCGTGTCCGGCGACCATCCACAGCAGCGGGTTCCACGCGGCGTCGAACGTGGCCGGGCCGAGGTGGCCGACCCGCAGGGCCCGCTTGCGTCCCGTGGCGAACAGGGCTTCGCTGTGTGCCGCGAACAGGTTGGCGAGGGCGGAGTGGGGAACGACGACCCCCTTGGGCGCACCGGTCGAGCCGGAGGTGTACACGACGTAGGCCGGGTGCTCGGGCCGGACCCCGCGCTCGCCCGGGTCGTCCGCGCCGCGGTCCGCGAGGGCGCGCACGGTCCGCGGGTCGTCCAGCACGATCGTCGCGGCGCCGTCGACTTCGCCTCCGGGCACGCCGGCGGCGGTGGTGACGACGGCGGACGGGGCGACCTCGCGCAGGATGTGTGCGGTGCGCTCGGCGGGCTGGGCGGGATCGATCGGGACGTACGCGGCACCGGACTTGAGTACCGCCAGGATCGTGGTGATCCACTCCTCGGTACGGGGCAGCAGCACGGCGACGTACCGCTCGGGGCCGGCGCCCGCCTCAATGAGTGCGTGGGCAAGGCGGTTGGCCCGCTCGTCCAGCTCGGCGAAGGTCAGCGGTCCCCGGCCCGTGACCAGGGCCACGGAGCGGGGCGTGCGGGAGACGGTGCTCTTGAAGAGGTCGGCAACGGTGCCGCTCGGAGCCTCGCCCGCCGTGCCGTTACGCTCCACGGTCTGCCGCCTTTCGTTCGTTGCGGGAAGTTCTGCCTCTGCCACGGGGGTCTGTGGTGCGGCCGCGGTCGACCGGACGAGCCCGGCCAGCCGGGCGGCGATCGCCCGTGCCTCGTCGGGGCCGAAGGCGCCGGACGGATAACGCAGTTGGAAGCGCAGGCGGGCGCCAGGCGCCACGGTCACGGTCACGGGGTAGTGGCCGGCGTTGCTGATCTTTGCCGGGCCCAGGCTCAGGCCGCTCTCGGCGGCGGTCTTGGTGAGCGCGTCCGCGTCCACCGGGTAGTTCTCGAAGACCGTGGTGGTGTCGAAGAGTTCACCTCGTTGGGCGATCCGCTGAATCTCCGCGAGCCCGACGTGTTCGTGCGCCAGCAGAGCGGAACGCTCCGCCTGCACCCGCACCACCAGATCCCCCAGTCCCTCCGCCGGATCCACCCGCACCCGCAACGGCACCGTGTTGATGAACAGCCCCACCATCGACTCGGCACCGTCCAACTCGGCGGGACGGCCCGAGACCGTCACCCCGAACACCACATCACCACGCCCCACCAGACCACCCAGCAACACCGCCCACGCCGCCTGCACCACCGCACCGACCGTCACCCCCCACTCCCGCGCGAACCCCGTCACCGCCGCGGTGTCCTCCTCGGACAGTTCGGCGATCGTCTGCGCGGGGTCGGCGGAGGTGTGGCCGGGCACCAGGAGAGTCGGTTCGGGCAGCCCGTCCAGGGCGGTGCGCCAGGCATTGGCGGCGGCCTGACGGTCCTGGTCCGCGAGCCACCGCAGATGGTCACGGAACGGGCGCACCGCGGGCAGCAGCTCCGGGTCACCGACCCGGTACAGCTGGAGCAGGTCGTGGAAGAGCACGGGCATCGACCAGCCGTCGAGCAGAATGTGATGCAGCGTCAGTACGAGGCGGTGCCGGTCCTCCGCCGAGCGCAGCAGCGCGAATCGCAGCAGAGGCGGCCGGCTCAGGCCGAAGCCGTGTTCGCGTTCGCTGCGGGCGGCTTCCTCCAGGACCGCCTCGTGGCCGGACGGGGCGAGGCCGGTCAGATCCGTGTACGTCCAGGGCACCGGAACGGCCCCCGGCAAGACCTGCACGGGCCGGTCGAGTCCTTCGTGGTGGAAGCCCGCCCGCAGATTCGGGTGGCGGTCCAGCAGCGCCGCGGCGGCAGCCTTGAACCGGCCGACGTCCAGCGCCCCTTCCAGGTCCACCGCGCACTGCACGACGTAGTCCTCGTCGAGGGATCCGTTGTGCACATGATGGAAGAGCAGCCCCTGCTGGAGCGGCGAGAGCGGCAGGACGTCCTCGATGTCGGGGTGCAGCGTCCGCAGGGTGGCGAGGTCGCCGGTGGTGAGGCCGGGGGCGGACACGTCCGGGGGCGCCAGTACGCCCTCGTGGGCGGAGAGTTCACGCAGGGCGGCAAACCACAGCTCCGCCAGGCGGCGGGCGGACTCGGGTGCCAGCAGGTCCCCGGCCCAGGTCCAGGTGGCGGTCAGGACCGGACCGTCCTCGCCGTCCAGGACCACCGCGTCCACGGCGACGGCGTGCGACAACGGAGTGGCCGGATCCTGCTCGTCCAGAGCGGCGCCCTCATCGGCACTGGACGTCCAGAATCCGTCCTGGGCCGCGCTGATGCGCCCGAGGTAGTTGAACCCGAAGTCGGGCCGGGCCAGTGAGGCCAGCCTGGAGCCGGCGGACGGGTTGAGGTGGCGCAGCAGTCCGTGGCCGATGCCCTGATCGGGTACGTCCCGTACCCGCTCCTTGACCGCGGTGAGGACCTCGTCCAGGTCGGGGCCGACGGGCAGCAGCAGAGGGTGGAGCGACGTGAACCAGCCGACGGTCCGCGAGAGGTCGGCGCCGGGCAGGACGGCTTCGGCCCTGCCGTGGCCCTCCACCTCGACCAGCACTCCGGGCCGCTCGCGGTCCCATCGGGAGACCGCGACGACCAGGCCGGCGAGCAGCAGTTCCTTGTGGTCGCAGCGCAGTCGGGCGGCCGCGTCCAGGACCTGTGCGGTCGCCTCGGACGGCAGGTCCAGCACGAGCCGCCGGGCCGCCGAGAGGACATCGCGGGCGGGGTCGAGGCGACGGCCGCCGACGGGTACGAGATCCGCGTCGGCCCTCCGCAGCCACGGACCGAGTTCCGCCTCGTAGGCCGATTCCGCAGCCAGTCGGTGCAGGCCCGTCGCCCAGGCGCGCAGTGATGTCGGTACGGGTGCGAGCTGCGCCCTGCGTCCCTCGCGCACGGCCTGCCAGGCCTCGGCGAGGTCGGGCAGCAGAATGCGCCAGGACACCGCGTCCACGGCGATGTGGTGGGCCACGAGCAGCAGCCGGCCGGGCTCGGCGCCGCGGTCGAGCCAGACGGCCTGGAACACCTCGCCGCGCGCGGGGGCGAGCCGGGCGCGGGCTGCGGCGGCCTCCCGCGTGATGAGGTCGCGCAGCACGGTGCCCTGCGCGCCGGAGGCATCGACTCTGCGTACCTGGCGCCGTGCGTCGATCGCGCCGGGCGCCAACACTGCCAGCTGCCACTGCGGGGATGTCGTCAGGGACAGGCGCAGTGCGTCGTGATGGGCCAGGAGCGCCGCGACGGCGTCGGTGAGCTCGTCGAGTTCCAGGGCAGGGGGCACGGGGACGGCGATGGACTGGTGGAACGTGGTGGTAGGGCCGCCCAGTTCGCGCCACCGGTGCATGACGGGCGTGAGCGGTACATCGCCGATGTCCGGGCCGTCGGCGGTGGCCGACGGTGCGGGCACGAGGGCGGCGAGGCCGGCCGGGGTGGGATTCTCGAACAGGTCCCGGGTGCTGAGGGCGAGTCCGGCCCTGCGTGCCGCGTTGACCAGCTGGATGGACAGGATGCTGTCGCCGCCGAGGTCGAAGAAGCCGTCGTCGGCGCCGACGGGGCCGGTGGACAGCACCTGGCCGAACAGGTCGCACAGCAGCTTTTCCCGGGCGTCGCGAGGTGCGCGCCCGCGCAGTCGGTCCGGCTCGGGGCGCGGCAGTGCGCGCCGGTCGACCTTGTCGTTCACGTTCAGCGGCAGCGCGTCCAGCAGCATGCACGCCGAGGGCAGCAGATACGCGGGCAGCCGCTGCGCGAGCCAGGTCCGCAGCTCCTCGGCGTCGGCGCTCCGCCCCTGTTCGGGGACCGCGTACGCCACCAGGCGCCGGTCTCCCGGCGTGTCCTCCCGCACCACGGCCACGCTCTGCGCCACGGCGGGGTGTGCGGCGAGCGCGGTCTCGACCTCTCCCAGCTCGATCCGGAAGCCGCGCAGTTTCACCAGGTCGTCGGTGCGGCCGAGGAATTCGATCGCGCCGTTCCTGTTCCAGCGCACGCGGTCGCCCGTGCGGTACATCCGCGTCCCCGACGCGGCGGGCTTCCCGCCCGGCGCGGTGTTCCCGCCCGGCCCGGTGTTCCCACCCGGCGCGGTGTTCCCGCCCGGCGCGGGGAAGGGACAGGCGACGAAGCGTTCGGCGGAGAGCGCGGCGCGGTGGTGGTAGCCGCGGGCCAGACCGCCGGCGATGTACAGCTCGCCCGCGACTCCGGGCGGGACCGGGCGCAGCCGCTCGTCCAGGACGTACAGCCGCTTGCCGTCGAAGGGCCGGCCGATCGGCACGGGGCCGGGGCCCCGCTGCTCCGCGCAGTCCCAGATCGCGGCACCGACGGTGGCTTCGGTGGGTCCGTAGCCGTTGAGTATCCGGCGCCCCGGCAGCCAGCGGCGCACCAGGCCGGGCGGCAGCACATCGCCGTTGAGGGTCAGGGTCACGCCCTCGGGCAGGCTGTTGTCCGGCAGGTTCGCGACGACGGCGGGCTGCACCGCGACATGGGTCACCCCCGCGTCGCGTACGAAGTCGGCGAGGTCCTGTCCCAGGGGCGTGTCCTGGGGCGCGAGCACCAGCGTCGCGCCGGAGAGCAGTGCGCAGAAGGAGTCCCACAGCGAGGTGTCGAAGCTGGTGGACACCAGCTGGAGGACCCTGCTGCCGGCGCCGAGGCCGAGCACCGATCTCTGGAGCGCGGAGAGCCCCGCGATGCCGGTGTGCGGGGTGACGACGCCCTTGGGTACGCCGGTCGACCCCGAGGTGTAGATGACGTAGGCCGCGTGGGCGTGCCGGAGCGGCGCCACCCGGTCGGCGTCGGTGAGGTCGCCCGCCGGGAGGTCCCGCAGGGTCTCGGCCAGCTCGGGGCCGTCGACGAGCAGGCAGTCGGCTCCGGCCTCGCGCAGCGGCGGTGCCAGCTCCTGCCGCGTCAGGACGGGGTGCGGTCCGGCGTCGCCGAGCATGAAGCGGATGCGCTCGGCCGGGTAGGCGGGGTCGATGGGCAGGAACGCGGCCCCGGTCTTCGCCACGGCGAGCCAGGACACAACCCACTCGACCGAGCGCGGCATGGAGACGCCGACGAAGCGGTCGGGCCCCGCGCCGAGTGCGACGAGGTGGCGCGCCAGCCGGTTGGCCCGCTCGTCGAGTTCGCGGTAGGTGAGCGTCTCGCCGTCGAGGCCCTGCACCAGGGCGGGGGCTTCGGGGGACTTCGCCACCTGTGCCTCGAAGAGCGCGGGCAGGGTGTCCGGGACGGGCCCCGGGGTGCCGGCTCCCCAGTCCGACAGGATCGTGGCGCGCTCCTGCTCGCCGAGCACGTCGACCGATTCGAGGGGGGCGTCGGGTTCGGCGACCGCCGCGTCGATGACCCGGACCAGGCGTTCGGCGACGGACTGTGCGGTGGCCTCGTCGAACAGATCGGCGCGGTACTCCAGTTCACCGTGCAGCCCGCCGCCGCAGCCGGTGTTCTCGGCGAGGGTGAAGCCGAGGTCGAACTTCGCGAGCCCGGTCGGCACCTCGTGCGCGGTGACGCCCAGGCCGTCGAATCCGGCCAGCGAGTCCACGACGGCCTGGGCCGCCGCGTCGTCGAACGTCAGCATCACCTGGAACAGGGGATGCCGGGAGAGCGACCGGGCCGGGCGCAGTACCTCCACCAGTCGTTCGAACGGAAGGTCCTGGTGGGCGAGCGCCCTCAGGTTCGTCTCCCGGCCCGCGGTCAGCACGTCACGGAAGGAGGGGCCGCCGGAAAGGTCCGTGCGCAGCACGACGGTGTTGACGAAGGCACCGACCGCGCCGTGGAACGCCTCGTCCGCGCGGCCCGCGACGGGGGCGCCGACCGGAATGTCGGTGCCGCCGCCGAGCCGGGACAACAGCACGGCCACCGCGGCGTGGAGCACGACGAACGGGGTCGTGCTCGCGGAGGCGGCGAGCGCGGCCAGTCGCCGGTAGGACTCCTCGGGCACGGCGAAGGTCACCTTGCCGCCGCGGTCGGACACCGCGGAGGTACGCGGGCGGTCGAGCGGCAGCGCGATCTCCTCCGGCAGGTCGGCCAGTGCCTCCCGCCAGTACTCCAGCTGCCGTGACGCGACGCTGTCCGGGTCCTCTTCGGCGCCGAGCAGGGCGGCCTGCGAGAGCGTGTAGTCCGCGTACTGCGCGGCGGGGGCGGTCCAGACCGGGGCGGCGGCCCGGCGGCGTGCGGCGAAGGCGTGCGCCAGGTCGGCCAGCAGCGGAGCCACGGACCAGCCGTCACCCGCGATGTGGTGGGCGACCAGCAACAGCACGTGCTCGGTCGGGTCCAGGCGGAACAGGGCGACGCGGAAAGGGTGTTCACCGGCGAGCGTGAAGGGGCGCAGCGCCTCCTGGCGCAGTCGGCCGGAGAGCTCTTCGGCGCTCACCTCGACCGGGGTGAGCGGGAGCGGCCCGGGGGTGTGCGGTTGCACGACCTGGTAGGGTCCGTCGCCGTCCTGGGCGAACTCGGTGCGCAGGATCTCGTGCCGGGCGACGACGTCGGCCAGCGCGGCGCCGAGTACCCCGACGTCCAGCGTCCCCGTGAACCGCAGCGCCATCGGCATGTTGTAGGTGGTGCGGGAGGATTCGAGCTGGTGCAGGAACCACAGCCGGCGCTGGGCGTGCGACATCGGGATGCGGCTGGGGCGCTCGGCGGGGATGCGCGGCGCCGCCGCGACGGCCTTTGCGCGGGCGAGCACGGCGGCCAGTGCGGCGGGGGTGGGAGCGTCGAACAGGTCCCGGACGCTCAGCCGCACGCCGAGGGCGGTACGGACCCGGCCCACGAGCCGGGTGGCCATCAGTGAGTGTCCGCCCAGTTCGAAGAACCCTTCGTCGGGCCCGACGGAGTCCAGGGCGAACAGTTCCGCGAACAGGGCGCACAGCGCCTCCTCCCGGTGGCCGCGCGGTGCCCGGCCGGTGGGACGGGCCATTGCCTCAGGAGCGGGAAGCGCCGCCAGGTCGAGCTTGCCGTTGGGCGACAGCGGCAGTTCGGGCACGAGCTGGAACGCCTGCGGAACGGCGTAGCGGGGCAGCGACCGCAGGGCGTGTGCGCGCAGTTCCTCGGGGCCCGGGGCGCCTTCCTCACGTACGACGACGTAGGCGACCAGCCGGTCGTCCCGGACCGTCACGCCGGCTCTCGCCACTCCTGGGTGCTCGCCCAGGACGGCCTCGACCTCGCCGGGCTCGACGCGGAAGCCGCGTACGTTGATCTGGTTGTCGGCCCTGCCGAGGTACTCCACGAGCCCGTCGGCACGGCGGCGCACCAGGTCGCCGGTGCGGTACGCACGTGCGCCGGGCGGTCCGAACGGGCAGGCCACGAACCGCTCGGAGGTCAGGTCGGGGCGGCCCAGGTATCCACGGGTGAGTCCCTCGCCGGCCAGGTACAGCTCCCCGGGCACCCCGGCCGGCACCGGGCGCAGTGCGCTGTCCAGGATGTGGGCGCCGGTGGCGCGCACCGGCGTGCCGATCACGGGCCGGGGGGCGTCGGCGAGGTTCGCCGCCAGTGCGTCGACGGTGAACTCGGTGGGGCCGTAGAGGTTGTGTGCCTCCAGGCCCGGCACCGATCGCAGCCGGGTCCACAGCCGCTCGCCGGCGGCCTCGCCGCCGAGCAGCAGGATCGAGGGGGCGTCCGGGCCGTCGAGCAGGCCCTCTTCGAGCAGGACCTCCGCGTAGGAGGGGGTGACGTCGAGTACGTCGGCGCCGGTGGCACGGAGGTAGCGGACGACGGCTGCCGCGTCGCGCCGGGTCGCGTCGCCGAGCAGGTGCAGCTCGTGCCCGGCCAGCATCCAGATCAGGGCCTCCCACGACGTGTCGAAGGACAGCGGCGCGGTCAGTACGAAGCGCAGCGGGCGTCCGTGGGGCCGCTGGATCTGCGGCCCCGCCAATGCCTCGTGGTGCTGGGCGATGAGATTGCGTACGCCCCGGTGCTCGACCACCACTCCCTTGGGCCGGCCGGTGGAGCCCGAGGTGAAGAGCACGTAGGCGGCGTCGCCCGGCGTGAGAGGGCGGATGCGTTCGGCGTCGGTGACCGGGCCGTCCGGTCGCCGCTCGACGGCGGCCCGGGTGTCCGGGTCCTCCAGGTCCAGAGTGCTCACACCGCCGGTGTCATGGGTGCCTCCCGCCGTGAGGACGAGCACGGGGGCGGTGTCCGCGAGCAGACGCTCGATACGGGCGGGTGGAAGGTCGGGCTCCATCGGCAGGTACGCCGCACCGGACTTGAGGACCGCGAGCAGTGCCACCACCAGCTCCGCACGGCGGGGCAGCAGCAGGCCGACGACGGTGCCGGGCCCTGCGCCCAACGCGATCAGGTGACGGGCGAGACGGTTGACCCGGGCGTCCAGCACGGCGAAGGTCAACGGTGTCTCGCCCTCGGCCACCAGCGCGGTCGCGTCCGGGGTGGCAGCGGTCTGACGTTCCAGCAGCTCGCCCACGTCGAGGTCCAGCGGCGGGTGCCCGGTGTTGTCGCCCGCCGTGATGGCCCGACGGCGCTCCTGAGGGGTGAGGATGTCGAGCCGTCCGAGCGTCGGCGAGGGCGTCTTGGCGATCGCGGCAAGCACCCCGGCCACTCGTTCCACGATGGCCGCGGCCGTGGCCGGCCCGTCCGGGTCGGCGCGGCGTTCGAGCTGGAGGACGAGTTCCCCGCCCAGCAGCACCGTCAGGGTGAGGGGGTAGTGCGTGGAATCGCGGAAGTCGGTGCCGGTGATGCGTACCCCCGCCGCATCGGCCGCACAGGCCAGTTCGTTCTGCCCGGCCGGCTGGTTCTCCACCACGAGCAGGGTGTCGAACAGCTGGTCCACTCCCACCGCACGCTGTATCTCCGCGAGGCCGAGGTGCTGATGCGCCAGGAGTGCGCCCTGTTCGGCCTGCGTCCTGACCAACAGGTCGAGCAGGGACTCGCGCGGGGTCCAGGCGACCCGCAGCGGCACCGTGTTGGCGAACAGCCCGACCATGCCCTCGTGGCCCTCGATCTCGGCGGGGCGGCCCGCCACGGTGCTGCCGAACACCACGTCGCTGCGGCCGGTGAGCTGACCGAGCACCAGCGCCCAGGCTCCCTGCACCACGGATGCGACGGTCAGTCCGGCGGCGCGGGCGCGCCGCTCCAGCTGCTCGGTGGCCTGCGGCGTCAGCCGCGTCTCCGCGACCTCGGGCGGGTACTGGACACCGTCGGCACCGGGTGCGACGAGCGTGGGTTCGACGGGTCCGGCAAGGGACCGACGCCAGGCGTCGGCTGCCGCGTCCCGGTCCCTCGCACCCAACAGGCGCAGGTGCTCGCTGAAGGGCACGGACGGGGCGGGCTCCCGGGACTTTTCGCTGTCCGCGACGTACAGGTGCAGCAGTTCGCGCAGGAGGACGGGCAGGGACCACCCGTCCAGCAGCAGGTGGTGATAAGTGAGGACCAGGCGGTGGTGCGTGTCGTCCTGGGTGATCAGGCGCATCCGCAGCAGCGGGGGGACGGCCGGGTCGAACGGTGTGGTCCGGTCCACCTCGGCGGCGTGCCGCGCTGCCTCCTCGCGTTCCTGCGCGGGGAGGCCGGAGAGGTCACTGTGCTGCCACGGGACGGGAACCCCGGGCGCGCAGAACGCCGCAGGGGCGCTCAGCCCCTCGTACAGGAAGGCGGCACGCAGATTGGCATGGCGGTCCAGAAGCCTGGAGACGGCGCCGCGCATCCGGCCGGCGTCGACCGCGCCTTCCAGGTCCAGGGAGCTCTGCACCACATAGGTGTCGGGGCCGTCCAGGAGACCGAGGAACAGCAGGCCCTCCTGGAGCGGGGTCACGGGCAGGATCTCGCCCTGCCCGCGCTCCGCCAGGACCGCGGCGGCCTCCTCGTCGGACAGCGGGCTGCGCAGCTCGGCGGTGACGACCCGCTCCTCGGTGCCGCTTCCGCCGGCGGCGGCCAGGGCGAGGGCGGCGGGGGTCCGGTGCTCGAAGACATCGCGGGCGCTCAGCATGATCCCGGCCTTGCGGGCCCGTCCGACGAGGCGCAGGGCCTTGATGCTGTCTCCGCCCAGGTCCGTGAAGCCGTCCTCGGCGAAGACCGAGTCCACGCCGAGGACGGCGGCGAACATTTCGCACAGCACCGTCTCGTCCGGGCCGAGGGGTGCGCGTCCCGACCCGGTGGTGAACTCGGGTGCCGGCAGTGCGCGCCGGTCGATCTTGCCGCTGGGAGTGAGCGGGAACGTGTCGAGCACCATGACCGCGACGGGCACCGCGTAGTCGGGCAGCACGGTGGCGGCGTGCCGCTTGACGTCGGCGGGGTCGGGCATGCCCGATCCCGGGGTGACGTACCCGACCAGCCGGCCGTCGCTGTCCGTGCCGTGCACGACGGCGGCCGCCCTGCCGACTTTCTGCGCGCCGCTCAGGGCCGCCTCCACCTCGGCCAGTTCGACCCGGTTTCCGCGCAGCTTCACCTGTGAGTCGGCACGTCCCGCGTAGGCGAGACCGCCGTCCGGACGCACCCGAACGCGGTCGCCGGTGCGGTACATCCGCACGCCCGACGCACCGGCGACGAACCGCTCGGCGGTGAGATCGGGGCGGCCGAGGTAGCCGCGGGCGAGGCCCGCACCGGCCAGATAGAGCTCTCCCACCTCGTCGGGGCGTACCGGCCTGAGCTGGTCGTCGAGGACCAGGGCCGTGGTGTTGTGGATGGGCGTGCCGAGGCTGACGTCGGGGCCCGCGCAGACGGCGGCCAGGCTGTCGCCGGTGGCCTCGGACGAACCGTAGAGGTTCAGCAGCCGGGCGTCCGGAAGGACTTCGGCCACCCGGGCGGCCAGTTCGGCGGGCAGCGCCTCACCACTGCTCACCCAGAGTCCGCACGCGCGCAGCAGATGCGCCCGGTCGCTGTCGAGCAACGCCGACAGCAGGCTGGGTACGAGGCTCACCCGGCCGATGCCGTGCCGGTCGACGAGCTCGATGATGTCCTCGGCCGCCGACAGCGCGGTGTCGGAGGCGAGGACGAGCGGGGCGCCGTGCAGCAGCGCGCCGAACAGTTCGGTGGTGCCGTCGATGAAGCTCAGCGAGGTCTTGCCCAGTACGGGCCGGCCGGGTGCGAGGGGATGGGTCGTGGCGAACCAGTGGACGCGGTTGAGCGCCCCGCCGTGCAGGCCCACGACGCCCTTGGGGCGTCCGGTGGATCCGGAGGTGTGGATGACGTAGGCGGCCGATTCCGCGGTGAGGACGGGGCGTTCTGGCCCGGCCGGGTCGGCGGCGGACTCGGCCTCCAGCGCGTCCAGGACCTCGGCGTCGTCGAGCACGACCACGCGCGCGGATCCGGCCGGCAGCGCCCCGGCGAGCCGGGCGATGGTGATCACGAGCGACGGCTGTGCGTCGCCCAGCACATGCGCGGTGCGCTCGGCCGGGTAGGCCGGGTCGAGCGGCAGATAGGCGGCTCCGGCCTTGAGCACGGCGAGTACCGCCGTCACCTGCTCCGGGGAGCGCGGCAGATAGAGGCCCACCAGTGTCTCGGGGCCCGCTCCCCGGGCGCGCAGGTGGCGGGCCAGCCGGTTGGCGGCGCCGTTCAGTTCGCCTGCGGTGGTGGAGCCGGTGCCGTGGAGGAGAGCGACCGCTTCGGGCGCGCTCGCGGCCCGCTCCTCGAACGCCCCGGCGAGGCCGGTGATGCCGGGGCGCTGCGGTACGGTCTCGCCGTGCAGCGGCTCGGCCCGGGTGCCGGCGGGCTGCGCGTCGATGGAGCCCAGTCGGCGGCCGGGGTCTGCTGCGACGCGCCCGACGTAGTGGAGGAGACTGTCGCGGAATGCGGCCAGGTCGTCCTCGGTGTACCCGTCCGCGTCGGCGTGCAGATCCAGGTCGAGGCCGCCGTCACCGTCCGACCTGCCGTGCAGGTTGACGGCCAGTCCTCGCACCGGCCCGGTGGACAGCTGGTCGGTGACGGCCTCGACCTCGCCGAAGCGGATGACCTGGGCGAAGGCCATCACGTTGAGCGTCATGCCGCCGAACCCGCCGGTCCCGCCCGATCTGCCCAGTTCGCGGTGCAGGTCCTCGCCGCGATAGCGCTGGTGGCGCAGGACCGAGGCCACCGAGCGCCTCACCTGGCCCACCAGTTCGTCGAGGGTGGTCCAGCGGCTGACCGTCATGCGCAGCGGCAGCTCGTTGGCGAGCATGCCGGGCGTGGTGAGCGCCGCGCGGCCGAGCCTAGCGGTCACCGGCAGGCCGAGCACGATCTCGTCCTCGCCCGTGGTGGCTCTGCGGTGCGCCACGGCGAGCGCGATGGCCATGGCGGTCCATGGGACGCCTGCGGCCCGCGCGGCCTCGATGAGGGTGCGCGTCTGTTCATGGCTCAGGCGTCTGCGGCTGTGCAGGGCAGGCTTGGAGACGCCGAGCGACCGCGCCCGGGGTGTGGCCGGGCCCGTCATCGTCTCCAGCCAGTACTGCCGGTCGCGCTCGCGGGCGTCGGACGAGGCGTATGCGAGGTCCTGCTCGACGAGTGCCGCGAGGCTGCCCGCGGCCGACGGGGGCACGGGCGCGCCCGCGGCCAGCGCCGTGTAGATCTCGGCGATCCTCGCGGTGTGCAGGGTCTGGCCGAAGCCGTCGAGCACGGCGTGGTGGTAGCTCAGGAAGAGCCGGGACCTGTGGTGTCCGAGGAGCAGCAGCGCATGGGCGACGAGCGGTTCCTGCCCGAGCATCGCCGGAGCTGCGGCCATCCGGGCCGCCGCCCAGGCGTCGGCCGCGGCGGCCGGATCGGTGTGTTGGCCGAAGTCGACGACGGTCAGGCCGCGTTCGGACCGGGCCTCGTCCAGGGACACGATGTTCTGCGTCAGGTGGCCGTCGTGCTCTGTGAACCGCACCCGCAGTGCTTCGGCGTCGTCGACCGCGCGCGCCACGGCACGGCCGAGCAGCTCGGGATCGATGGGTCCCGCGAGTTCGAGTACGACCCCGCAGTGGAAGCCCGTGGCATCCGCGTCGAGTTCCTCGGCGACGCGGATGCCGCGCTGCGCGGCCGTTGCGGGCAGGGGGACGAAGCCCGTGCGGCGAGTGTTCACAGTCCATGCTCCAGGTCGGCGTCGGCGGGCCCTCAGGACGTGGCGGCCCGGGCCTCGGTGAGATATGCGGCGAGTTCGTCGATGCTGGGGTGGTCCCAGACGACGGTGGGGTCGACCTCGACCCCCAGGTGGTCCTCTATGGCGGCGGCGAGCGTCAGCCCGGAGATGGACTCCAGGCCGTACTCGCCGAACCGGGCCGACCGGTCGATGGTTTCCGGTGCTCTGCCCAGGAGCACGGCAACCTCGGCGGCGAGCCAGTCCTGCAGCTCGGCCCGGACCGGCGCGGCCTGCTGTTCGGTGGGACCCGGCATGGTGATCTCCTTCTGTGGGTTGGGGTCACGGCCTCGCCGCCAGGCGCCCGTCGGGCAGGAGTTGTGCGGTGAGGTCGAAGGAACGGCCGGCCTGGAACCGGTCGAGCAGCTCGGCGTACAGCGCGTCCACGGCCGCCGCGGGCAGCGGGCCGGACCTGCCCCGCAGACGTCCGTGGAGACGGGTCAGCAGGGCCTGCGGCCAGATGGGGTCGTCGGGCAGTCCGCCGCCGCCGATGTTGTGGCGCCAGATGCCCAGGGTGGACGCGGCCGCGAGCACGTGTCCGGTACGGGTCACCAGGCGCGAGGCATCGGCGGCCGCCATGACCGTGACGTCCGCGGGCCCGAGGCCGCGGCAGTCTCGCGCCAGTGCGGCGTGCTCGGCGAGGAACTGTTCGCCGAGGGCGGCGGCGGGGCCGCTGAGCCGGGAGACGGATTCGGTCAGCGAACCGCTCAGGTGGTCGCGTCCGCCGGCGGAGAGCCTCAGCCGGTCGAACTCCAGCGGCCCGAGGCCGGCGGCGAGGTCGAAGAGTCCGTCCGGTGCGTCGGCCGCCTGCGGCGCCGACCAGGAGCGCCGGGCGAGCACCGGGAGCTGGGGAAGTACGGCCGATTCGCAGGCGCCGCGCGCGGCGTGGCCGAAGCCGACCAGGCGTACGTCGCGCAGCAGCTTCTGGAAGATCGCCGCAGGACCGGTCCGCAGGTAGAAGTGGGCGCCGAGCAGTTCGGACAGGGTGCTCATGGCGTCGAGCAGTACCGCTGACCCGAAGTGCTTGAACACGGAGGACAGCACGCTCGCTTCGCCGGGAAGCACGTGCACGGCCCTGATCGCGGCGGCGCCGAAGCACTCGACGAGCAGCAGGTCGGCGAAGACACCGGCGAGCGCGGAGCGCAGATGGGGCAGCTCGGTCGCCGTGGCTCCGTAGAGCTTTCTCGTGGTCAGGTGGTTCAGCGCCACCCGGAGTCCGGTCTCCACCGGTCCGCACATCACGGCGGGCAAAATGGTCCTGGTGATCTGGAAGGAGCGCATCGCGGTCTCCAGACCGTCGCCGGCGCGTCCGAGGATGCTGTGCGGCGGCAGCGGACAGTCATCGAACTCGATGCCGTGCAGCTGCACCCCACGCATGCCCGAGCTGGGGTAGCGGGGCAGATCGCGCAGCAGGTTCCCATCGAGCGTGCGCTTGTCCAGCAGGACCTGGGAATGGCTGCGGCTGCCGGGCCGCTCGTCGGTGCGGGCGAAGACGACGAGACCCTGGGCGCGGCGCACATTGGTGACGACTTCCTTGCGTCCGCGCAGTACGGGAGTCCCGTCCACGTCGACGACGGCACACTCCACGCCCGCCATGTCATTGCCGTGGGCGAGCTCGTGGTAGGCCGCGGCGATCCGGTGGTTGCCGAGCAGCAGTGCGGCGGCGGTACGACGCTGCTCCTCGTCACCGGCGAGCCAGACGTTGACCGAGGAGATGAACGAGCTCATGCCGTAGCCGAGCCCGAGGGAAGGATCCCGTCGGTAGAGGGCGCGCAGGGCGGCGACGACATCGTCGAGCCGGGACAGCCGGCCGCCCAGTTCCACGGGGACGAACTCCGCGTTGAACCCGTACTCGTCCAGGGCCCGCTCGCCCTCGGCGCACATCTCCCCGCGCTCGTCCGCCCGTAGCAGCGCGGCGAATCCCACCGGGTTGGTCTCGTCGAAGGGGTCCCCGAGGTGGCGTTCCAGCGCGCCGATGCGGGAGTGGTCGGTGGTCATGAGGCCTCCAGGCCGCAGAGCAACGAGAATTCCTCTTCGGCCCGACCTGCGGCGAGCAGCTCGTCGCAGAGCAGGTCGCGGGCGTCGGGTCCGGCGGGCGGTTCGAGGCCGAGCCGGGTGAGTACGACGGTCAGACAGGCGCGCACCCACAGGGCGTCGCGCCACCAACGCGCCCCGGGTGCCGGCTCGTTGTTCAGCCACAGGGCCAGGCAGGACGCGCCCGCGAAGCAGAGTTCGTAACGCTGGGCGAGGTCGAACGCCTCGGCGGACGCGAATCCGGGGGCCTCGTGCCGTGAGGCGATCTCCTTGTGCAGCCGTTCCGACTCCTCGGCCAGGAGGCGGGCGCCGACGGCGATGTCCTCGTGGCCCCGCTGCGCGGCCAGTTCGGCCGCTTCCGGCAGTGACTGGACGACAGTGCACCCGCCGGCGCTGATCAGTGAGAGCCGTGCCGGATCCAGCGGTGGCTGTTCGGCGCCGATCCTGGCCGCGGCCAGCATCCCCGGCTCGTCGCGGGCTCCCCTGGCGTGGGCGCGGGCGAGCAGCGGGAACGCGGTGATCAGCGCGTGCCGGTTGACGGCCGTACTGCCGTCGAAGACGGCCACGATCCGGTGGTCGCGGTCGAGTTTGGCGAACGCGCCGTGCTCCAGGACGGTGGTCAGGAAGCCGCGCACGCCGAGGAGGTCGGCCAGGGCGTCCACCGCGCGCTGCACCGTCGTCGGTACGAACGCCTTGGTGACGGCGGAGATGATGCCGAGCTCACCGGTCATCGTCTGGGCCGCGCGGCCGGCCAGTACGGCGACCGCCTCGGCGAGCAGCACCGCCGCCGCGGCGTCACCCAGGATCCGGCGGACTCGGGGCAGGTCGGCGAGTTGTTGCCCGTACAGGGGGCGGTCGTCGAGGAAGCGCACGGCCAGCGACAGCGCGTGGTCCGCCGCGCCGAGTGAGAGGGAGGTGGCGAAGATCCTGGTGAGCTGCAGCGATTTGAGTACGACCTCGAAACCGGAGCCGTCCGGCCCGACGAGCGCCGAGCCGGGTACCCGTGCGCCGGTGAGGGCGATGCCGCTGATGTCCGCTCCGCGGATCCCGTGCGTGGCTTCCTTGGGCAGCGCGTGATACGCGTCGGTGGGCAGGGTGTCCTTGTCCACCAGGACGAAGCCGAAGCCGCGCGGGCCGCCCTCGGGCCGGGTGCGGGCCAGCACACAGGCGAACCGGGCCCGGGTGGCATTGTTGATCAGCCATTTCTCGCCGTCGAGTTCGAGGCCGTCGGCTACGGGCCGCGCGGCAAGGCGGCCGGCGAGAAGGTCGCTGCCGCTGCCGGCCTCGGTCAGCCCCCAGCACACCTCGGCACCGGAGCGGATCTCGTGGGCGAGCCGTTCGGCCTGCTCCTCGTCACCCGCGACCCAGACGGGCATGGCGCCGAGGAATGTCTTGCCGTGGGCGATGGCGACGGTGAGGTCGCGGCGGGCGACGGTCCGTAGTACGGCCATCAGACCGTCCAGGCCGTGCAGCAGGCCGCCGTGGCGCTTGGGAACGTAGTGCGCGCCCATGCCCGCGTCGGTGAGCAGCCCGTGGGCGGCCTCGGGAAACTCCTCCGCCTCGTCCAGTCGGGCGAGTTCGGCGGGGTCGAAGGCACCGCCCGGACCGGCGGCCCGGTTCAGCAGGTCGTCGAGCCGGGCCGCACCGAGCCCGGTACCGGGGCCGCTCACGCCGTGCGCCCCTGCCCGGCGAGCCCGGCGAACCGTGGGTCGAACTCCGCGAAGAGCGGTTCGACGCCGCCGGAGAGGAACAGCTCCCGCATGGCCGCACGCTGGATCTTGCCGCTCGTGGTGCGCCGGACTCCGGCCCTGCGGACCAGCAGCACTCCGGCGGCACGTACCCCGAACTCGCTGGAGACCGTGTCACGCATGGTGCGTACGAGCGCCTGAGCCCTGTCCGGGGAAGGGCGTCCACGCACTTCCTGGAGCACGATGAGCGCGTCGTCGCTCAGTCCGTCACCGTTCTCCACCGGCACGGTGAAGACCGCGCCCGGCAACCCGTCCAGTTCCGCGTGCCGGTCGCGCAGGGCGTGTTCGACGTCCTGCGGGTGCAGATTGCGCCCGCTGATGATCATCAGGTCCTTGCGACGCCCGGTGATGTACAGCTCTCCGTCCAGGAAGCCGCCCAGGTCGCCGGTGCGCAGGAACGGTCCGTCACCGTCCTCGGTGTGTGCGTGGAATGTCTCGGCGGTCGCCCGGGAGTTGCCCCAGTAGCCGCGGGCGACGCTCTCGCCGCGCAGCCAGATCTCCCCGACGGACCCCGCGGGCAGCTCCGTACGGGTGTCGGGGTCGACGATCCGCGCCTCCACATCGCGCACCGGGCCGTTGCTGGGCATCGGGCGCCCGGGGGTGCCTCCCGTCACCCGCCGCAGTTCCCCGCGCTCCAGCAGCACCGGGTCGAGATCGGCGACGACCTGTACGCGCCCGGGTGAGCCGGAGACGAAGACGGTGCTCTCGGCGAGGCCGTAACACGCGCCGAACGCCTCGGGCTTGAGCCCTGCGGCGGCGAAGCGGCCGGTGAACCTGCGCATGGTCGACACCTGTACCGGCTCGGCGCCGCTGAGCGCGTAGCGCCATCGGGACAGGTCGAGGGCGGCCAGCTGCTCGTCGGTGACCTTCACGGTGCACAGCTCGTAGGCGAAGTTCGGTGCGGCGGAGAACGCCAGGTCGTAGCTGTCGACGAGCTTCAGCCACTGGAAGGGCCGCTTCACGAACGTCACAGCCGACATCAGGACCGCCGTGCTGCCCGTGGCCAGCGGCGCGAGTGTCTGCAGGATGAGGCCCAGGTCGTGGTAGAGCGGCGCCCAGCCGCCCGTCCTGACCGGCTCATCGGCGCCGAGGGCGTCGACGAACGCCGCGATGTCGTGCAGCAGGTTGCCGTGGGTCACCTCGACGCCCTTGGGCTCGCTCGTGGAGCCCGAGGTGTACTGGAGCATCGCCGTCGTCGACCGGTCGGCCGGCGCGAGCGGCACGGGGTCGCCCTCGCTGTCGTCGAAGGTGTCGCCGGCCAGGACGCGCAGGCCGGGCAGCTCGCAGGCGTCGACCCACTCCTGGACCGCCGCCAGGTTCGCGGTGTCCGTGAGCACCACGGAGATCCCGGCATCGGAGACGATCGAGGTGACCCGCTTGCGATCCTGCTGGTAGCTGCCCGGCATCGGGGCCACCACCGCGAGCATGCCCGCGTACAGACAGCCGGCGAAGGCCGCGACGCACTCAATGCCCTGCGGGTACAGCAGCAGCACCCGGTCGCCCTGCCGGGCCGCTGTGCGCAGGACCGTGGCGATGTCCCCGGCCCGTCGGTCGAGCTGTGCGTAACTGAGGGTGTCCGCGTCGCCCGTCTGCGGATCGCGCACGAACACCACGGCGTCCTGGTCCGCACGGTCGCGCGCGTGCTCGCGCAGGAGGGCGCCCAACGAGGCTGCCTGCCTGAGGTTCTCGATCATCTCGTAGCCCACTGAATGCCTCTCCGTACCGGTGGCCGTCCGTCGGGGTTCCACACAGCGCCGCGGCGGGTTCTTCGGATCTGTCGCGTGATGAGAAACGTCATGAGAAATGTCGTGAGAAACGTCGTGAGAAACGTCGTGAGAAACGTCGTGAGTAAGGGGAGTACGTGTGTGACACCGCGGACCTCCGGGCAGCGCAGGGCAGCCCGGAGCCCACGAAAACATCCGGGAATATCCGTAAAAGACCTTGCATTACCGCCTGTGGCTAGTGAGGGCGACCGGCGGGCATCAGGAAGCGCGGCAGCATTCGGAGAGCCGCTCCGACGCCGCAAGGGGGAATTCCTCGCTTTCCCTGAGCAGCGTCAGGCCCAGGTCGGTGAGGGAGTGCAGCACCGCGTTGAGCTTGCGACGGCTGGTGATCAGTCCGGCCGCCCGCAGCACGGTCGTGTGCTGGCTCGCCGCGGCGGCCGAGATGCCGAGCCGGCGCCCGAGCTCGGTCGTGGTGCAGCTCTCGGTCAGCGCCATGAGGACGCTCGCCCGGGTGCGACCCATGAGCGCGCCGAGCGCCCTGTCCTGGTGCTCCGGCTCGTCCCACATCGCCGCCGCCGTCACCGCGTCCAGCGGGACCGGGTACACCAGGACGGGCGGGGTGTTCCCCGTGCCCGAACCGGTGTACACCACCGGCCTGCTGTGCAGGAACAGCGAGGGCACGATCATCAGGCCCGCGCCCTCGGGACGGATCTCCCCCTCCAGGCCGTTGTCCAGTTCGAGCAGCGGTGCGTTCCACTCGATGCACGCGTGCAGGGTGCCGAGCAGGGCCTCCACCCCGCCGCCGAGGAAGATGCGGCTGCGGTGTTCGGCATCGGCCTTGAGATAGGCGTTGATGCGCTCCCAGTACGGGGCCACCACGCACTCGTAGAAATCGCTGTCGGTGACGGGCTCCCGGCCCCCCGTCCAGTCGTGCAGAACGGCCGCGCCACTGGCCTGCGCGAGCAGTTCGAGGTGGTCGGGCACACGAGGCCGCGGCGGCAGGCGGAATGTCGCCGCCTGACTGACCAGATCACGCCAACGCCCAAAAATCGTACCCCCGCTCCTGCGTCGCAGGAGATCGGCGGCAAGCGCCGTCTCCACCGCCGGGTCACCGGCCGGCGCAATGGTGATACGCGTCAGATCCTGGACGGTGAATTGAATCCGCTGCACTGATCTCCCCCAGATCATGGACGAAATTCTGGCGAGCCGGTGAGCTCGACGAAGCTCTTGGAGTGTCGTCCGGCGACTGCGATGCCGCAATGAGTTTCAGATCAAGACGAATGATGGATGCCACCCCGGCCAGATCGGACACACACAGTAACGATGCGACTCCATGGAGTCACTTTACGCTCTATTCACATATCAGGGACTTTCACCTGAGCATGAAAACCTGCACGGCCCGCCACTGCTCGAATTACTATTCCTCCGGTGCAAAATCGGAGGAGGCCGCGGCAGCAGAGTCCATCCACCCGAAAAAGGCACTCGACACCGTCCAGGGGGCGACCACGTGACTATTGACAGCACATACCGCCGACGCCGGATCTCCGTATTCGATGCCACATTGCGCGACGGAGAACAAGCACCTGGCAATTCCATGTCGCCGGAACAGAAATTGCCGCTGGCACTGGCCGCCGAGGCTTACGGAGCGGACATCGTGGAAGCCGGCTTCCCCGGCTCGTCCCCCGCGGACGCCGAGGCCACCCGGCTGATCGCCGAGTCCCTGACGACCGCACGCTTCGCGACCTTCAACCGTGCGTCCACCTCAGATGTCCGGGCTTCCATGGCCGCCGGCGGCGCTCGCCCCAACCACCAGGTGCAGATCTGCGGCACCGGCAGTGACCTGCACCTTGAGCACAAGCGGGGCATCACCCGGGCCGAATCCGTCCAGGAGGTGCGCGACGCGATCCGACTCGCCGCCGATCTCGGGGCGACCGACATCTCCTTCGGTGTCGAGGACGCCAGCCGCGGCAGCAAGGACCACATCGAGGCGCTCGTCACCGCCGCCGTCGAGGACGGTGCCACCACGGTGATCCTCGCCGACACGACGGGGTGCGCAACCCCCCAGGAGTACGGCGACCTGTGCGCTTCCGTCCGGTCATGGATACCGGACGAAATCATCCTATCCACTCATTGTCATGACGATATGGGCCTCTCTCTCGCCAATGCACTTGCCGGAATCCAGGCGGGTGCGAACGAGGTGCAGGCAACCCTCGGCGGAATCGGAGAACGCGCGGGGAACACACCGCTCGAAGAGCTCGCATCCGTTTTGACACACAAGGGCGACCAGTTCGGCGCCACCATCGATGTGCAACTGGCCGGCCTCTACCCCGCCTATCTCCTGCTCTCAAAGAGCATTGCACTCGCACCGATTCGCAACAAGGCGGTTTTCGGCGTCAACGCGTTTGCGACGGAGGCCGGAATACACCAGGCGGGAATTCTCAAGAATCCGATCAACTACGAATACCTGAACCCAAACCTTTTCGGACGTGAACGCTCCCTGCTCGTCGGCCGGCACTCGGGCAGGTCGATCCTGCGCTACCTGCTCACCCGCATGGACCTCCCGGCCGAGGACGAGCTCGTGGACGCGCTGTACGAGGAGTTCGTGGCCTCGCGGCCTGCGGGCGAGTGCGACGAACTGAACGACCTGGCCCAGCGGCTCGCGGCCCGTTTCGCCGAGTCGGCGGCGTCGTCATGAGGGCGCCTTCGACGCTGGTCGACAAGCTGTGGGACGCCCATGTCGTCCAGCGGGAGGAGGACGGGGCCGAGCTCCTCTACATCGACCTGCATCTCATTCACGAAGCCACCTCGGCGCAGGCGTTCGACGGGCTGGCCCAGGCGGGCCGCCGTGTCCGCAGGCCCGATCTGACCCTGGCCGTCGAGGACCACAACGTCCCCACCGATTCCCTGACCATCACCGACCCGGTGGCCTCCCTCCAGGTGGAGACATTGCGGCGCAACTGCGCCGAGCAGGGCATCCGGCTCTTCAGCCACGGCGACGACCGCCAGGGAATCGTGCATGTGGTGGGCCCCGAGCTGGGGATCGTCCTGCCCGGTATGACAGTCACCTGCGGCGACAGCCACACCTCGACGCACGGCGCGTTCGGCGCGCTGGCCTTCGGCGTCGGCACCAGCGACGTCGAGCATGTGCTGGCCACCCAGGTGCTCGCGCTGCAACGGCCCCGGACGATGGCGGCGGAGTTCGTCGGCATCCCGCGCGCAGACGTCACCGCCAAGGACCTCGCCCTGGCTCTCCTGGCCGAGCTCGGTGCCAACGGCGCACACGGACACGTCCTGGAGTACCGCGGCGAGGCAGTGCGCGCCCTCTCCGTCGAAGGCCGTATGACGCTGTGCAACATGAGCGTCGAGGCCGGGGCCCGGGCCGGTGTCGTCGCACCGGACGAGACGACGCTCGACTATCTGCGCACCCGCCCGGAGAGCCCGCGGGGCGCGGCCTGGGACGAGGCCGTGGCCCATTGGCACGAGCTGCGCACCGACGAGGGTGCGTCCTTCGACCGTACGGTGGTGATCGACGCCTCGTCCCTGACCCCGCATGTCACCTGGGGCACCAACCCGGGCCAGGCCGTGGGCATCGGCGAGCGCGTGCCCGACCCCGAGGCGCTCGCCGATCCGGTCGAACGCGCCGTCGCCCGCAAGGCGCTGGAGTACATGGGCCTGACGCCCGGGACGCCCATGCGGGACATTCCGGTCGACGCGGTGTTCCTCGGCTCCTGCACCAACGGCAGGCTCGAGGACCTCAGGGCGGCGGCCGACGTGCTGCGGGGCCGTGCCGTCGCCCCCGGTGTCGAGATGCTCGTCGTACCCGGCTCGATGGAGGTCAGGCGGGCGGCGGAGGCGGAGGGGCTGGACAAGGTGTTCACCGAGGCGGGCGCGCAGTGGCGGTTCGCCGGCTGCTCGATGTGCCTCGGTATGAACCCGGACCGGCTGACCGCCGCACAGCGCTGTGCCTCCACCTCCAACCGCAACTACGAAGGCCGCCAGGGCACGGGGGCACGTACCCACCTCGTCTCCCCCGCCATGGCGGCCGCGACAGCCCTCGTGGGGCGGCTCGCCTCCCCCGCCGATCTCGACTGACCGCTGCGGACAGACAACAGGAACGAGGAACCATGGACGCGCTCACCGAGCACACCGGCACCTGTGTGCCGCTGCGCCGCAGCGACGTGGACACCGACCAGATCATCCCGGCCCGGCACTGCCGCAAACTCACCAAGACGGGTTTCTCGGACGCGCTGTTCAACCGGTGGCGCAAGGACCCAGGTTTCGTACTGAACGAGCCCGAGCGCGCGGGAGCGAGCATCCTGCTGGCGGGGCCGAACTTCGGCACCGGATCCTCCCGCGAGCACGCGGTGTGGGCGCTGCGGGACTGGGGGTTCCGGGCCGTGATCGCCCCCAGCTTCGGCGACATCTTCCTGCGCAACGCACTGCGCAACGGCCTGCTCGCCGTGGCTCTTCCGGCAAAGGCCGTGGAGGGGCTGCTGAACCGTGCCGAGGCGGCGCCCTCGTTCACGCTGACGGTCGATCTGCGCGAACAGCGGGTCGTCGACGGCGAGCGGCAGTGGGCATTCGACGTCGCGGCCCGCGCCCGCCGGCTGCTGCTCGACGGCCTCGACGACATCGAGGTGACCCTGAAGTCCCATGAAGTGATCGCACGCTACGAGCAGACCAGGCCGCACTGGATGCCCAGGCCCTCCGGAGGGGAACTGTGAGGCGCATCGCCGTCCTGCCCGGGGACGGAATCGGACCCGAGGTCGTCGCGGAGGCGCTGCGCGTCCTGAAGGCGGTGGCCCCCGATCTGGAGACCGACGTCCTCGACCATGTCAACGCCGACACGTACCTGGCCACCGGATCGGCCCTGTCCGACAAGGACTTCGCCCGGATCGCCGACAGCGACGGCGCACTCCTCGGCGCGGTGGGCGACCCCCGCGTCACCGGTCCCGACTACGCCCGGGACGTCCTGCTGCGTCTGCGGTTCGACCTCGACCTCTACATCAACCACCGCCCGGCGAAGCTGCTGCACGACCGGCTCAGCCCGCTGCGCGACCCGGAACGCAGGGCCATCGACTGCACGGTGGTGCGCGAGAACACCGAGGGCCTGTACGTGGGTATCGGCGGCACACTGCGCGCCGGGACCGAGCACGAGACGGCCATCGACACCGAGCTGAGCACCCACCGCGGGGTGAGCCGGGCGATGCAGTTCGCGTTCGCCCACGCCACGAAGTCGGTCTGCCTGGTCGACAAGGCCAACGCCGTGCCGAACAACGGATCGCTGTGGCAGCGCTGCTTCCGCGAGGCCTCGGCCCGGCGGCCGGACCTGGTCACCCGCCATCTCTACGTCGACGCCGCGGTGATGCACCTCGTGGACGACCCGACCGTGTTCGACATGATCGTGGCCAACAACGCGCACGGCGATGTGCTGAGCGACCTCACCGCCCAGCTGGCGGGCGGCATGGGCACCGCGGCCTCGGCGAACCTCAATCCGGAGACCGGCTTCGCCCTGTGCGAGCCGGTCCACGGATCGGCCCCGGACCTCGCGGGGACCAAAACCGCCAACCCGCTGGCGGCGATTCTCAGCGCCGCCCTGCTGCTGGACTGCGCGTCGCGCGGCACGGAAGCCTCAGCGGTACGGGACGCGGTCGGGCGGACCATCGCGAAGCAGCTCTGCACCCCGGACCTCGGCGGCTCGCTCAGCACCTCGCAGGCGGGCACCGCGGTACTCGACGAACTGTCCTGACAGGGGGCCGGAGCACACCGGCCCCGCAGTCCTGACCGCAGCCGCACACAGACGAGAGGAAACCGGTGGATTTCGGCCTGTTCTACTTTGCCAACAACTCGGCCGGCACGGACGGTTATCGCCTGCTGCTCGAAGGGGCGCGCTTCGCCGACACCCACGGATTCACCTCCGTATGGACGCCCGAGCGGCACTTCCATGCCTTCGGCGGCGCCTACCCCAATCCAGCCGTCACCGGTGCGGCCGTGGCGGCGGTGACCGAGCGCGTCCAGATCCGGTCGGGCAGTGTGGTGGCACCGCTGCACCACCCCCTCCGGATCGCTGAGGAGTGGTCCGTCGTCGACAACCTGTCCGGCGGCCGGGTCGGCCTGTCCTTCGCGTCCGGCTGGCACGCCGCGGACTTCGCGCTCGCCCCGCACAACTACAGCGATCGCAAGGCGGTGCTGGCACGGACCATCACGGAGGTGAAGGAGCTGTGGCGCGGTGGCGCCATCGCCGTGCCCGACGGCGACGGCGAAACGCGCGAGCTGCGCACCTACCCCGAGCCGGTACGCCCGGAGCTCCCGGTCTGGCTGACCGCGGCGGGCAACCCCGAGACGTTCCGTGAGGCGGGCGAGATGGGCGTCGGGCTGCTCACTCATCTGCTCGGACAGTCGGTCGAGGAACTGGCGTCGAAGATCGCCCTCTACCGGGAGGCGCTGCCGGAGAAGGACCGCCCCGGCCATGTGGTGCTGATGCTCCACACCTTCCTCGGCTCCGACCGGGAGACGGTCCGCGAGATCGTGCGCGAACCGTTCAGCGCGTATCTGCGCAACTCGCTCGGGCTGCTCCTCAAGGCCGCGGGCGACATCATGCCCGACCTGGATCCGGAGGACCTCGCGCCCGAGGACATGGACTTCCTGGTCTCTCTCGGCTTCGACAAGTACTTCGAGACGGGCGGCCTCTTCGGCACCGTCGAGGAGAACGCGGAACTGTTGCAGAGCGTGAAGGCGGCAGGTGTCGACGAGGTGGCGTGCCTGATCGACTTCGTCGACGACGCCGACACCGTGCTCGGCGGACTGGAACACCTGGACCAGCTGCGCCGCGCCTGGGCCTGAGAACCCGGGCGCGTCGTACGGAACGCCGAAGGCTCCCGCTGGACAACGCGTTGAACGGGTTGTCCAGCGGGAGCCTTCGGCTGTGCGCCACCGCCGTGCGACCGTGAATCCGGGGGCGTAACAGGGCGGGCGCACCGGGGTGCGGACGCGGGGCCCACCCTCGGCGCGCCCCGCGTCCGCACCGGCCGTCTCCGGTCTGCCGGAGGCCTCAGAGCCTGTCGGATGACCTCCGACAGGTTCTCAGCCGACCGTGCTCCTGGGCGGCCCGTCCGCCACATCGAGCCGTACGGCGCCGACAGCGGCGTCGAGGGCGTCGGCCACCGCCGCCGGGCTCGCCGCGCTCGCGATGACGTGGCCCAGCCTGTCGTAGGCGCTGCGCGCCGGACGCACCCGGGCTCCGGTTCTTCCGGTGACCTTCACCTGCTCGACACCGCCGGCCTCGGTGGCGGCCGGTACTCCGCCGACCGCCGTCAGCACGCCTTCCCGGTCCGCGATCAGGAACTCGATTCCCGCATACCTCTCGCGCGTCGGAACGAGGACGGGCGACAGGCCGACCGCTGCCCGCAGCTGCTGCTCCAGCAGGTCGACTCCGGTGGCCAGACGTATCAGTTCGGGAATCATCCCGCCGGCCAGGCGGGGATTGATCTCGATGATCACGGGCCCCTCGGCGGTGAGCCGGACCTCGGTGTGCGTGGGGCCCAGCTCCACACCGCAGGCGGTCAGCGCCGCGGCCGCGATGTCGACGAGCGCGGCGCGGGTGTCCGCCGGCAGTTCGGCCGGGAAGGTGTGCCCGTGCTCCACGAAGTACGGTGCGCCGCCCACCCGTTTGGCCGTGATGCCGACGCATTCAGCCGCGCCGTCGCGGCTGAACATCTCCACGCTGAACTCGGGAGCGTCCACGAACTCCTCGACGAGCACCGTCCGGGCGGTGGGCATACCGCGGACGTTGGTGTGGATGGCGAGAATCAACTCAGCCTGCGCGGCCGCCTGTTCCAGGGTGTGGCAGAGCAGCACGTTGTTGGAGGCCGAGTCGTCGGCAGGCTTGACCACGCAGGGGAGGCCCACCGCCCCAACAGCACCGGCCACCTCGTCCGGATCGGTCACGACCGCATAGCCCGGCTGAGCCACGCCCGCCCCGTCGAGTGCTGCGCGCAGCAGGGCCTTGTTGCGGCAGGTGGTCACGGCCTCGACGGGGCTCCCGGGAAGGCCCAGCCATTGCGCGATACCGGCGACGGCCGGCACGTAGAAGTCGCTGGTGGTGGTGACACCGGCGATCTCCTCACGCGTGAAGCGGTCCTGGATGGCCGACCGGAGCGCGTTCTGGGAGTTGGTGTCGCACAGCAGGATCTCGCAGCCGGTCTCGTCGACGCCGGCATAGCGGTCCGGATCGCCGGTCAGCAGCACCGGCCGCAGGTCGAGTCCGGCCGACGACCGCAGGGCCATCATGCCGGTCCCGGTGGTGTTGGACTCGATGAAGAGCAGATGCCGGTCCGTGTCGACGGCGCCCTTGGTGTCCGCGCGCGACCATGACCGGACCGGCGTCCCGTAGTCGACCGCTTCCGGTGTCAGGGACAGTTCCAGCTCGTCGAGCCGCTGCGCGGCCCAGTAGTCCGGATCGTGCACGGTGTCCGCGTAGCGGTCGCCCCGGTCGGGGAAGATCCCCACGACCGTGGTGCCCGGCCTGGCCCGTGCGGCGACATCGCCCAGGACCCGGTAGACCGACCCCGAGGTGTTCCCCGCGAAGATCTGCTGCTCGCCCGCGAGGGCGGCGGCCGCCTGGAAGGCCTCACGGTCGTTGAGCCAGTGGACCTCGTCGATGACCCGCCGGTCGAGGTTCTTCGGCTGCAGGCTGTTGCCGAGACCGCTCTGCAGGCGCTTCGGCTCGTCGGGCTGCTCGAAGAGGGCACTGCCCACGCAGTCCACCCCGACCACCCACAGGTCCGGCTGGGTGCGGCGCAGTGCTCGTGCCGATCCGCACAGCGAGCCGCCCGAGCCGACGGCACCGACCAGTGTGTCCACCCGGCCGAGGTCTCCCCGGAGTTCATCGGCCAGCTCCCGGTAGGCACCCGGGTTGTCCGGATTGCTGTACTGCTGCGGCCAGAAGGCCCCGGGCAGCTCGCGCATCAACTGGTCGAGCCGTTCCAGCCGCGCACCCTGCCAGCCCTGGGACGTCATCTCGGGCACCACGTGCAGCGCGCAGCCCAGGGATCGCAGCTTGGCCTTGGTGACCGCGTCGATCCTCGGGTCCGTGACGATGTGCACCTCGTGCCCCAGCGCCCTGCCCACCAGCGCGACGCCGAGCGCCATCGTGCCGGAGGAGCTCTCCACGATCGGGGCTCCGGGGCGCAGCACCCCCTGGCGCCGGGCCGTGAGGACGATGTGGCGGGCCACCCGGTCCTTCATCGCGAACGGGTTGGCCAACTCCAGTTTCGCGTACACCTGGACGCCTTCCGGCGCATCCATACGCAGCCGGACGAGCGGAGTCCGCCCGATCGCCTCTTGCATGCTGCCGTAGATCACGGCTTCCCTCCCGTTTTCGCCGCGGTGTTCCACTCGCCGCTCACCGTCCGATCCCCAGCAGCCCGTCCGTCTCCGCCAGGCCGTCGCTGACGAGCAAGGCCCGGTGCGCCCACTGCGCGCGGAGCCGCTCGTACTCGCCCTCCTGGCCGCGCAGGACGGCCGCGGTGGAGTCCGGATGCGCCGACCCGGCCGACACCAGCCGCCGCAGACCCGCGTCGACGTCCTGCACGGCCATCAGCAGCGCGGCGGGGTCAAGGAGAGTGAACCCACGCTCCTTCGCCACCCGTCGCAGCAGTTCGGCATCGGGCTCGTCCGGCGACAGCCCGGCCTCCATCGCCGCGACGATGTAGGCACCGGCCACCACCTGCGCGCGCCGCCACGGCACGCCCTCGTCGAGGGTCAGCGCATTGGCGAGGCTGAAGCCGCCGAGGTACTCCCGTTCGCAGGCGGCCCGCATCCGGTCCGCGCGAAAGCTCAGTCGTTCGACGACCTCCGTGAACAGCCGGAGCACGCTGCGCAGGGTGCCGTAGGCGGTCGCCAAGTTCGCCCCGGCCTCTTTCCCCACCTCCACGAGGTTGGTGTACGGGGTGTTCCGCTGTCCCAGCACCGCGTCGAGGTGATACGTCGTCAGATGTGCGGTGCGTCCCCGGATGCGCTCCAGCACGGGAAAGTTCTTCTTCTGCGGCATCGCCGAAGAGATTCCGCACAGTTCGTCCGGCAGATCGATGAAGCCGAACTCGCTGCTCCCCCACGTCAGCAGATCGGTGGCGAACCGGCTCAGCGCGACCCCCAGGATCCCCATTTCCGCGGTCACCTCGGCCACCCACCCGCGCGAGGCCACCGCGGTCAGCGCGACCGGCTGGACCCGCTGGAAGCCCAGCAGTCGCGCCATCCTTTCCCGGTCCCAGGCGAGTTCCTGGCCGGCCATGGCTCCTGAGCCGAGAGGAGAGGAGTCCAGTCCGTCGTACGTCGACAGCATCCGGCGCAGCGTGTGCAGGATCTGCTCGGAGACGGCCGAGAGGTAGTACCCCGGCGTGATGATCTGCGCCGCCTGGAAGTGGGTGTGCCCCGGCATCGGCAGCTCGCGCGTGGCCCCGGCCAGCCGGTGCACGGCCGCACCGAAGTCCAGCAGTCTGCCGCCGATTCCGGCCAGCTCGTGCCGTCCGAACATCAACTGTGCTGTGGACTGGAGGTCGTTGCGGCTCCGGTCGACGTGCCAGGACGGGATCGGGTGCGGCAGCCGCTGCTCCACGTAACGCTCCAGGGCGAACGTGATGTCCGACATGTTGGACGCCGGATCGGCCACGAGCACCTCGGCGTCGGCGGTGTGCAACGCCTGCCCCAGTGCCCGGGCGTCCGCGTCCGCGATCACCCCCATCCGCGCGTACTCGGCGGCCAGGACCTTCTCGATCACGATGTACCGGGGCAGCAGGTTCGCCACCTCGTACTGGAAGTGCGGACCGAGTACCTCCTCGTGCCACAGGGCACTGGGGCTCCCCGCGACCCGCCCGCTGAGCGGAGCCGCGACGCGGCCGGTCTCCCGTGATCCGGAACCGGAGCTTTCCGTCACGCTTGATTCACCTTCTCTGCAAGGGCCTTGGCGCTTCTGGTCGTCGTGGGCGCGCAGACCGTGATCCGCCGCTCGCCCGCTGTTCGTCCGGCAGCCGGAAAGATCACCCACGGCCGACCCACCTGTCAACGTGATTCGTTTCCCCCTTTCGGAGGAAGGCGTTGGGGGATGCGAGAAGGTGCGATTTGGCCCTCAATCGCCAACTCCGCCCGGCGCGGGGTCGCTGGGTGGCGGCGGTCGGCGGTCGGCGGTCGGCGGTCGGCGCCAGCTGACACCGATGGGGTCGACGAAGCGCCCGGGTATGTGGCGTCCTTCTGGTCGAGGATCTCGCCGCCCTAGAGCCGCTCGCGTTGGAAGTGCGCCTTCTCGTCGGGCGGCGTGACGACAACCCGCGCCCTGCGCCACACAGCTGCGGGACCCCACCCAACAGGCGGGGTCCCGCAGCCGTTCACACCGATGAGACGGCCGACCCGACTCAGACGGAAGCGGTCAGCTCCTGCGCCCGCTTGCGAGCCCAGCGCTCCGCGTCGGCGACGGCCTCCAGCGTCATCGATTCGCCCGGCACGAGGTCGTGCTCGTCGACGATGCGCTTCAGGGTGTCGACGATCCCGTTGAACTTCAGCCTGCCTTCGGTGAACGCCGCGACGCACTCCTCATTGGCCGCGTTGAAGACGGCCGGCATCGTGCCGCCCGCCTCGCCGACCTCGCACGCCAGGCGCACCGCCGGGAAGGCCTGGTCGTCCACCGGGTAGAACTCCCACGTCGCGGCCTTGGTCCAGTCGCACGTCGGCGCGGCGTCGGCGACCCGGTCCGGCCACCCGAGGCCGAGAGAGAGGGGCAGTCGCATGTCGGGCGGGCTCACCTGCGCGATCGTCGAGCCGTCGATGAACTCGACCATGGAGTGCACCATCACCTGCGGGTGAACGACCACGTCAATGCGGTCGAAGGGGATGTCGAAGAGCAGATGCGCCTCGATCACCTCAAGTCCCTTGTTCACCAGGTTCGCGCAGTTGATCGTCACCACAGGACCCATGTCCCAGACCGGGTGCGCCAGCGCTTCCTGGGGAGTGACCTCTGCCATCTCCGCGCGCGTACGGCCACGGAACGGGCCGCCGCTCGCGGTGAGCACCAGACGGCGCACCGACTCGCTCTTGTCACCCTGCAGGCACTGGAAGAGGGCGGAGTGCTCGGAGTCGACCGGAATGATCTGTCCGGGCTTCGCGCGCTTCTTCACCAACGGGCCGCCGACGATCAGCGATTCCTTGTTGGCAAGGATGAGCCGGCTCCCCGCGTCGAGCGCCGCGAGCGTCGGGGCGAGGCCGACAGAGCCGGTGATGCCGTTGAGCACGGAGTCGCAGGGCAGCGAGGCAAGGTAAGTTGAAGCGTCCGGGCCCGAGATGATCTCGGGCATGGCGTGCGGGCCTCCGCGCGCGTCAGCCTCGGACTTCAGCGCGGCGCGGAGGCCGGCTTCCGCCTCCGATGCGGCTACGGCCACCGTCTCGACGCCGAGATCCAGCGCCTGTCGGGCAAGCAACTGGAGGTTTCCCCCACCGGCGGAGAGGGCCTGTACGCGGAACCGATCGGGATTGCGCAGGATCACGTCGATGGCCTGGGTGCCGATCGATCCGGTGGATCCAAGAATGACGACATTGCTGGGCACGCTGTTGTTGGCAGTCACCAGGCCATCGTAGGACGCGGATCCATCAAAGTCTCCCACCTGTTCGACGCCGCCATCCGGCGCCGCACGAGGCGAAGAGCTCGCGATATGGACTGGAAACATCGCGCGGCACGCAAGGCAGCTTTCCAGAATGTCCGAATTATTCGACATCCGAGTCTTGACAAGACGATCACCAATGAGAAAACCTGGATCTAAAGATGAATTCCAGTCAGGCTTTTCGACTCAATGGCGAGACCAAAAAGACATCGAAAAGGAAAAATTCGTGGTCGAGATATTGAAGACCCCTGTAACCGGCCCCAGCGTCTGGCGTCGCAGCGACGTCGAGGACGCTTCGCAGTGGACGTACATCCTCGACGAGAAGATGCGCGCCGAGATCCTGGAATCCGCTGAGAAGATCTCTGCGAACAGCCAGGACGTCTGGTCCCTGGACCGCACTTCCGTTCCGCTCCAGGCGTCCGCCGATCTCTTCGCCCGATGCGTCGACCAGTTGGAGAACGGCCGAGGTCTCGCCATGGTCAAGGGCATCCCGGTCGAGGGCCTGACCCTCGATGAGGCCCAGACCGTCTTCGGCGTCGTCGGCCTGCATCTGGGCAAGGCCGTGCCGCAGAACGGCCGCGGCGATCGCGTCGTCTCCATCAAGGACCACGGTGTCGGCCGCCTGAACAGCAAGACGGTCCGCGGCTACCAGACGAACGAGGCGCTTCCCTTCCACAGCGACGCCCCGGACATCGCGGCCCTGCTGTGCCTGCAGCAGGCACAGCACGGCGGTGAGTTCTACGTCGCCAGCGCCATGCAGATCTACAACGACCTGCTGGCCGAAGCCCCCGAGCTGCTCGGCCTCTACTACGCAGGCGTCTTCTACGACTACCGCGGCGAAGAGCCGCCCGGCACCCCGCCGGCGTACAAGAACTCCATCTACGGCTACTTCGACAACAAGCTGACCTGCCGCTACTTCCTGCGCCAGTTCGCCGACTCGGCCCCCGCCAAGCTGGGGTTCTTCCAGTCGGAGGCCGAGAAGCTGGCACTCGACACGTTCGAGGCCATCGCGGCGCGCGAGGAGAACTACGTGTCCATGCGGCTGGAGCCGGGTGACATGCAGCTCGTCGACGACAACACCACCGTCCACCGCCGGGCCGCCTACAGCGACGACCAGGACGGCGCCACGGATACGACCCGCCACCTGCTGCGCCTGTGGATCAACGTCGAGAACGGCCGGGAGTTCCCGTCGTTCATGTCCACCCACCGGTGGGGCATGCAGCGAGCAGCTGTCGTGCAGCAGAAGGACTGACCTGCGACACCGCCGTCAGCGCGTGTGCCACGCCGGAGATCCGGCGTGGCACACGCGTGCGTCCAGAACGTGCTGTCAGCGCGGGACGCGCGACAGGAAGGACAGCAGGCCGATAGCCGTGCCGGAGGTGAGCGTGCGCCCGCCGTGCACGACATCCGCACACCGCTCAGGCGTCATCCACTCCGTCCGCTCCGCCTCGTTCGCATCCACGGGGTGCCCCACACGGCGTACGTCGCGTGCCAGATAGACGTGATGGGGAGCATCCACCATGCCTGCCATGGGCTGGTACGTCAGCAGCGGCTCCACGCTCCCGGCGCGGTAGCCCGTCTCCTCCTCCAGCTCTCGCGCCGCCGTCGTCGCCGGATCCTCACCCTCGTCCACCAGGCCGCCCGGCAGTTCCCAGCCCCACAGATCGGCCACGAACCGATGGCGCCACATCATCAGGACCTGGTCCTCCCCGTCGACCGCGACGACGATCGCGGCCGGCGGTGTACGGATGAAGTGGTGGTCGACGAACTCCCCGTCCGGCAGTTCGACCCGGGCGGCCGACAGCGTCAGCCAGCGGCTCCGGTGCACCTCGCGCTCACCGTGACCGATCCACCGGACCGGCCTGGGCTCCGCTTCCCCCGGGACCATCAGGCACCTCGCGCTTCCGCCACGATCCCCGCCACCGCTTCCACGACGACCGCATTCTCGGCCATGCTGCGGCTGGAGATCCGAAGATACTGTGCACCGCCGGGCATCGACTTGCCGGAGCACTCCTTCGTCAGGATCCGGTGCCGTCGATAAAGCTCCAGGCTCAGTTCCGGGGCATCTATCGGCGCGGTTATCTCCACGAAAACGAAATTGGCGTCCGGTGGTACGACCCGGATTCCAGGAATTGCGGAAAGCCCCTCGGCCAGCGCCCGAGTGTTCTCCTGCATACGCCGGCAGCTGTCGGCGAAATCGGAGCGGAAGTGCGGGAGCACCCGGAGAAATTCCTCGGCGAATCCGTTGATGTCCCAGATCGGCAGCTCCCGCCGCATCTCTGCAGCCATTTCCCTGATGCCGGTCACGGCATAGCCGAGGCGGATCCCTCCGACTCCGTACACCTTGCTGATGCTCTTCAGAACGAGGACGTTGGAGTGCTCGTCGAGGTGCGGCACGATGGACGCGACCGGGGCCCGGGCGAAGTCCACGAACGACTCGTCGATCACCAGGAGGACGTCCGGCCCGACGAGTTCGGCCAGGCGGCGCAGGTCGGTGAGCGGTACGCCGACCGAGGTGGGGTTGTTCGGCGAGACCACCACGGCGGTGTCCACACCGGACTTCTCGATGAACGCCGCGTACTCCTCGACGGGCAGGGTGAAGTCCGGTCCGTACAGCTGGAATCGCTTCACCCGGTCAGTGCCGACGACGTTCTCGTACTCATTGAAACCGGGTACGGGAACAGCCCAGTTGCCGCGCATACGGGCCAGCATCTTGATGAGTTCGGAGCTGCCGTTGGCCAGCACGACCTCCTCGGGCGCACGCGCCGCGATGGTGGCCGCCAGTTCCGTCAACGGGGCATGCGCCGACGGATAGTTCCGCACGACCGCGTCGAAATCGGACCTCAGGATGTCCATCATCGCGGCGGGCGGGAAGTGCACGTTGTACAGCAGGGCGTGATCCTTGACCCCGTATCGCCAGTACCCGCCGTGCAGTGTTTCGAGCACACGCTTCTGTTCCGCCGCCGGGAGCAGCCTGAACTCCGCCTGCCTGCGGTCGCCCGGGTCGTCCACCTCGTACCAGGCCAGGTCGGTGATGTCGGCGACGGCCCAGGTGTGATCGCCGGTCTCGATGCCGGAGCTGATGGCGTAGTCGTAGTAACCCTGCCCACCGAGAACGCTGTTGAGGGCGTTCAGGGCCGGCAGGAAGCCCTCCTGGAGGAATTCTTCGCGCAACAGGTAGAGATTGGCGGTCTTCAGGAAGCCCGGGTGGTCGAAGGCACCGGACTGCTGCCGGTCGTCGACGTACCGTGTGAGCCGGTGGTCGGCGTCCTTCGACACTACCGTGCCCCGCAGGGCGCGCAGCGGCTGCGCCGCCGCCGCGACGCTGGCACCCGCGAACGCACCGAGGCGCTCCAGCACCTCGGCCTCGAACACGACGTCGCCCTCCAGGAGCAGCACGTCCTGGTCGAAGTAATCGCGGGCGAGCCAGACGGAGTGCAGATTGTTCGTCGTGGCCGCGTTCTCGTTGACGACGTAGCGGATCTTCATGCCCGCGAACTCCGCGCCGGCCAGCTCCTCGATCAGCTCGCGCAGGTGCCCCACGACGAGGACGGTCTCCTGCACCCCCGCCGCCGCGAGGTGGCCGAGCGTGTGGGCGAGGATGGGCCGGCCCGCCAACGGAGTCAGCGGCTTGGGCCGTCGGCTGGAGGCATGTCCGAGCCGCTGCCCGAGTCCGGCCGCCAGCACAATGGCCCGGGTGGGCAGTTCAGTCCTGGTCACGGGGTTCCTTTCCTGGCTCATCGGCCCGCTCCCCGGCCTCGACCCTGCTCGGCCGACGGCAGCAGCGAGTCGAGAACGACTGCTCCGATGTCGTGCTGATAGATCCATACGCCGTCCAGCCGGCCCCGGTATCCGGGTTCGCCGCCGATGCTGCCGGACGGCACGAGACCGGCGCCCAGCCCGTAGACGACCAGACGGTCTACCGGTTCGCCCGACTCCCGCGTCGGAATACCGGTGGTACCGGTGTCCACGGCGCCGGAGCGGCGGGCCAGCGTCAGTTCGGCACCATCGGGCCCGACCATCCGCGGCAGCAGAGCGTCGTAGCCGAGGCAGGTGATGAGCAGATCCGTCTCCGCCGCACCCGCCTCTTCCAGCACCGGCCCGGTCCACGGCCCGGGAACCGTCAGCGCGACGAAGCCGTCCGGCGCCGACTGAGGGGCAAGTCCCATGACGCGGCGGGCCAGTTCGCGGGCGGGGCCACGCAGTCCGGCGAACCGATGGACGCGGCGGCTGAGCGGGCACACGTCCTGGTCGGGCGAGAAGCGGTACCCGTCCGCGGCGGCGTCGTCCGGGTTGAAGTAGAAGATCGGCGGCTCCTGCCGCTCCACCACACGCACCTCGACGTCCCCGGTGAACCACCCCTCCTGGGACAGCACACCGAGCTGCGCGGCAATGGCCCACGCACTGTGCGCACCACCGAGCACGGTGATGCGGCGCAGGTCCCGGTACGGGGAATTGGCGGCCGTCGGCAACCACGCGCCGTCGCCGACCACCTGACCGGACGTCAGAATCCGCATGTGCGGGTTGGCTGCGGAGAGCTGTTCCAGCGCCCCGGATGCGATGTCGGTCCGCTCGGCCCCTCCCATCGCCACGAGCACCCGCTCCCCGCGCACCTCGCGGATCTCGCCATCGGCGGCGGTGGCACGGACCCGGGCACCGTCCGGCTCCAGCCGGACCTCGTCGACGCGGTGACCCAGCAGGACATCGCACCTGGGATGCGCGCGCAGCGTCGACACGACCCGGTCGCCGACCAGCGCCAGGAAAGCACCGACGAGTGGGAGCGGGGGGTAGTCGTCCGCCCACGCACGCAGCGCCTCGACCTCCGGTGTGTCCTCCAGGCCGGCCAGGAGCTCCTTGCCCGCCGGACCGTCCAGGCATTCCAGGAAGACGGAACCGAGGGAGTTCGCGCGAATCCGGTAGCGGGCGAACGCTCCGGCACCCGCCCGCTCCCCCGCCTCGATCAGCAGGACCCCGTCGTCGAGCAGTTCCCCGAGCCGGCCCTGTACAGCTGCCGCCACCACCGGGGAGACTCCGGCCGGGCCGCCCCCGCAGACGACCGTCCCGTAATGTTCCCGGCCGGTCACGAGGTCACCGCCGCTCCACCGGCCGTGAGATCGCGATGCCGCGCGAGCCATGTGCACGCCGCGTCCACGAACGGCCGCTGGGGATAGAGCGTCGCCAGGGCCTCCCCGACGTGGCCGCGCGCGTGCCCCTCGACGGCCGACAAGCAGCTCTCACCCATCTCGTGGAAGTCCTCCTCGTAGTAGACGATGTCGTCCTGGGCCACCCACTCGTTGCGGTCCCCGCGCGGCACCGGGACGATGCGGGTCGTCCGTGCCCGTCCGGGATAGGCCGTGCGGTACTCGGCCAGATGGAAGGACGTGTTGCTCTCGAAACCGCAGCCCAGGAGCAGGACGTGACCGTCGAGGTCGAAGATCCGCTCCAGCGGAGAGCCTTCGCCCAGCCGCTCCTCGGGGCCGTGGTTCCCGGTGATCTCCCGGGCATGCCTGCCCCAGGCCGCGAACGAGTTCTGCGGGTGGAGGCTGCGCGCGACACCCGGCGCGCGGCGGAAGGTGTCCGCGATCACGCCCATGCCCCGCGTGGGTGTGAGTGCCGGGTCGAAAACGGGCATCTGCTCCCTGATGACGGGCCACCAGCTCTCCGGCACCGCGGGCCTGCGCCACGTCGCCGGATCGGACTGATCGCCCGAGAAGGTGGGCATCACGAGAGTCCCCTCGTCGCCCACGGCGTCCTGCAATGCGCGCACAACGGTCTGAGCGCCGCCGCACACCCAGCCGAGGGACGAGAGCGATGCGTGGACGAGAAGGGTCCGGCCGCGGGTGACGCCCAGTGCCATGAAGTCCTTGTACAGGCTCTCCCGCGTGACCGGTCCGGTCTGTGTCGATTTCGGGTTCATACGCATCTCCAACAGCGCGATGTCGCGCGCACCGAGTTTCCTGTCATGCCGGTTGCCGGATCCGGTCGATGTTTCCTGTCATGCCGATTGCCGGATCCGGTCGATGTTTCCTGTCATGCCGATTGCCGGATCCGGTCGATGTTTCCTGTCATGCCGATTGCCGGATCCGGTCGATGACCGCGGCCGTGAACTCCGTCGTGGTCGCCGCGGTGAGCGCCCGCGCCGGTTCGAGCAGGTCGAAGGTCAGGACCCGCCCCTCTCGCACGACGTCCTCGACGGCGGTGCGGACCCGGGCCGCCGTCTCGTGCTCCCGGAGGTGGTCGAGCAGCATGCAGCCGGAGAAGATCAGTGCCGTGGGGTTGAGCCGGTCGGTGCCCGCGAACTCCGGGGCCGACCCGTGCGTCGCCTCGAACACGGCGTGCCGGTCACCGATGTTGGCCCCCGGAGCCACCCCCAGGCCACCCACCAGGGCCGCGGTGATGTCCGACACGATGTCCCCGTAGAGGTTCGGCAGGACGATGACGTCATGGTCCAGGGGGGACCTGAGCAACGACGCACACAGTTCGGTGACCGGCACCACTCGGGAGGGCACGTCCGAGAAGCCTTCGGCGACGGCCCCGCCGATCCGCGTGAACATCCCCTCCGTGACCGGGTAGCGATGGGCGTCCGCAGCGATCTCCACCAGCTTCCGGCCGTTCCGTCGCGCATAGTCGAACGAGAATTCGACGACCCTGCGGCAGCCTTCCGGGGTGAACGGTTTCAGCGACACGCCGGCATCGGTGGAGATACCGATGCCACGGCTCGCCAACATGTCCACAACTGTTTTCGCGCCGGGCGAACCCGCCGGGTACTCAAGCCCCGAGTAGACGTCCTCGGTGTTCTCCCGGACAACCACGAGGTCGATTCCCCGACCATCATCCCGGCCAGGAAGTACCCGCACCGGCCGGAGGCAGGCGTAGAGATCCAGTTCTTGCCGAATGGTTATGTTCACCGACCTGTGCCCGGTGCCGATCGGAGTTGTCGTAGGGCCTTTCAGGGCTATTCCGTCATCCCGGATGGCGTCGAGCGTCGCGCTCGGCAGCAATTCACCCGACTCATCGAGAGCACCCTGTCCGGCCTGCCGAACATTCCAGTCGAAGCAGAATCCCGCCGCGCTCGCCGCGGCATCCAGCACGGAGCGGGCGGCGGCAATGAGCTCCGGACCGCTTCCGTCACCCGGCACAAGGGTGACTCTGTATTTACTCATGTTCCCCATCAGCCCTGGAGCTGGAATACATCGCCCAGTGCGGCGATTTCGCCCTCGATGCTGCTGGTGGATCCCTGCTGGGAGATCCGCGTGAGGCTGGCCTCCATGGCGGTGATCGACGCCCGCAGGGCCTGGTTCGCGTAGATGGCCAGGGAGAAGCCGGCCTCGCGCAGCTGCGCGGCATCGACTCCGGGATAGGTGGTCGGCACCGCCACGAGCGGGACCTCCTTGTTCGCCCAGCTCCGGCCGAAGTCGAGGATCTCCAGTCCGTCCTTCGACTTGGAGTGGATCAGGATGGCGTCGGCGCCGGCCGCCACGTAGGCATCGGCCCGGGCGATGGCATCGCCCTTCTGACCACCGGCAATGAAGGTCTCGATCCGGGCAACGACCACGAAGTCCTCGGTGCTCTGGGCCTGCTTGGCCGTCTTGATCTTGGAGGCGAAGCCCTCGATCGTCTCCTGGTCCTGGGAGCCGGTACCCAGGGAATTGCGCTTCGGAAAGGTCTTGTCCTCGATACAGACGCCGGCGATGCCGGCCCGCTCGTACTGGTCCACCATGCGGGCGACGTTGCGCACATCGCCGAAGCCGGTGTCGCAGTCGGCGAGCACCGGAAGATCCGTCGCGTCGTTCATCGCTCGCGCGGCGTTCAGGAACTCCGTCATCGTCAGAATGCTGTCGTCCGGGACGGCGTAGGAAGCCGATATACCGAGGCCGCTCGCCCACAGCACACCGAATCCACTTCTCTGCGCAATTCGCGCACTCAGCCCATCGTGCACACCGGCCGCCATGGAGAAACCATTCCTGGAAATAGCCTCGCGCAGCATCTTCCGCTTATTCAAGAATTCTCCCGCTGTCTCGGCCACGCTGTCCACGCGACGCTTAAGAGGTGTTCATCAAGAACATGCCCATGTACAGTTGCAACCCATACCGGCTACGGTAGTGAACCGCGCCACAAGACAAGTTGGCAAGAGCTTTCCGATACGGGGGGAACCGGCATCGAATAGCCATGTATGCCCGTTTCGGTCCGGCATGTATGCCCGTTTCACCCCGGCATGGGGATCTTGATCCGTCTTGTTATTGAATTCACCGCGAGGCGGCATTGCATCGCCTTGAGGCAATCAGAGCGAAAGGTTTCGATCTCAGTGGCTATCCGGAATGACATCATCCTCGAGGACACGACCCTCCGAGACGGCGAGCAAACTCCCGGGGTTGCCTTCTCCAAGGAAACCAAGACCAAGATCTTGAATTCTCTTATCGAGGCCGGTGTCACCTCGGTCGAGATCGGTATCCCCGCCATGGGCGGCGAGGAGCTGGACTTCATCCGGTCCTGTGTGGACCGGCAGGACGAGGCCCGCCTCGTCGTCTGGCACCGCGGTGTCCGCGAGGACGTCGAGCGCTCGCTCGACATGGGCTTCAAGGCTGTGCACATCGGCCTGCCCACCTCGGCCGGCCACCTCAAGGCCAGCGTCCGCAAGGACCGCTCATGGCTGCTGAGCACGGCCACCGAACTCATCAAGATGGCCAAGGACCGGGGGGCGTTCGTCTCCATCAGCGCCGAGGACATCGCCCGCACGGAGATCTCGTTCCTGCAGGAGTACGCCGGCGTCGTGCACGAGGCCGGCGCCGACCGTCTGCGCCTGTCCGACACCGTCGGTCTGCTCGGCCCGGAGGCGTACGGCGAGCGGGTGGCCGCCGTGGGCGAGGCCGCCCCGATCGACACTCAGTGCCACGCCCACAACGACTTCGGTCTGGCGACAGCGAACACCCTGGCCGGGCTCAAGGCCGGTGCCCGCTACTTCCACGTCACGGTCAACGCCATCGGCGAGCGGGCCGGTATGGCGGACCTGGCGCAAGTCGTCGTCGCGCTCAAGAAGCTCTACGACCGCGACCTGGGCATCGACCTCACCAAGCTCAAGGACATGAGCCGGCTCGTCGCCGAGGCGGCCAACCACGAGGTGCTGCCCTGGCAGCCGGTGACCGGTGACAACGTGTTCGCGCACGAGTCCGGCATCCACGCGAACGGCATGTTCCGCGACACCTCCAGCTTCGAGCCCTTCCCGCCGGAGCACGTCGGCGGTGAGCGCCGGTACGTGCTCGGCAAGCACTCCGGTCGCGCACTCGTGGCCTGGGCACTGGAGCAGCAGGGCATCGAGGCCCGCGAGGACCTTCTCGGCCAGGTGCTCGACGCGGTTCGCGCCGAGTCGATCCGGGTCCGCGGAGCGGTCTCCCAGGAGACGACCGTCGAGCTCTACAAGAAGGCCCTCGCGGAGACGGCTGCCTGACAGCCTCTCATCGGCGGAGCGGTGAAACCGCGCGTCACGCCGTCATCGGGTACCGCCCCGTCCTACGGCGTGACGCGCGGCCCTCTCGGCGGCGTGCCAGGTCGAACCGTCGTTCTCCACGGCGGTGACAGCGGCCTCGATCGCCGCCCGGACCGTGTCGAGCGAGAGATACCCGGCAAGTTCCGCGCCGGCCAGCAGTGTCGAGCGCAGCCGACGCACGCGGGCCCGGTCCGCGCTCTCGCCTTCGAGGCGTGTGGTGTCCAGCGCGGTGTCATAGCCGAACTGGGGTCGGCCGGCGGTGTCGAGCGCGGTGCACACACCGCCCCGGTCCTCGGCCAGCTGTCCTTCGAGGACCGCGGCCAGCAGATCGGCGAACGCACTGTGCGTCAGAACGGCCCGGTACTTTTCCGGATTCCTCACCAGTTCAGCGGCCATATGATCGATGATCAAGCTTTCGTACACGATTCCCGGAGAATCGACCAGTTCCTCCATTGCCTCACGCGCAGTCAACGCGAAGAGCCCGTCAGTGTATTTGATGGAGTTTCCCTTATGGGCAACGGTAATCCGCCCTACACCCCTCTCGCGACACACCTCCACCGCGCTCATGACACATGCTCGAATGCGTTCCGGGTCAGCGGTGTGAACAGCAGCGGCGGCCTCTGTACGCAGCGGCCGTGCACTGTGCTCCACAGTTATTCGGCGCAGTTGTTCGACATCTTCGGAGTTTTCCGGAAATTCTATTCCGGTATCACTGAGGTCGAATTCCGCCCGCATCAGGAGCACATCCAGATCCACCCCGCCACGAAGGCTCGGACCACGCCTGCCGATGAGGCTGAGAGCCGCTCCCCAGTCCTGGCGAGCCTGCCGGGCGAGCGCCTGAGCCTGTGTCGGCGAGGTATGCAGGGGCGCCAGAAGACCGGCCTTCACCTGCTCATTCACCTCTCCCGGCGCGGTGGACCCCGGTGCTGTGCGGACCCACTGCACAGCGAGCCCCGCCAACTCCAGTACATCGATCGCCACGTCGACGTCAGCCGCGACGGACGGCTCCGGGCTCTGCCACAGAGCAACCTCGCACACTGCGGTATCCATCATGTGAACCTCGTTCCCGGCAGCGTCCGTTCATGGACCCTGCACGCTGCATAAGTCCTTCGACGAGAAATAAGAGCAAATAAGAATGCATAACTTGCTGCGCACCCTGGACCTGCCGGACGGAACGGCCCGGTTCTGTAGCCTGGAAGCCGCCGAAGAGAATGGACTCGGCGGCATGGCGACCGCACCCCGCAGTATCCGGATTCTGGTGGAGAATATACTACGGAACGCCATTTCTGCCAGCGTCGAACAAGGCGGTCAGGGAATTGACCAGGCTTTGTCGACCTGTGCCGAATTGATCTCCGCGAGCACGGGTGAGGGCCCCGATGTCGAAGTCCTGTTCCGCCCGACCAGGCTGATCCTGCAGGACCACTCCGGCATTCCGGTGCTCGCCGACCTGGCATCCCTGCGCTCCATCATGGAGCAACGCGGGCTGGACCCCCGCAAGGCCAGGCCCGCGCTCCCCGTCGACCTCGTCGTCGACCACTCGGTCGAGGTGAACGCATGGGCACGGCCCGACGCCCTGAGCCTCAACATGCGGCGCGAGTACGAACTCAACAACGAGCGTTACCGGTTCCTGCGCTGGGCCCAGCAGGAGGTCGCCGGACTGCGCGTCGTACCGCCCGGCAAGGGCATCGTCCACCAGATGCACCTGGAGCACCTGGCCCGCGTCGTCATGACGGACACGCAGGGCCTGCTGGCCCCTGACTCGGTCCTCGGCACCGATTCGCACACCCCCATGGTGGGTGCGCTCGGGGTGCTCGGCTGGGGCGTCGGCGGCATCGAGGCCGAGACCGCGCTGCTCGGCCACCCGATCTCGTTGCTCAGCCCGCCTGTTGTCGGTGTCCGGCTGACGGGTGCGCTGCCGACCGGCAGCACGGCCACCGACCTTGCGCTGACCATGACCGAGTTCCTTCGCGGCACCGGCGTCGTGGGGCAGTTCGTCGAGTTCTTCGGGCCCGGCGTCGCGGAGCTGTCGCTGCCCGACCGGGCCACGCTCTCGAACATGGCCCCCGAGTACGGCTGCACCGTGGCGTTCTTCCCGGTGGACGAGGCGACCCTGTCGTATCTGCGGCTGACCGGGCGTCCCGAGGACGAGATCGCCCAGGTGGAGGCGTACAGCAAGGAGCAGGGGCTGTTCGTTCCGCTGGACAGCACTCAGGAGCCCGTCTTCGCCCGGACCGTCGAGTTCGACCTGAGCGCGGTCGAGCCCGTCGTCGCCGGTCCGCGCCGCCCGCAGGAGCGGATCCCTCTCCACTCCGTGCCGGCCAGCTTCCCCGAGCGAATGGACACACCGGCAAAACAGCCCGTGGACGCCGCCCCCGGCGCCCCCTTGGTCGAGGACGGCGCGATCGCCATCGCTGCCATCACCAGCTGCACCAACACCTCGAACCCGATCTCCATGGTGACGGCCGGCCTGGTTGCCCGTAAGGCGGTGGAGCGCGCGCTGACCGTGCCGGAGTGGGTCAAGACCAGCCTGGCCCCCGGCTCCCGGGCCGTGATCCACTACCTGGACGCGGCAGGGCTGCTGCCGAGCTTCGAGAAGCTCGGCTTCACCGTGGCGGGCTTCGGCTGTACCACCTGCATCGGCAACTCGGGCGGTCTGTCACCGCTCGCCGAGGAGGCCGTACGCACCACCGGGGTCCGGCTGTCCGCCGTACTGTCGGGCAATCGCAACTTCGAGGGACGCATCCACCCCGACGTCGCCGCCGCCTATCTCGCCTCGCCCGCGCTCGTGCTCGCGTACGCGCTGGCCGGAACCGTGCTCACCGACCTCACGTCGCAGCCCGTCGGCGTCGACCCCGAGGGCCGGGACGTGTACCTCCGCGATCTCTGGCCGACACCGCAGGAGATCAGCGAAGCCGTCGGCTGCGTCTCGTTCGAGCACTTCGGCCGGGAGAAGGCCTCGCTGTTCGTCGGCGACGAGGCGTGGGGGGCACTGGAGTTCCCGTCCGGACCCGTCTACGACTGGCCCGCCGGCTCCGACTACCTCATCAGGTCTCCGTTCTTCGACGAGGAGTCACGGCACACGCTGTCCGACCTGAGCGGAGCCCGGGTCCTCGTCTACGCCGGGGACTCGACCACCACCGATCACATCTCGCCGGCGGGTTCCATCGCGCAGGACTCACCGGCCGGGCGCTTCCTGTCCGACGCCGGAGTACCGCCAGCGCAGTACAACTCCTACGGCTGCCGCCGGGGCAATCACGAGGTGCTCATCCGCGGCACATTCGCCAACATCAAGTTCCGCAACCGGCTGACCCCGGACCTGCGCGGCAGCCACACCGTCCACACCCCCACCGGGCAGACCATGAGCGTGTACGACGCCTCGACCGCCTACGCGGCCGCCGGCACGCCCGTCGTCGTGGTGGCCGGCAAGGACTACGGCTTCGGCAGCTCCCGCGACTGGGCGGCCAAGGGACCCGCGCTGCTGGGCGTCCGGGCCGTGCTGGCGCAGAGCTTCGAGCGCATCCACCGCAGCAACCTGATCGGCATGGGCATCGTTCCGCTGCAGTTCGCCGAGGGCGACAGCCCGGACTCCCTGGGCCTCACCGGCCACGAAGCCTTCGACATCGTCGGCCTGGACGGCCTGGAACCCCGGGGCGAGGTGCTGGTACGCGCCCTCGACACCGAGACCGGCGCTTCCAGGCAATGGCGCATGCACGCCCGCGTCGACACGAGCGGTGAACTCGACTATGTGCGCAAGGGCGGCTTCCTGCGCGCCGTCGCCGACAGCCTCCTGAGTGCCCAGTGACCTCCCCTTACATCGAAGGGACACCCATGACGACCATGTGGGACATCGTCGCGGAACAGGCCCGCAAGGCCCCCTCGGCCGTGGCCGTCACCGACGCGTACGACATCACGTACCGGGAACTCGTCGACCGTGCCGCCGAAGTTGCCGCCGCCATCGCTGAACGCGCCCCCGCCGGCGCCCTGGTGGCCGTGGACGCGTCCAAAGGCACCTGCGGGTCCATAGCACTGCTCGCGGCGGCGAAGGCCGGCTGCGCAGTGCTGCCGCTCAGCCAGGAGAGCCCGCCGTTGCAGCGTGCGGCACTGCTGACCGACGCCCGTCCGGCGCTGCTCATGAAGGAGGCCGACGACCACCGCTTCGACATCGAGGCACCGGCGGTCGACCTGGTGCCACAGCCACGCGAGCCCTCCTTCCAGGAGGTGGCATATGTGCTCTACACCTCGGGATCCACCGGACGTCCGAAAGGCGTTGCCGTACCGCACACCTCACTGCTCAGTCGGCTGGCCGGCCTGGCCCGCGTCCCCGGCCTGGCGGCGGGCGAGTCCATCGTCTCGATGACGGCTCTGTCGTTCGACATCTCACTGGCGGAGATGCTGGTGCCGCTCACCGTCGGAGCCCGGTTCATCACCGCGCCGCCGATGGCCCGGCTCGACCCCGAGGCGTTCGGCCGGTTCACCCAGGAGCACCCCGCCGACGTCATCCAGGCCACACCCAGCTTCTGGCGCCTGGCCCTGACCAGCGGCTGGCAGGGTGCGCCCCACACCCGTATCTGGTCCGGCGGTGAGGCTCTCACGCCCAGTCTCGCGAAACAGCTGACGCCGCTGTGCAAGGAACTGTGGAACCTCTACGGTCCGACCGAAGCCACCATCTGGGCCACCGCGTCACAGGTCACCGAGGCCGAGGCCATCACCCTGGGCGGTCCGCTGCCGGGCACCGGGGTCTGCCTCGCCGGGTTGCCGGACGCCGCCGACAGCGCAGACGAGGGTACGGGTCCGCTGGTGACCGAGCCCGGGCAGCAGGGCGAGATTCTCCTGTACGGCGAAGGGCTCGCCCTCGGGTACCTGGACCGGGACGACCTCACCTCCCGGGCGTTCCTCACCCGCGAAACGCCCGACGGCCCGCGCCGGGTGTACCGCACCGGCGACCGGGGCCGCTATCGCGAGGACGGCACACTGGAATTCCTCGGCCGCACCGACGCCCAGGTCAAACTGCGCGGTCATCGGATCGAGCTGACCTCCATCGAAGCCGTGCTGGAGGAGCACGCCTCGATCGCCCAGGCCGCGATCGTCCTGCGCGACGTGGAGCACCCCGAGCGGACCTTCATCGAGGCCTTCCTCGTCACCCCCGACGAGCCGGCCGAGCGTGAACTGCGCAAGTGGCTGCGCACACGGCTGCCCGCGAGCGAGCATCCGCGCCGCTTCACCTTCGTGCCCGAACTGCCGCGTACCACCGCGGGCAAGGTGGACCGGGTCCAGCTCGCCGCCCGGCAGTCCGGCACGCCGTCGGCCCGCACCCAGATCGAGGAGCAAATATGACCGGAACCGACCTCCCGGTGACGCGCGACGTCGTACCGGAGGAAGAGCACCTGCTGCTGATCGGCTGGCGCACCCAGTCCGTGGCGGCGGTCAACCGCCTCGGCTGCAAGGTGACCTGGGTGGTCACGCCGGGCGAGGTGACCGCCGTACGTGCCAACGGGTTCACGGGTGACCTGGTCACCGTCGGGGACCCCACCGGCACGGAGTCCGTCCTGGCCGGGCTCGCCCGGTCCGGGCTTCCCCTCGACGGATTCACGGCCGTGGGCAGCGATCTGGAGTTCACCCTCATGACAGCGAGTGTGATCGGCGCGCTCGCGGGCGCGCGTGGCATACCCGTCGAAACGGCTGTGCTGCTGCGTGACAAGGTCGCCCAGAAGGCGGCCGTTCGCGCCGCCGGGCTGCCGGTCGCCTCGACCCTGACCGTCGACGACCTCAAGGAACTGCCCGACGTGGCCCTGGACTTCCCCTATGTGGTGAAGCCCCTGCTCGGTGCCGGCACGGAGAGGACCTGGGCCGTGCGCGACCGGCAGGACCTCGCCGGACTCCTGGAGAGCCAGGCGGGACGGACCTCGGGACCGTGGGCGGTGGAGGAGTTCATCCACGGCCGGGAACTGCACCTGGACGGCGTCGTCCGGAACGGGAAGCTCGAGGTCTTCAGCGTCTCCCGCTACCTGGTGAACGTGATCGCCATCCGCTCGGGCGGCGCCATGGGCAGCGTGCTGCTGCGCCCCGACCGCCACCCCGTCCTGTACGAGCGCGCCGGCGAGCTGCTGGATCGCGCTCTGGGGGCGCTGGGTCACCGGGACGGCGTCTTCCACCTCGAAGCGTTCGACCAGGCGGACAGGCTGGTCTTCAGCGAGTGCGGTGGCCGTACCGCCGGAGGCCTGGCCCGTGAAATGGTGCACGCGCAGACGGGTGTGGACCTGATGGACGAGTGGGCCAGGGCGCTGGTCGGGCTGCCGTCGTCCCGCCCCGCGCCGCCCACTGCGCCGCTGGTATACGGCCAGAGCAATCTGCTGGCGCCCGCCGGCCGTGTGGTGAGCGTTCCCGCGCTGGACGAACTCCTGAGCCAGGACGGCGTCGTCCAGGGCACCGTGGACCTCAAGGAGGGGGACGTCATGGGTGAACTCGTCCACTCCTCCGTCCGGGGCGGTCGCATCCTGGTGGCTCTGCCCTCGGAGGAGGAGGCGGAGGCCCGGATGCACGCGCTGGGTGCCTGGTTCAGCGAACGGGTCGAGGTGAACGACATCGGCTGACGATGCGTCGGGCATGCGCCGGGGGCACCCCGCGACATCACGCGGTGCCCCCGGCGCGGCCGTCCGGTGTCCTTCCCCGGTGAGGGTCAGCCGGGCGTCGGAAGTCCCGATATCCCGGGGTTCCTGCGGAAGTCGGGCCTGGGCAGCGCTTGCCGGTCCAGTTTTCCGTTGCTCGTCAGGGGCAGCGCGTCGACCTCGAGGTACGCGGCCGGCACCATGTACTCCGGCAGTGCCGCAGCGGCCAGCTCACGCAGCTCGACGGGGGTCGGCGGCGCCGTGTCCGCAGCCGGTACGACGTACGCGACCAGCCTCGTGCTGCCGCGCCGGCCCGGCACGGCCAGTACAGACGTCTGCGCGGCGCCGGGATGCCGGGCGAGCACGGCTTCGATCTCCCCCGGCTCGATCCGGAATCCGGACACCTTCACCTGGTCGTCGAGCCGCCCCAAATAGACGACGGTGCCCTCCTTGTCACGACGCGCGAGGTCGCCCGTGCGGTACATACGGGAGCCGGGTTCGCCGAACGGGTCCGCCACGAAGCGCTCCGCGGTGATGCCGGAACGGCGGAGGTACCCGCGGGCCAACTGCCGGCCCGCGATGCAGATCTCGCCTTCCTGTCCCGCCTCGACGTCCCGCATCGACTCGTCCAGAACCCGGATCGTCAGATCGCGCGCGGCCTCGCCCATCGGGACCGGACCGTCGGCCACCACCTGACCCGGCGCGATCCGGTGCTCCATACAACCGACGGTCGCCTCGGTGGGGCCGTACTCGTTCACGACTGCGGCGCCGGCATTGAGGGCCCGCCAGCTGTGCAGCATGCTGCCGGTCAGCTGCTCACCGCCGACCACCAGTTGGCCGGACGGGGAGAATTGGGGCGGCAGCAGCGTCAGCAGCGCCAAGTGGCTCGGGGTGGCCTTGAGGAAGTGCAGGGGTGCCCGGTCGAGGGCCGCGCGTGCGTCCACATCGTCCGCCAGGTCCGCGACGTGGATGCGACCACCGTGCAGCAGCGGCAGGAAGAGCGTGGTGACCGTGAGGTCGAAGCTGAGGGAGGAGTGGAGGAGGGAGGACACCCGGCCGCCGGGATAGGATTCCGCGGCCCACGTCAGGTAGCTCAGGAGTGCGTGGTGCTCGATCACGACTCCCTTCGGCCGGCCCGTGGAGCCGGACGTGTAGATGACGTAGGCGGGGCTGTGCGGGGTCAGCGGCGCCAGTCGCTCCACATCACCGACATCTGCCTCGTCGGTGCCGCGCGCCCCACCGGGCGTGCTCTGTCCCGACGGCTCCAGGCAAGGCCCGTCCCACCCCCGGACCTCCTCGCCCGTTTCGCTGATCAGACAGACGGGCCGCGCGTCGGAGAGCATGAACTCAAGGCGCTTCGCCGGATAGGCGGGGTCGAGCGGCACGTAGGCCGCCCCGGATTTGAGCACGGCCAGGATGGCCACAACGGCATCCTCGCCGCGCGGCAACAGGATTCCCACCAGGGACTCGGGACCGGCGCCGTGGTCGATCAGCCGACGGGCCAGCCGGTTGGCACGGATGTTGAGCTCACGGTAGGTCAGCTCCCCCTGCTTGCCGCTGACGGCGATCGCGTCGGGGAATTCCGCGGCCGTCCGTTCGAAGATCCGCGGTACGAGCGCCACGGGTTCTTCCGGGACCTGACCGGGAGCGCCGTTCGGCCGTATGTCGCCCCAGTGGCGTTCCACGTACGCCAGGCAGTCCGCCTTCGTGGCGGCGTCCAGCTCGGTGCGCCACCCGGCGGGTACGGCGGTGTCCGCCGGCCAGAGGCTCCTCCTGCCTTCGTGGTTGACCAGTACGGATGTCAGTGGTTCCGGGGCACTGGACAGGGACATGGTGATTGCGCGCTCCTACGTGAGAGGGCATCGGGACGGATTGAGGAGGGGTTGTGTGTGACACGGGCGGGTGGGCGCCGTCCCGGCCCGGACAGGGCCTGACGGCGGCGGTGGGCGCAGTCCCGGCCCGGACAGGGCCTGACGGACCCCCTAGCGCGGCCCGGACGCGCCGGCGACGGCCGTCGGCACCGGTTCGGCGGCGGGTCGGGTCGCCAGCGCCCATCGGGTGGCCGCCGGGCCGAGGGCTCCGCAGCCGGCGAGGACGACCCCCAGCAGGATCCAGCCCGGGGCGCCCCAGGCGATGCACAGGTAGGCGATCACGGTCGGGGCGATGGCCCCGCCCATGCCCTCACCGAGGTTGAAGACACCCTGGTACTGCCCCTGGGCGTGCGGCGGGGCCAGTCCCAGAGCCAGCTCGAAGCTGCCGGCGGCATGCCACATCTCTGCCGCGGTGAAGATGATGACGGCCACGAAGAAGATTCCCAGGGCCACCGCGGTGGGCACCGTCCCGGTCACGGCGATGAGCAGGCAGGTCACCAGGAGGGCGGTGCCCGAACGCACCCAGGCCCGGCCGGCCGCTGTCGGCGAGTCGATGCTCCGGGTCATCCTCACCTGGAGGAACACCACGATCGCGGTGTTGACGAGCAGGAGCGCCGCCGCGGTCCAGCCGGGTGCGACATCTCGGGATGCGATCCACAGCGGGATGGCCAGTGTGAGGATCTGGCCCGAGAGGTGGAGTGCCGCGTTGAGCGCACTGACGGCAAGGTAGGGCACGTCCTTGAGGGCGACCGCCTTGCCCGTGGGGGTGCTGGTCTGTTCGCCGGATACTCCCCCGATCCTGTCCTCGGGCGATCCGGGGGACCTTCCCTTCGGGGTGGCCGGTGCGGGCAGCGGATCCATTCTCGGCAGGGTGCACTGCAGTGCGGCGGCGACGAGGAGCGCGGCTGCCTTGGTCCACAACGCCACGGTGAACGAGACGCGCGTGTCGAGCTGGGCCGCGACTCCGGCCAGTACCGATCCCAGCGCCATCCCCACATTGGATATGGACCGCAACTGGGCGCGGAACTGGGCACGTTGACCTCCACCGAGGCGGGCTATCACGGCGTGACGCACCGCCCTCGACCCCTCGAACGAGAAACTCGTGAGGCCCACCAGAACGGCGGCCGTCGTGAAGGAGTCGATGAACGCAGTGGCCGCGGCGACGCAGGCATGGAACAGATACATGCAGACGAGTACGTTACGCAGGCCTCGGCGATCGGCGATGTGACCGATCGGCACCCCGGCCCAGACTCCCGCCAGGCCGCCGATGCTGAAGGCGAGTCCCACCTCGACCGCGGAGAGTTCCACGATCCTGCTGAGAAAAAGCGGCAGGGCCAGCAGGTTGGTGCCGAAGCCGATGGCGTCCACCAACTGGGACACCGCCACCCGTCGGGACGGCCCGGGCGGGGGCAGCGCGTCACCGGTGATCGCGCGCAGCAGCCTGGTGCCCCGTCCGTGGGGCTGCCGGTTCCCGGACGCCGTCATGCGGCGGTGAGGGCTGTCAGAAGGCATACGAACGCGGCGGCGAACCGCTCGGCGAACTCGCGGGGCACCCGGTCCGTGAGATGGCTGACGGCGACGGTGGTCGTGCCGTCCGGCTGCGGAACGACCTCCGTGTGGAGTTCCGCGGGCAGGCCCAGGTAGGGCTCCACCACACGGCGGGTCTCGAGCCCGGCCAGGCCGAGTTCGCGGATGTCGTGGTCCTGGAGTGCCAGCATGTTCTGGAAGAGCGGGGCGCGGCCCGTCCGGGGCGGATTGATCGCCCGCACGATGTCGGCGAAGGCGGTGTCGGCGGCGGCGAACGCCTCGGACAGCCGGTGCGCGGTGGCCTTCAGTGCCGTGTCGAAGCCGACCTTGCCGTAGCGGGTCCCGGCGGGCATCCGCAGGCACATGGATTCGACGCAGCAGTCGATCACCGCGGCCGTGGAGGCGTCCCACCGGCGGGCGACCGGGAAGCCGACGGCGTAGGCGGACTGGCCGGACGTTTCCCCGAGCGCCCGGTCGTAGACGGTGAGCAGAACGGCGAAGCGTGTGGTGCCGTGCCGGGCGGCCAGGGCGTCGACGACGTCCATCGCGCCCGCCTCGAGAGTCCGCACAGTGCGCCTGAGCCGGGCGGGGCCGGACTGCCCCGCCGGTACCGGAGGGACGGCGAGGTCGGGGGTATCGGCGAGGGCGGTCTTCCAGAACTCGCGCTGGCGCTCCAGCTCGGCCCGGTGCAGATCGGCCTGCCGTTCGCGCATACGGCCGCGCTCGGCCATGCCCGGGACGGCCGGCAGTTCGGCGGCCCCGCCTCGCAGCCGCGCCGCGTAGCAGGCGCCGAGATCGTCGGCCAGGACGGACTCCGACCATCCGTCGAAGGCTATGTGGTGGACCAGTACCCGCAGGACGTGGGTGTCCTGCCCGGCGACACCCGCAAGGGCCACGCGCCACACCCTGCCCGCCGCGAGATCGAGGTCGCCGTCCAGAGCGGCCCGGGTGGCGTCGAGGGCGGCCTCTTCGTCGGCCTCGTCAGGAAGCGTGACAACGTCCACCTCGGCGGCGGCACCGGGTTCGGCCACCGCCGGACGACGGATCACATATCGGCTGCCCAGCGGCTGGTGGCGCTCGTGCACGTCCTGGAGCGCGCCGCGCAGGGCCGCCGTGTCCAGGGTTCCCGACAGGACCCAGGTGAACAGCAGGTGGGGTGTCGGGTCGCCGGGGTCCATCGCGTGCTGGCTGAGGAAGCCGATCTGCATCGGGGTGAGTACGACGGATTCGTCGGCGCTCTCGTCGCGTGCCTGCGTTTCCTCGGCGCGTACTCCTGTCGCCGCCAGGGAGCGCGCGAACTCCAGGGCCGTCGGGGCGGCGGCGAGCTGGGAAAGGGGAACCGGGAACCCGAGTGCGTTGCCGATGCGGGCGCAGACCAGCGTCCCGTCGAGCGACGACCCGCCCAGCGCGGTGAAGGAGACGTCCTCGGGGAGGTCGTCCTCCTCGAGGACGTCGGCAAACGTGTCGAGCACCAGCCCCAGCAGGTCCGGCTTCGCATCCTCCGCCCCTTGCCCTTGCACGAACGGCACTTCTCCCCCTTTGTCACCTGCATCGCAAACGGAACATTTGATTCTCAATTAATCCATGGATGAGTACGTGAACCCTAGCAAGCGACTGCACCGGGACCACCATGTCAATTCCGACCGGGGTGTCGTAATCAAAGTTTTGGCGAAAGATCGGCACGATCACACCCGGAGGGAATATTGAATGCCAAACCGGAGCATTCCGGACAACCGGATCCGAATAATCCGATTCCCCTCCAGCGGCTTGTGGTACTTTCACGACGCGCTTGAGCGTTGTCGACGAGGAGCCGGAATTCAGATGGACAATAATCGCACGGACATCCCTTTCGGGGCAGCCGAGAAGCAGCTCCAGCAGATCTGGGAAGAACTTCTGGATACCGATGTCGAACCCTCCGACAACTTCTTCGACCTCGGCGGATACTCATTCCTCGCCGTCCAGATGGTCAGCCAATTGCGCGAGGTCGGATATCACCTTTCCGCCAGCGACGTATTCACCCACCAGACACTGACCGAACTCGCCTCTTTCCTCTCCGGGGAACAGTCTGCCCAGGCACGACCGGAGCCCTCCTTCACCGCCCTGTGGTCGGAAGCGGTGAGCCCCTGGAACGGTGAGCGCCCGAAGGCCCGCATCAAGCTCTCCGAAGGAGCGGGCACCCCCTTCCACTGGGTGCACTGGGGCACCGGCAACATCGCCTTCCTGCGCCGTATCGCGGACAGGATCAGTGGCGGTCGGCCCTTGTACGGCTTCCAGCACCCGGCACTGGTCAGGCGTGAGCGCGTCCAGCTGTCCGTCGCCGAGATCGCCGAGTCCTACGTCGAGGAGCTCCTGGAGGGCCAGCCCTCGGGGCCGTATCTTCTGGGCGGGCTCTGCAACGGCAGCAACATCGCCCTGGAGATGGCCCGGCGTCTGACCGCACGGGGCAAGGAGGTCGCCCTCCTGGTCTTCGTCAACGGCTACCCCAACACCATCCCCTCCGACCTCGACCCGGGCGATGGCATGGAGGAGCTTTACCAGCTGCGGCTCGCCCACTTCAAGCAGCGTTTCGGCGTCGACAATCTGGCCGCCTCGGCGGCCGAGGTGCTGGCAAAGCTGCAGACGGAGGACGTCGCGTACTACGACGGCCACGAGAGCCCGGACGATTTCATGTGGTTCCAGGCGGTCTGGGCGGGGATCGCTCACGCGCAGGCCCACCACGAACCCCGCCCCTTCACCGGCCGGACCCTGGTCTTCCAGACGAAGAAGGGCGAGCCCTTCTTCACCTCCCACTGGAAGGACCTCGTGCCGAATGCCGAGGCCGAGACCTTCGATGTTCGCAGCACCTTGCCGATCCTGACGCACCCGCCTTTCCAGAAGAGCATCAGCCACCACCTCTCGCAGGATTTCTGAAACCCTTCACATAGCGGAGATCACATCATGCCAGCGGTCAATTCTCGCCTGTTTCGGTACTGCCTGGTACCGATGACACTGTCAGCCACCCTGGTCGCCTGCGGATCCAGCGCAAAAACTGAAAACAGCTCCGCCGACGGTGGAAAGAACCCCGACGAACTCGTCTTCGCTGCCGTTCCGGATGAGAATGCCACCACGCTTCAGCAGAAGTTCCAGCCGCTTATCAAGTTACTGGAGAAGGAGACCGGAAAGAAGGTCCGCATACAGACGGCAACCGACTACGCGGCAGTCATCGAGGGGCAACGCGCCGGAAAGATCCACATTGCCCAGTACGGGCCGCTCTCGTACGTTGTCGCCCGGGCGGCCGGCGTCAAGGTGACACCCGTCGGCGCACAGGTCACCGAAAAGGGCGACAAGCCCGGATACCGCTCCTACGGAATCGTCAAGGCGAATTCTTCGATCAAGTCCCTGGAGGAATTCAAGGGGAAGAAGGTCTGTCTCGTCGACCCCAACTCGACGTCCGGCTATCTCTACCCCAAGGCCGCGCTCGCCAAGGCGGGCCTTGACGTCGAGAACGACATCGAGCCGACCCTTACCGGCGGCCAGGACGCCTCCGTCATCGCCGTCGACACCGGGCAGTGCGAGGCCGGCTTCGCCGCCGAGGCCATGGTGGACACCCTGCTGCCGGAGCAGGGGACGATCAAGAAGGGCGATGTCCGGGTCATCTGGAAGTCCGACGTGATCCCTGGGTCACCGGCCGCCGTTTCCGATGATCTCGCCCCGGAGTTACGCAAGAAGATCAGCGATGCCTTCGCGAACAAGGCAACCGAGGACTACCTCCAGGCACACGGCTTCTGCACGGGCAGTGAATGCCGGATCGGCGAGAACTGGGGCTACGTCGCGATCGACGACGCCGCCTTCGACAGCGTGCGGGAAGTCTGCAGGGTGACCAAGGACAAGCAGTGCCAGGCCACCGAATGAGCCACACCCGGGGACAGTTGGCGCAGTCCGGCGCCGACGTCGGCAAATCCGATCTCCTGATCGAACTGAGCTCCCTCGGGAAGCACTTCCGCAAGGGAAAGGAGATCGTCCACGCGTTGGACAATGTGTCATTCGGCGTGCGGCCCGGCGAGATCATCGCCCTGCTGGGACCCTCGGGCTCGGGAAAATCAACCGTCCTCGAGCACATGAACGGCCTCCAGTTCCCCACGTCCGGAACGGGCACCGTGCTGGGTACCGATCTCGCCTCGGCGAGCCCCGCTCAACTCCGCGCCATGCGGCGGCGTATCGGCTTCGTCTTCCAGCGCTTCCACCTGGTGGGCAGCCGTTCGGCGCTGGAGAACGTCTGCACGGGTGCGCTCGGGCGGCTGCGCGGGCCCCGGCTCGGTCTGATCACATACCCCCGGAACATCCGTGAGCAGGCCCTCGACCGGCTGGACCGGGTAGGGCTCGCGGACCGCGCGTTCCAGCGGGCGGACACTCTCTCGGGCGGCGAGCAGCAACGAGTGGCGCTGGCCCGGGCGCTCATGCAGGAACCGAGCATCCTGCTGGCCGACGAGCCGGTCGCCTCGCTCGACCCCGAGTCGGCGGACCAGGTCATGTCCCTCATCAAGGAGTTGGCCCGGTCGGAACAGCTGACCGTCGTGTGCAGCCTCCACCAGGTCGGCCTGGCACTCGGCTGGGCCGAGCGCGTCATCGGCCTGCGCTCCGGCCGCGTCGTGCTCGACGTTCGCGCCGAGGGCCTCGACCACAGCGATGTGACGGGGCTCTACTCCGATATCGCCGACGCGCCGACCGGCCCGGCGGCCGGGGTGGTTGCGCCCCGGGCTGTCCCGGACATGGCGCCATGAGGCGGGCACCGGCTCCGATCGGACCCATGACACTGCCACGCCCGTCAGCATCGGGCCTCGCCACGATCGTGGTGATGCTCGGGGGGCTGACAGCCGGAGTCATGGCACTCGTCGATCTGAAGGTCAATTTCGCCACTCTGGCGAGCAGTGCGGAGCTCTGCGCCGACTTCGCCCGCCGTATGTTCCCCCTGGACTTCCCTCCGCCGGGCGAGATTCTGCGCTCGTGCGGTCAGACGCTGTCGATCGTCATCTGCGCGACGCTGCTCTCGGTGCTGCTCAGCCTGCCTGTCGCTGTGCTGGCCGCGGTCAACACCTCCTGGAACAAGCCCAGTCAGGTCGTCGCGCGGGCGGTGATCGTGCTCGCACGTGCTGTCCCGGACGTGATCCTGGTGATCATCGCGTTCAGAATCTTCGGCCTCGGTGGAATGGGCGCCGTGCTCGCCATGGGCATCCACTCGGTCGGCATGGTGGGCAAGCTCTTCGCCGACGCCATCGAGGACATCGAGAAGGGTGTGCCCAAGGCGGTTCGCGCCATCGGCGCCTCCCGGCTCCAGCAGTTGGTGGCCGGTGTACTGCCACAGGTGCTGCCCTCGTTCGTCGCCACCGCGCTGCACCGGCTGGACGTCAACCTCAGGGTCTCCGTGGTCCTCGGCTTCGTGGGCGTGGCGGGCATCGGGGCGGATGTCGCCCATGCGGTCCAGCGCCTCGACTACCCGCGGGCGATGGCACTGGCCTTGGTGGTCCTTCTCCTCTGCATCGCCATGGAACTGGTCTCGGGCGCCATCCGCCGAGCACTGCTCCGCGCCCCGCGCCCGCGGGCCCGGGTCACGGGCAGGGCGCAAAAGGGGGCCGGCTCATCGAAGCGACCGACGCCCCCTGCGGTATCCGCCAAGGGGCGCCGGACCACTCCGCCGTGGACCTCCGCGCGCCGGCGCCACCTCGTCCACACGGTCCTCGTCGCCGTCGTGCTCATTGCGTCGATACGTGAAGTACAGCTGTCCTGGGGGCAGTTCGTCGGAGGTGCGGACCGAGCCCTGCCCGTGTTCGGCGAGTTCTTCCCTCCATCGACGGGCGGCATCCTCGACGAACTTCTCGCCGCTCTGTGGACAACGGTCCAGATCGCGTTCGCCGGTACCCTCATCGGTCTCGTCCTGGCCGTCCCCATCGGCGTACTCGCCGCGGAGAACACCTCTCCCTCACCGCTCGTCGCCCGCATCGCGCGGATGGTCATCCTGCTGGTGCGAGGTACGCCCGAGCTCATCCTCGCCATCACGTTCGTCATCGCCACCGGCCTCGGTCCCGTCGCGGGCGTACTCGCTCTCGGCCTGGGATCCGTCGGCTTTCTCGGCAAGCTCCTGGCGGACTCCCTGGAAGAGCTCGACCCAGGACCTCGTGCGGGCCTGACCGCGACCGGCGCCTCCGCCTGGCAGGTCCTCTTCGGAAGCACGCTGCCGCAGGCCGTACCCGCCATGATCGGCCACGTCCTGCATCAACTGGACGTGAACGTGCGCTCGGCCACGCTGTTGGGCATCGTGGGGGCCGGGGGCATCGGCTTCCACTTGATCAGCGCAACCCGCGTGCTGGAATTCGACGTGGTGGCCACCATCATCCTGATGGTGCTCGGTGTCGTGCTCCTGATCGAGGGCATCGCTTCCTGGCTCCGCCGAACGACCGCCTGACCGCATCCGGAACAGGAACCGAGACCGGAACCAGGACCGAGACCGGAGCCAGGATCGGAACCGGAACCGGAACCGGAACCGGCGCGTCATGGCGGTCCTCCCCTACACATGCGGCGGCAGCACTCGCTTGCCGTGGGCATCGAGCACGGAGTGCTGCGCGCCGCGCCGGGCCGGGATGAGCAGCGCTTCCAGGAAGCAAATCGCCTCCACCGTGACGGCCCCGGCCGGGTCGGAGACCGTGGTGGCCCGATCGTCGGCAGCCATGAACGCGATAGAGACACCGCCAAACCCGGTGACGGCGGCGAACGTCCAGAACGGCATGCCCTCCTCGGTCCGGGGCTGGCAGTCAGGTCAGGGCGACCTCGCACCAGACGGTCTTGGTGTCGTCGGTGGTTCCCCAGTGCGTGGACAGGGCTTCGACAAGAAGAAGGCCCCGGCCGGTGTCGAGGTCGGGGGACGGCGGCGGAATCGTGCCGGGAGAGGGTGGGCGGCGGTCGGGGCTCGCGTCCGTGACCTCGATACGGAGGGCGGAACCCCTTGGGCGGAGGGTGAGCCGCAGGCGGAAGTCGCGCCCCTGAACTCGGCCGTGCACCACCGCGTTCGTGGCGAGTTCGGCCACGAGGAGTGTCGCCGTCCGATTGGCCCCGGTGTCGTACGGCCAGCCCCAGCTGCGGAGTTCCTCGGCCGCGAGGCGGCGGGCGAGGCGAGCGCCGCGCGGGGTGGCCGAGAGACGGATGGTGAAGTGGCGGGTGGGAACGGTGTGTTGCGTGAGCCCGGGGCGGAGTACCGGCGAGTGGGCAGTATCGCGATTCATGTCACTCAGCGTTGTCGGCCACCTCTACGCTCACCAGTAACGACGGCGGTACGCAGCGTCACTGTCCGGGTGCTGTCCGGCTCTGTCCGGGCGACGCAGCGTTACGCAGTACGCCGACGAGGAGTTGGGCACGGACGTGGCGGACGTGGAGGCACGCGAACGTGGGTGTGACGGGGCAGGGAGCGCAGGGCGGCGACGGGATGGAGCCGTACGACGGTCACGACGAGGAGTCGGCGGCCGTACTGCGGACAATCGGCCGGGTCGTGAAGACATGCCGCGAACGGAAGGGGCTCACCCAGGCCGAGTTGGGCACGGCCATCGGCTACAGCGAGGAGCGGGTGTCCTCGGTGGAGCGGGGGCGGCGGGCGCCGAGTGAGGCGTTTCTGGAGAAGGCCGACGAGGTGTTGGAGGCCGGTGGGCTGATCGCCGGGTTGAAGAAGGATGCGGAGGAGGCTCGATTCCCGAAGAAGGTGCGAGATCTGGCGAAGTTGGAGGAGAAGGCGGTCGAGATCTGCGCCTACGCCAACTCCGTCGTCCACGGCCTGCTGCAGACGCCGGAGTATGCGAGGGCGTTGTACGGGATGCGGCGTCCGCCCTTCACCGAGGAGGAGATTGAGCGCCACGTCGTCGCGCGCTTGGCGCGGCAGAAGGTCTTCGACAGACAGCCGCCCCGTGTCTTCAGTTTCGTCCAGGAAGAGGTGACGCTGCGCCGCCCGCTCGGGGGCAGAATGGTGATGCGGAAGCAGCTCGAACACCTGTTGGAGGTCGGCCGGCGGCGGAACGTGGAGATCCAGGTGATGCCCACGGATCGCGAGGACCACGCCGGTCTTGCGGGGTCATTCCAGCTGCTACGGCTCGAGAAAGGGGACACCGTGGGGCACAACGAGGCCCACCTCATCAGTCGGCTGTTCTCGCATCCCAAGGAGATCCAGCTCTTTGAGATCCACTATGGCATCATCCGAGCCCAAGCCCTCACGCCCAGTGAGTCATTGGCCTTCATCGAGAAAGTGCTGGGAGAAACATGATGACCAACCCCTCGACGGGGAACAGTTCCGTGCTGAAGTGGTTCAAGAGCAGCTACAGCACGAATGAAGGCCCGGAGTGCGTGGAGGTCGCTTTCGCCCCCGAGACCATTCACGTACGGGACTCGAAGCACGTGCGGGGCCCCCAACTCGCATTCGGGTCACGGCAGTGGGCCGCCTTCGTCTCGTACGCCGCCGATCACTGACATACGACCGTGCTGACGCCCCACGTCCGGTTCCGTACCGGGCGCGGGGCGTCGGCGTATCCGGGTCGGCGAACCCGTACGGATGCGCTACCTCCAGCGTGGCGGCAAGCCGGGCGAACTCGCACGCGGGAAACGTGACGAAGCCCTTCCCCGGTGGGGGAAGGGCTTCGTGAGTGAGCGCTGGGCAGGCCTTGCACCTGCATTTCCCCGCAGGAAGCGGGGCGTCTTTCCTTGGACCACCAACGCAGTGTCAGTCGCCGTGAGTTGCGGCGAGCTTTCAAGATCAACTATAGCGCATGCGGCCGTCGGTCGGCCCAGGCCATCACGGAGGCGGTTGAGTGGCAGACCCGTGCGATGCGCGCGCTTGGTGCCAAGACGTTCCCCGATGCGGAGACGGTGCTGGACAATGCGTTGTCCCCGATCGCGGCGATCCGCGCCCAGCACCGTGCACGAGCCGAGCAGGCCGGCCGACTTCCGGTGAACTGACCCTCTTGCTCTTGCAGGGCGACCGGCCGGACCATAGAACCAATCAGTTGGTCGGACTGCAACAGGGGATGATGTGGGCGATGTGCCGCTGCTCGAAATGAGAATCCCACGGGGAGAAACACCCCGCCGGATGCTGATGACGTTCCTCGGGCTTTGTTTCGGGTGTGGGGTGCTCTCGGTGCTGCTGAAGGTCGTAGACCTGCCCGGCAGCATCGTGGCGAGTGCGATTGCCGTGGCATTCGCACTCGCCTCTGCAGGGGCCGTGACCGCGATGCGGGGCGACGACCCGGCCTTCACCACGGCCGGTGTCCGCCTGAAGGCCTTTTCCTGGGACCGGGCGCAGGTGGTTGTGCCGTGGTCGGAGATCGACCGCATGTGGATCGCTCGGATCCGGGACTACGACTACCTCTGCATACTGCCGCAGGATCCGGACCGCTACATACACGGAGGAGGCTTCCTCCGCGCCTGGACCATGGCCCGGATCGCCGCCGCTCAGGGCAGCGCTTTGCAGATGTACCTCCCGGCCGACAGTCTCCCCCTGGACCGCGTCCGTGCCGCAGTCGAAGAATTCAGTGGGGGAACCGTACATCTCGATCATGCCCCTCGTACCGCATAAAAGCTACGCCGATCCGCCTCCGGGCTCCCAGCCAGTGTCGGGTTCTCTGGCCCCGTCATCGCGATCTGGTCAATTCTTCCCCCCCGATCCATTCGTGCCGCAGCAGTCCGAAGATCAGCTCGTCGACGCGCTGCCCGTCGCGCAGAATGTTCTCCCGCATGACGCCCTCGCGCACGAAGCCCACACGCTCGAACAGCCGCACTGAACGTGTGTTGTCGGCGAAGACCTCCACCGTGATCCGGTCAAGATCGAGCACGTCGAAGGCGTGTTCGACCCCCTGTACGACCGCCAGATGCCCGTAGCCGCACCCCCACAAGTCCTTCTCACCGATGACGATGCCCAGCCGGCACCGCCGGTGAGCCCGTTCGATGAGCGCCAGGTGGAGGAAGCCGATGGGCTCCGCACGGCCTGCGAGCCCGATCGCGAGGTGGACGATGTCGTCACTGGGACGCATCCAGCGCTCGAGCGTCGCGACGACCTGCTCACGGGTGTACGTGCGCGTCCCGTCGTCGCTGAGCCGCTGGATCTCGACGTCGTTCTTCCACCGCAGCAGCGGTTCGAGGCTCGCCGACGTGTGGGGCCGCAACTCGACGGCGGCATCGGTCACCTGGGCCACTGGCCTCTCATTCATCGCGTCTCTCGCTCCTTGATGAGTTCATGCATACATCGCATCGCGATCTCGGCAGTCGCACGGTGGGCGGGATCAGGCACGATCTCCGACACGTCGGCGCTCACGACGGTGCAGTTGTCCGCGATCCAGGCCATCACGCCATCACGTGTCTGACCTGCTCCGGGGAGGCTCCGAAAGGCTCCTTGCTCCCCGTGTTCGACACGTACACCAGATCGAGTACGTCGACGTCCAGGCTGACGTGCACCTTCCTTCCTCCTAGTGCGAACAGCGCCCCCCGGGTCGACGCCGCGGATGACCGTGACGAGGCCGCCGGGGCGGTAGGCATCCTCGCAGATCGCACCCGGGTCCCGGACCTGGGCGAGGGTCAGGCTGGCGGCCTGACCGGCCCCGGTGCACGCTGCGGCAACCAGGTGAAGAGGTGGTTCGGCTTCCTCGCCGACCAGAAGATCCGCCGCGGCTCCCACAAAAGCGTGCGTTCCCTGGAAGCCGACATCCGTGCGTGGGTCAAGGAGTGGAACGAAAACCCAACACCATTCATCTGGACCAAGACGGCCGAGGAGATCCTCGACTCCCTCGCCCGCTTCTGCCAACGGATCTCCGGCGCATCACACTAGGTGGTCACACAAGGTGGTTCGTACGGCAGTTCGGGAACGTATCGGCTCCATTGCTGCCGGCTCAGGGCACCGGAGCTCCCGGCGCAGATACGGCTGATGGCGGACTCGACGTTCAGGTCCCAGAGCGTGGCCACGCCGTCGTCGGTGGTGGCAGCCAGGGTGTGACCGTCCGGGCTGAACGCCAGAACGGCGACGAATCCCGTATCCACGGTCAGCGGCCGGCCGATGGCGGTGGGGTGGTCGGGATCGGTGACGTTCCACAGGTTGATGGTGCCGTTGTCGGTGTGGCCGGCCGCTGCGAGGGTGCGCCCGTCCGGGCTGAACGCCACCGACCACAGGCTGCCGCCGGGCACAGTCAGGGGACTGCCCCTGCGCGTGAGGTGGTTGGGGTCCGTGGCATTCCACAGGGTGACGGTGCCGCGGCTGTTCCCGGTGGCGAGCGTGCGGCCGTCCGGGCTGAACGCCACCCAGGTCCTGGTGGCGGTCGGCTGGGGGATCGGCTCCCCGATACGGACCCCCGGGTCCGTCGTACTCCACAGTCCGACTTCCCGATTGCTGCCGTCGCCGCCGGCCGCCAGCATCGTGCCGTCGCGGCTGAACGCCAGGGATGCGACGGACCTCGTGTGTGAATTGGAGATGCCGGACCGGGAGACGGGCTTTGCGGGGTCGCTGACGTCCCACAGGGCGATGCTGCCGAGCTTGTCGTCGCCGGCCGCGGCCAGGGTGTTGCCGTCGGGGCTGAACGCCAGGGAGAAGATGAGCCCGTTCGCCCCGGTGAGGGTCTCAGGGAAGCGAACGGGATGGCTGGGGTCGGCGGTGTTCCACAACGTGACGGTGCCGCCGCTGTCGCCTGCGGCCAGGGTGCGCCCGTCCGGGCTGAACGCCACGGCGTCGACCGCGTCCTCGGGGCCGGTGAGCGGATCACCGCGGGGAGCGGGGTTGTTGGGGTCGGCGGTGTTCCACAGCGAGACGGTCTTGTTCTGGTTTCCTGCGGCCAGGGTGCGCCCGTCGGGGCTGAACGCCACGGATGCCACATTGCCGCCGGCGCCGATGATCCGGGTCGGCGGCAGATTCCACAGATCGACGTTGCCGTCCATGTTCCCGGCGGCCAGGGTGCGGCTGTCGGGGCTGAACACCACGTCGGTGACCGCGTTGCCGGGACCGGTCAGCGGCCGGCCCAGAGGGCCGATGGCCCCGGGGTGGGTGACGTTCCACAGATGGACGGTGTGGTCGGCGCTGCCGGCCGCCAGGGTGTGACCGTCGGGGCTGAAAGCCACCGACATGACGGGCTGGGCGGGACCCGTCAGCGGCTTGCCCAGGGGTGCGGGGTGGCCGGGGTCGGCGACCTTCCACAGGTGGACCGTGCTGTCGGTGGATCCGGCGGCCAGGGTGCGGCCGTCGGGGCTGAACGCCAGGGAGTTGACGGGATGCCCGGCCTTCAGGGAACGGCCGCGGTCGGGGTGGGCCGGGTCGGTGGTGTCCCACAGGCCGATCGTGCCGGCGTCGTCGTCGCATGCGGCGGCCAGGGTGTGCCCGGTGGGGCTGAACGCGACGCGATGGGAGAAAACGTCGGGGCAGTCGAGGCTCAGGGGCGCTCCCGCGGGCTTGACGTCGTCGGGGTGGGTGACGTTCCACAGGCTGACGAGTCCGGCGTGCCATCCGGCGGCCAAGGTACGGCCGTCGGGACTGAACGCCAGCGATTCGATGGAGGTCGCGGCGTCCAAGCCCTGAATGGCGGGACTCTTCGGCCGGCCGAGCAGGACGGGGTGGCTGGGGCTGGTCAGGCTCCACAGGTCGACGAATCCGCCGGAACCGCCGTCGCCGTTGTGGCTGGTGTGGCCGCCGACGGCCAGCACCTGGCCGTCCGGGCTGAACTCGAGCGACAGGATCGAATTGACGGAACGGTCCACGGGCACGGGTTGGCCCAGCGCCACCGGACGGCCGGGATCGGAGACGTCCCACAGCCGGACGAGGTTCTGGTGGACGTTCCCGGCCGCCAGCATGTGCCCGTCGGGGCTGTAGGCCACGGTGTACACCGCGCCGCGCGGGCCGGGAAGCCGGGTGGCCAGCGGGGTGTTCTGGGTCGTGATGAGCCGGGACGCCGCATCTGGGGTGGGGTCCATGCGATAGGAGGTCAGCGCGAGTTGGGCGGACAACGAGGGATCGGTCGGGCCCAGTTGCACGGACGTGGAGGTGACGGCAGCGTTGATGGCCTCGTCGCGGGAGCGCAGGGCCCGGGTGGCGGCGTCCCGGGCGTGGGACTCCTGCCGGAAGGCGAACACCGCGGCCAGCGAGGCGACCACGGCCAGGGCGGTGATGGTGGCGACCGCGGCGCGGCGGAGCCGTTGCCCGCGCCGCTGGTGGTGGCGGGCGGCTGCCAGAAAGGCCCGGGCGGCGCCGCTGAGCTCCGGCCCGTGCGTTTTGGCCCAGGCGAGGGCGGCCTCCAGGCGGTTGCCGCGATACAGCGCGGCTGCCTCCCGGCCGGCATCTTCCCAGAGCGCGGCCGCCTCTTCCAGATCCTGTCGTACGAGGTTCCCGGTGCGGTCGTGCTCGATCCAGTTCCGCAGCCGGGGCCAAGCGCGGATGAGCACCTCGTGGGTCATCACCACCGTGTCCTGGTCCAGGGTCAGCAGCCGGCCACGGGTGAAGTCGTCCAGGACTCTGGCGGCCGCATCCCGGTCCGGCGCGTGACGCAGCAGCTCGTCGTACCGGACGCGCCGGCGGCTGTCGTCGGCGTCACGTCCTACGATGACCAGCCGCAGGAACACCCACCGTGCGGCCTCGTGGCAGGGCGGCGGCAGGGTGTCGTAGAGCCTGTTCGCCGTGGTGGCGATAGCGCCCTGGATGCCGCCGGTGACGCGGTATCCGTCCACGGTGAGCGTGTGACCGTGGCGCTGCTGCCAGGTGGCCCGCAGCGCGTGTGCGAGCAGCGGCAGCCGGCCCGTGGCGCTCGTCCCGACCGGTCCCCCGACCGTGCCCAGCTCCGTCAGCAGCACCTCGACCAGGCCGTCTTCGACGTCGAGTCCCACGTTGTCGGCCGGGCGGCGGATCGCGTCCTTGAGTTCGTCCTCCGTCATCGGCTCCAGCAGGACCGGACCGGCCTGGAGCGCCGCCCGGAGCTGCGAATGGGCCGTGCACGCGGCGTAGAAGTCCGCGCGCACTCCCAGCACGACGACCGCCCCGCCCGTGGGCCGGGCCAGACGGTCGAGCACGTCGATGAGCCACTGTCGTTCGGTCTCGTCGCCGCAGGCCGTGAAGATCTCCTCGAACTGGTCGACCACGACGACCAGGCCCGCGGAGGGGGACTCCCCGGCGGGCTCCGGATCGCCGGCTCCGGTGATCTCGCGCAGCTCGGCAAGGCACCGTGCGGGATCGGCCCGCCACGCCGGTGCCGTGCGCTGGGCGGTCTCGGCGTCGAGCCCGGCGGCGGCCGCCAGTGCGAGGGCAGGGGATGCCGTCGGGGTCAGCAGCAGCCGCGGCCAGGTGCTCGAACCCGCCACCGGAAGCCGGCCGTCGTCCAGGGCCGGCAGTACCCCGGCCGCGAGCAGGGACGACTTCCCGGCCCCCGAGGGGCCGATCAGCACCAGCGGGCCGCCCTCACGCATCCGGGCGTCCATCCGCTCGCACACGAGGTGAACCATTCGCTCACGGCCGTAGAACCACTGCTTGTGCTGCGCGTCGAACGGGACCAAGCCCGGGTATGGGCAAGGGACTTGGTCGGCGCCGGGACCGGGCACGGTTCTGCGCCCCTGGTCGCCGAGGCGAACATGGAGGTCGCGGCCGGCCTGGAAGACGCTGCCGCCGCCGGTCGCGCTCGCCTCCTGCCGTTTCGGCTGCCAGAGGGGCGGCCCGTCGGGGGGCGAGTCACCGGTGCTGCGTTCCGTCACGCCTGTCCGCCCCTGGTGACGTTCATGTCCCGGCCGGCCAGGAACGCATCGCCGCCGGAGACGTGTGCCTCCAGCGTCATCGAGCCCGTGATCTGCTGTTCCGAGGTTCCGGCAGCGCGCAGTTCCCCGCCGAACAGCGCGCGCAGCTCGTCGACGGCGTCCGGCCGCGTGGCCATGAGCCGGATGATGCGGGCCTGCCACTCGGCGACCAGCAGCCCCTGGAGCTCCTCGCCGTCGCCCGTCTGCTGCGCCTGAAGCAACTCGCCGCGTGCGTCGGCGAGTTCCTCCTCGACGCGCTCCGGGTGCGCGGACCGCCATAGCGACAGGACCGAGGACCTGACCGCGGCCCAGCCGTCCGTCGCCAGCAGGTCGATCAGACGCGCCGCGGCCGCCGATGCCAGGCCGGCGAGTTCCACACTCGTCTCCATGTCTACTCCTTGTCCCCTACCGCCCGTGGGCCACGATCGCGGTCATTGTCAGGTGGGAGGCGATGAACACGTGGTCGCCGCCCACCGTCCACAGGAACCCCACGTCCGGCTGCCCGGGGTCGCTGTATCTCCACCGGGCCCTGCCGGTGGCCGCGTCGATGGCCCACAGCGTCTTGGCGCTGTCGGTGGCAAAGACGGTGTCGGCCGAACACTGCGCGCTCTTGCCGGAAACACTGAGGGAGGCGTTGAACAGGTTGGAACGGCCCATGTCGCTGGCGCCGTCGAGCACCGCGACCCACCGGAGCGTGCCGTCGGCCACGGCCAGGGCGGCCAGGTCGCTGCCGACGGGTACGTAGACGGTCGCGCCGTCCAGGCTGGAGAACGGGGCGCCGATCCGGACCTGGTCCCCGTTCTTCGCCTCGAAGCGTTGATGCCACTTCTCGCTGCCCGTGGCCGCGTCGACGGCGAACAGCGTGTCGCCGTTGCCGCCGGCGAACAGGAACAGTCCGGCGGCGTAGCACGTCAGCGGCCAGCCGGTGGTGAAGTAGAACGAGGCGTGCGGGACGGATACCTTCCAGCCGCGGGCACCTCTCCTGCCGGCGTCGATCATCTGGACGCGGCTGGGTTTCTTGCCCGGAACGGCCGAGGCGGCCAGCAGGCGAGAACCGGAGGGCGGCACGAGCACGTTGTTGATGTCCGTGCCCTTGACCTGCCACAGTCCCTTACCGGTCGCGGCGTTGAACGCACGGATGTAGCCGGTAATCGGAGACTTGGCCGAGAACTCCCCGTCTATCTTGAGCACCTGCCCGCATACATAGACCGTGTTCCCCGCGACTGCCACATAGTTGCTCGGGTACGACACATACGTGCCGCCGCCGCCGGGATCGGCGTCGGCAAGGTTGGTCGCCCACTTCGCCTTCCCGCTGGCGGCGTCGAACGCCGCCAGCACGCCTGACTGACTCGGTGTGTCGCAGAGCAGGTAGAACACTCCGTCCGCGTACGCCGTCGGGTACTTGAGGCTGGTCGTGCCGAAGTCGTTGGTCGTGTTCAGCGGGGGGAACGCGGATTTTCCGGTCGCGGCGTCAAGGAAGGAAGTGGCCGTGTCCGTGACCACCATGACCACCTTGTCGGACGCTTCCAGGCAGGTGGGGGCATGCTTTCCGGCTTCTGACCATGCCTTGACGGCGTCGGGTCCGGCCAGAACGATCGATTCCGGTCCGTCCGTCGAGGACGGCGACGCAGAGGAGGCCGACGGGGATCGCACGGCTGACGGAGAGGCCGGCCGCGCAGTGGACCCGGGCCCGCCGGCCCGGCCGTCGGGTGCCGGTGACGAGTCGCCGGAGAAGGCGAGTGCCGCTGCCGTGGCTCCGCCGAGTACGGCCACGCCCCCTGCCAGAGCGGTGATCAGCTTCCGGCGGCTGACACCCGTGTCGGCAGCGATCACCGGCGGCGGAGGGAACGGGCCCCGGCCACCGCCCCCGGCGGACACCGATCCCACCGCCGCGGTCGCGGCGGCCATGTCGGCGGTCACCGCCGGCGGCAGCCAACTGCCCGCCAGGGCAGGCAGGTTCTGATTCCTCAGGTAGGCGATGAGTTGCTCCGCGGTGGGACGGTCCGACGGTTCCGGGTACAGACAGCCGCCGATCACGTCACGCAGCGACACGGGGAGGGCGCCCGTGTCCGGCCCGCCTCCGGAAGCTGCGAACAGCACGGTCGACCCGAGGTCGAACATGTCGTCCGTCGGTGAGGGTGCCGGACTTCCGGTGGCTCCCGCCATCCCCAGGGCGGTGATGCGGGGCCCGTCCATGGTCAGCAGCACCGAGTCCGGGTTCACCTCGCCGTGGACCGTACCGGCCGCGTGGAGTGCGGCCAGCGCCCGGGCGAGGCCGTCGGCGAGCACCCGCAGGGCCGGTTCGGACAGCGGGCCGTGCCGGTCCACCACCTGCCGGAGCGGCAGTCCGGCGGTGAACTGGGTCGCCAGCCAAGGAACCGGCGCGTCGGCGTCGGCATCCACCACCGGTACGAGGAAGGCGCCGGACAGCGTCCTTGCCGGCTCGACGGCGGCTCGGAACCGGTCCCGGAACCCCGGGTCCGCGGCGAGTTCGGGCCCCACGACCGTGACCGTGACGAGTAGCCCCTCATCCGTGCGGGCCGCGAAGACTTCGCTTCCGCCGACCGTGCTCCCTCTTCCGAGCAGCGCATACGGCCCTATCCGATGAGCACCGTCTGCTCCGGAATGATCCATCGTCAGCCCCTCACGCCAGCCTGATCGTCTGATCACGGGCCGCCTGGTAGGCGCTGCCGCCGCCGGACACATGGGCCGTCATGGTCATTGACGGCTCCGGATCGGCGGTCGGCGCCGTGCCGTGCCCGGGTTCGACAGCGGGGTCGATGTCGGTATCGGACAGGAGAGCGGTCACCGCATCGCTCAAGTGCTCCAGCCCGTCCGGCAGATGGGTCTCCGGAACGCGGAGGAACTGCAGGCGCGCCAGCTCCGCGATCTCGGCCGGCAGCGCCGAGGCGTCGGGCAGTATCGTCGCGTCACCCAGGAGGACAGGGACGACGCGGTTTCCCGCCCGCAGAGCTGTCGCGATCTCCAGGCGGACCCAGTCGTGAGCCCGGTCCAGGAGCCGCACACCGTCCCCGCCCCGCGCGTCGAGCCACCCTGGCCCGATCAGTACGCACATGAGCTCGCACTCGGCGGCTTGCCGCCGCAGGATCTCGGCGAAGTCAGCCCCGGGCGGTATCGACTGGCCCGACTTGAAGATCTCGTGGGCACCTAGGCGGTCGGACAGCGCGCGGTAGACGCGGTCTCGCATCCACCGGGAGTCCGGTTTGCGAAAGCTGAGGAAGATGCGCGGCACAATTTCCCCCTCTCTGGGAAGCCTTGACGTCAGGCATCGTGCTCACCCTAGGGGTGGAGTACACGCTCGGTCGCTATTCACCGAGGATTGAATAGCCGCCGCAAGGTTCCGTACGCTGGCGGGTATGGATCCGGCGGACAGCGCGGCAGAGACGGTCTCGGCAGGGAGATCGACCAGCACGCGTCTACCACCGGGCGACTTCGGCGTCGTCCTTGCCACACTCCGGGCACGTCGGGGGTGGAGCGTGCGCGAGTCCGCCCGGCGTGCGAATGTGTCCGAAGGGCAGATCTGCAATCTGGAGAGCGGGTTGCGCAACCCGACGCCCGCTGTGGCGGCGGCATGCGACGCGGCCTTCGGTACCGGCGGGGAACTCGTCGAGCTGGCCGGGGCCGGCCGCCGCGGCGCCCGGGCCGAGGGCGTCGTCGAGGCCGGCCCCGTGGTCGCCGGGTACGAGCGGGTCCTGCGGGAGCTGAAGGACATCGGCAGATCCACCGGACCAAGGTTCGTCACCGCTTCGATGAAGTCGATCACGCGGATCCTGACGGACGCCGGTCCGCACGCCGTTGGCGAACAGCGTGCCGAGATCTGGCTGCTGGCCTCGAGGTTCGCCGAATACACGGGGTGGATGGCACAAGAGGCGGGAAATCCCGCGGAGGCGTTGCGCTGGACGAATCTCGCTGTCCGCTGGGGCGCACACGGCGGGGACGAAACGGTGGCCGCGTATGCCCTGGTCCGCAAGGCGTTCATCGCCCAGCACCGCGGTGACACCTATGCGGCGATCGGATTCGCTGACCAGGCGGCCGGGCACCCGGCGGCCAACCCGGTGATCCGCGCGCACGCCGCGCGACGCGCGGCCCAGGGGCATGCGCGCCGTGGCGATGCGGGGGCCTGCCGGGGGGCACTGGAGCGGTTCAGAAGCCACGTCGCCGAGGTCATCGGCGACCGGACCCCTCACTGGGGCCCGCGCATCGAGAACGGCAACCCTCGGCTCATCGAGGCGTCCTGCATGCTCAGCCTCCGTCGCTTCGAGCTGGCCGCCGACCTTTTCGCCGCCGAGCACCGGCCGGCCGTCCCGGCGGACAGCAACTCCCAGGCCCGCTTTGCGGTTCGGCAGGCGACAGCCCTGGCCGGTGTCGGCCGCCTCGACGACGCCTGTCAGATCGTCGAGGCCACGCTGCCCGTGATCAAGCGCATCGACTCGGCCACCGTCCGCGCGGAGCTCGGCCATTTCGTGGAACAGGCCCGGACCCGGAGAGCCAGCCCGGGCCAACTCGCCCTCATCGACGCATCGGCCGCCCTCGCGATCGGCTGACAGTCGCGACGGTGCCGTCGCCGATGCGAGCGCATCCCCCATGAATCCGCAGGTCAGGCCCCTTCAACGGCGATCCGTCCGCTCGACCCGCTGCACTTCGGAAAACAGGTCGAGTATCCCCGCCACGCCTGAGCAACCTAGGAAAAACCGCAGATCAGGCACCCTTTTCCACAGACTCCAGAATAGCCACACACTCCACGTGCGACGTCATCGGAATCACGTCGGCCTGGACGGGATCGGAAAACTACCAGGTCAGGCTGAGGTTCCTCGGCTCTCCGTGGATCTTCCGGGACGGCCGACGCGTCATATGAGCGTCACGGCCCACACAAACCTCCGCTCCTCGGCCACGGCCGGGTTCACGGTACGAGGGCGTCGAGATCGATGTCGAGGGGGAAGGGAACGGAGACCTTCAGTCGGCCTCGGTGGATGCCGGTGGGCACGTAAGTACGCGTCATGTCGTCCAGTTCATAGGTGTGGACGGTGGGGGTCCCGGCCTCGTCCTCGATGCGCCAGAAGTGCGGGATCTTGCCCTGGGAGTACTTGAAAGGTTTCAGGGACCGGTCGCGGTCTACAGACTCCTCGGATACGACCTCGACGACCAGAGCGACATCCTCGGGCGCGAACCAGGTGCGGTCCGGGTCGTAGGGGACGGTGGTGACCAGGAGGTCGGGTTCGGGGCGGCTCTTCTTGTCGAGGCGGACGGTCATCTCCCTCTCGGCCCCGAACCCGGCGGGAGCCGCTTGACGCAGGGCGAAGGTCAGGTTCTCCACGATCCGGGCGTGCCAGGACCGCTGCGGCGACATCATGAAGATCAGGGCTCCGTCGATGAGTTCGGTGTGCCGCGGTGCCTGCGGTAGATGGTCGAGGTCGTCTGCCTCCCAGCCACTCGGCCTGGGCGGAAACATCCAGTCAGGAAGTTCGGCGGTCACAGCTTCCTCCAGGCGCCTTCAGGAGATGGTCAAGGGGGCCTGATCCCGGAACGCGGACACGGGCCACGCAACTGGTGACAGCGTAGTTGATGCCGTCACGCGGTGAGCGGTGCCTGACCCACCGCCAGGGGCGAGCCCGCAGCCTGGCGCTCCGGGTAGGCCGAATCGGGCCGCCAGGGCAGTGCGCTCGGCAAGCTTCGCCCGCGCCTGCCGTGCCTGGCCCCGGTGTCCGCCGCGAGCACTCCGGCGGCGGCCGTCGCGGTGACCGCGTGGCCGACCCGTCACCAGACCGGAACGAGCGACCACCCCTGGTGCTGCCGCAGGGCAAGATGCCAGACGGCCGCGTCCACGACGCCGACCCACGGAGGGAGAACCTCCGCTGTCAGCCCGCGGCCCTTGAGGGTGTTGGCGCAGACCAGTACACGGGCACCGGCTTCGTGCAGCGCCGTCGCTTCGGCGGGCGGGGTCCGGTCGAGGATCAGGTCGACGCCCGCACCGTAGAGGACGATCTCGACGTCCAGCGGGCGGTCCGCTGCGGCCAGTAGGTTCATGGTGGCCCGTGCGACGCGGTCGGGCTGAGGAGCGGCAACGACGACGCGGACGGTGTCCGCTCGGGAAGTAGGCACGCAACACAGCCTCCCACACCTGGAGTCGACGGCCGCGCCGACCTCCAGAATACCCGGTGGGGTATTGGACGCCTCCACGATCGCCGTGCCGGTGGCGGGCACACTCCGTACGGGTCGGCCGGTCAGCACTGCCGCCCGCAGGCGGCCGTGCCGGTTGGCGAGGTTGGCCAGGGGGACAGGACCCCGCCCCTGGACAGGTGGTCGATCTTCTCCACGGCACCCCCCACTGCGTAGACGTGCCGGTCGCTGATGCGTTGACGCTCGTCGACCCGGATACCGCCGTGCGGACCAAGGGCGATGCCGGCCTGCTCGGCGAGCGCGCCTCGGCCGCTGTCTTGCGAAGGTGCCGGGGCCACGGCGGGTGACCGTGGCGGATCGGGAACACGAGTGAGGCGCAGAGGGCCGGAACGGTCACGGCCCGGGCGAGGGCGCACCACAGGCACAGCGCGGTGTGAAACACCCGTAGCCAGGGATGAGACGCTAGCCGGAGTGTGACCTATCGTGGGGCTCTTGCGGACGACTTGAGGATGGCGTGGCATGAAACCAGGAAGGCACGGGGCGGCTCTGCGCAGCGTCCGGGCCATCCTGGCCGTGATCCTGGCAGCAGTCGCAACGCTCTGCATCGCTGGTCACGCTGCGCGGGGCGGATCCGGCAACGGGATGGGCCCGCGTACGGTGAGCGCCCTCCAGACGACAGCGGACCAGCGTCTGGGTCCCGTGGCAGCTTCTGATCGTTCCATGTCCCCGTGCACCAAAAAGGCCGTGGTGGAATCGAGTGCGAAGCGCGCCGACCACGGCGCGCACGCCGGTTCCGGCCAGTGGATGGCCGTCACCCGTGCCCTGTCCGTACCCGGGGCGGCGCTTCCCGCCCGTGCCTTCCCCTCGGGGCCTGCCCCGCCTCCACCTGCTGTCCTGTTCTGCGTTCTGCGGATTTAGGCCGACCCCCGTGTCGTGTCACTGAATCCTCAGAAACGGAGTACTCGTACATGTCTTCTTCCCCGCGCTCATTGAGCCGGGCGGGTTTGGCGCTGCGTGACTGGCGGCTTCGGCAGTGGGCTGTAGCCGGTGCCGGTGCGCTGCTGTCCGCACTGGCCGTCGGTATGCCGACGGACGTGATCCCCAACCCGCTGTTCTCCCGGTCGGTTCCCGTGCAGTGGTGGAACTATCCGGCACTTGCCGGCACGGCCGTTCTGGCCGGGCTGGTCCTGGGCACCTACGTGCGCCCTTCCTCCGCACCCGGGGCACCGGACTCTCCTGACGGTGGACGTCTCGGGTGGCTGGGCGGATTCCTGTCGTTCCTGGCGGTCGGCTGTCCGGTCTGCAACAAGGCCGTCCTGCTGCTGCTCGGCACCTCCGGAGCGCTCAGCTACTGGGCGCCGCTGCAACCGCTGATCGCCATCGCCTCCGTGGCGCTTCTCGCCGAAGCGGCCCTGCGCCGCCTGTCGGCCCAGTCGGCATGCCCCACGTCGGTCTCCCTCTGACGCCCGGCCCCCTTTCCTTCGCTCTTCCCTTCCTCCGTATCAGGAGAGGTACGTCATGACGTCCACCAGCACTCCGTCCGCACGCCGCCGCAACCGCAAGCGGACCATCCTGGCTTCAGGCGTTCTCGTCGCCGCCGTGGTCACCGGTGCCTTCGCGCTCACCCTTGACGGCTCCGACACCCCTGCGACCAAGTCCGCCGCACAGCCCACCGCGGTCGTGACCGAGCCCGGCGAGTCCGCGCCGGCAGACGACAGCCTGCTCGCCCTGGCCCGCCGGGACAAGACCGACGCGCTCGCGGTCGGCCGGGCCGACGCTCCCGTCGTGATGATCGAGTATTCCGACTTCCAATGCCCGTTCTGCGGGCAGTTCGCGCGCAGAACGGAACCGGACCTCGTGCGCTCGTACGTCGACAAGGGCATTCTGCGCATCGAATGGCGCAACTTCCCCGTCTTCGGGGACGAATCAACGCAAGCGGCCCTGGCTGGGTGGGCGGCCGGTCAGCAGAAGAAGTTCTGGGACTTCCACGAGGTCGCCTACAGCGAGCCGCGCGAGCGGAACGCGGGAGCGTTCAGTGAGAAGAACCTGGTCGACATGGCGGTCCGGGCGGGCATTGAGGACATCGAGCGGTTCAAGGCGGACATGGACTCGGCCGCAGCCCGCCAGGCCGTCCAGCGCGACCAGGAGGAAGGGTACGGGCTGGGAGTCACCAGCACGCCGGCGTTCCTGGTCAACGGCAAGCCCATCCTGGGCGCGCAGCCGACCGAAACGTTCAAGGAGACCATCGACGCGGCGGCGAAAGCGGTCGGCCGATGAGTGAAGTGGGGCTACTGGCCGCCTTTCTGGGCGGGCTGCTCGCTTTGCTCAGCCCGTGCAGCGCCCTGCTGCTGCCTGCCTTCTTCGCCTACTCCTTCAGCAGCCGCACCAGGCTGTTCGCGCGGACGGCCCTGTTCTACGCGGGGTTGTGCACGACCCTGGTCCCGCTGGGCGTGGCCGGGTCCTTCGCCAGCCGCCTGTTCTACGGTCATCGGGATGCCCTGGTCAGCGCAGGCGGCTGGCTGGTCATCGCGCTGGGCGCCGCGCAGATCCTAGGGCTCGGGTTCGGCTCCCGCACAATGCAGCAGGCAGCCGGCAACCGCAGTTCGGGATCAGCGCTGTCGGTGGTCGCTCTGGGCGCGGTGTACGGGCTGGCGGGATTCTGCGCGGGACCGATCCTCGGCGGCATTCTCACCGTCGCCGCCATCGACGGTGATCCGTTGCACGGCGGGCTTCTGCTCGCGGTCTACGCGCTCGGCATGGCGCTGCCGATGTTCGTCCTGGCCCTGCTGTGGGACCGATTCGACCTCGGCAGGAAGCGATGGCTGCGGGGCAGAACGGGGACACTGGGCCCCCTGTCGCTGCACAGCACGTCACTGGTGGGAGGCACACTGTTCATCGCTCTCGGCGCCGCCTTCCTCCTGTTCGACGGGACGTCAGCCCTGCCGTCACTGATGAGTGCCGACACCGAGTTCGCGATGGAGGAGCGCCTTTCGCACATCGGGGCCGCCATCTCCGACCGGATGGTGCTCGTGGTTCTGGCCGCCGTCGCAGGGCTGGCCGCCGCTGTCGTGCTCCTGTGGCCCGACCGCGACCACTCGGAGCGTGGTGCGGGCGAGCATGATTCGGGCTCCTCCGCATTGGACTGAGAAAGCGCATAGTTCGCCCGCGTGTGACCGGCCCCGAATGCCGACTTGGCAGCCGGCCGCACGCGGGCGAGATCGGCCACATCAAACCCACCTGGGCGAGGCCGGGGCCAGCCTGCTGATGCTGATGGCCAAGTCGAGACACAAGAAGCCGGAGAACGTCCGCCGCTACTTCAAGCCCTCACCCGACGCCATCGCGGAGATCACCAGTCTCCTCGCCCCGGGCGACAGCAGGCGCTGATCGCGACGCTGCTATGAGGCGGCGTCAGCCCACAGGTCGGTGCTGTGGTCCCCGATGAGAGCGCTGATGCGGGTGAGCACGTCACTGACCGGCTGCGGGTGGAGTCGGCGTCCGTCACGCAAACGCAGTGCGACGTGATCGTCAGTGGCCTCCTTCGCGCCGATGACGGCTTGATAGGGAACCAGGCGGGCCTCTCGGATACGGGCGCCCAGGCTGCCGCGGTCCGGTCCCGCGATCTGGGCACGCAGTCCGAGACGGGTGCAGCGTTGGGCAAGGGCTGCGGCGTTCGCCAGTTCGGTGTCGGAGATCGGGAGAATGACCAGCTGAGTGGGGGCGAGCCAGGCGGGGAAGGCACCGCCGTGCCTTTCGATGAGATGGGCGACGGCACGTTCCACACTGCCGATGATGCTGCGGTGGACCATGACCGGGCGGTGCTTGGCGCCGTCCGCGCCGATGTAGTGCAGGTCGAACTGCTCGGGCTGGTGGAAGTCGACCTGGACGGTGGACAGAGTGGACTCCCGCCCGGCGCCGTCGGTGACCTGGACGTCGATCTTGGGGCCGTAGAACGCGGCCTCTCCCTCGGCCGCCTCGCAGGGCAGGCCGGAGCGGTCCAGGACGTCGGTCAGCAGGGCGGTGGACCGTTGCCACTTCTCGGGTGCGGCAACGTACTTGCCACCAGGACCCGGGAGGGAGAGCCGGTAACGGGTCGGGATGATGCCGAGCGCCTCGTACGCCCGGCGAATCATCTCCAGCGCCGCCTGCGCCTCCTCGGCGACCTGGTCCAGGGTGCAGAAGATGTGCGCGTCGTTGAGCTGGATGGCCCGCACACGGGTCAGTCCGCCGAGCACGCCCGAGAGTTCGGAGCGATACATGCCTCCCAACTCTGCCATTCGCAAGGGCAGTTCACGGTAGCTGTGGGAGCGGGAGCGGTAGATCAGCGCGTGATGAGGGCACAGGCTCGGCCGCAGGACCACCTGCTCCCCGCCGAGGTCCATCGGGGGGAACATGTCGTCGCTGTAGTGCGCCCAGTGCCCGGAGATCTCGTACAGCTCCCGCTTGCCGAGTACCGGTGAGTACACGTGCTGGTAGCCCGACCGCCGCTCGGCGGCACGGATGTACTCCTCCAGGGTGTGCCGTACGGTCGCGCCGTCGGGCAGCCAGTACGGCAGGCCGGCGCCGATCAGTGGATGGGTGTCGAACAGGCCCAGTTCACGGCCCAGTTTGCGGTGGTCGTGCTTGGTGGTCATCGCGGTCTCCTTGCTGGATGCGGAGCAAGTGACCGGGTCTACGCCGAAGCCCCGGGGCACTTGCCCCGGGGCTTCGGATCAGATCGTCTGTCAGCGCGCCGGGACACTCTCCGGCGTCGTCGTCATAGCAGCGCGCATCATGTCGCAGACGTTAGCAGAATGTAGCGATGCCCACACGGTCATTGCGGTGTCGGCGCGCTGTCCGCCGAGACCGTCCACGCCAGGAGCGGAGACCGTGGGCTGCTCCGGGGTGACGGCCTGGCGCCGGCTGCGGGACTGGACCGAGGCCGGTGTATGGCCACGCCTGCACGCCGGTAAGGGCTGTCCGTCGAATCAGCGAATGCCATCGAAATCCTCGCCGACGGTCAATGTCACCGAGCCCGGAACGGCTGCGGAGTCCTGGGTCGCTCGCTTTCCCGGCAGCCGGGAGGCCAGCGCCTGCGCCTGCCTGTCAAGTCCTTGCGGGTATGCGACCGATGTCTTTTCTGCGTCGCGGGGAGCGTTTCCTGTGCCGACGACGGCGCATCCCGCCGTTCGCAGCGCTTCCGCAACCTTTGCGGCCTGCCCCGCCCGCCCTCGGCCCGAGAACCGGGGCGCCGCTTGGGCCCCGGAACTGCTGCCACAGAGCCGCAACACGCCTCCCATGCCCCGACATGAGCTGGATCACATTGACCGCCTGTTGACGACCGGGGAACGGGACTGCAACATCTGTAAACGTTTCCACCTTTAGGAAACGTTTACAGCAACCGGTAGTTCGCCGACACATGGGGGTAAAGCGGTGCCGAGGACAGCGAGCGCTGGGCAGCCGACGATCGTGTCGATCGCGAAGCGTGCCGGGGTTTCCATTGCGTCGGTGTCGCGGGTTCTCAATGGTCTGGGTGCGCGTCGGGAGACGGTCGAGCGGGTGGAGCGGGCTGCGTCGGAGTTGGG